>JBDHWF010000155.1:0-8485 GCA_039810045.1 Chloroflexia bacterium
CTCGATAAGCGCGGTGGGCGATCAGCGACTCCTGTTGCTCCTGTGTCTCCATCACTATCCTTATATACCGCTTCTATCGGCGATGACTATGGTCCCATTCATCCTTGAACGCTGCTTAACTAGCGTTGCAGGCTGGTGCGTCTGGCACAGTGCGAAGAAAATCAAAAAGGATCTGGTTGAACTCTGCTGGAGTCTCCAGATTGGGTAGATGCCCTGCATCAGCAATAGTCCGGCGTTGTGCAGTGGGTATCTCGGTTTGCAGCAGCGCGGCCTGGGCCAGGAAGTCAGCACTATCACGCTCGCCCGTAATAATCAGAGTGGGTACGGTAATCTCGGGCAGGCGGGTGAGCGCTGGCGGGGTGGGCAGTTGTCGTGGATCGCGATTGACCCAGTGCCAGCCAGAGTAATCAGCGATCATGGCGTTGAGTGCAGCGAGCGCTACTGGCTGTGCTTGCAGTGGGCCAAATAAGCCAGGGTGCTTGATCCAATGAGCTTTGGCCGCCGCAATACCTTCCGTGCGGGCAACTTTCCAGATTGGATTGGTCATTGTTTGCCACGCTGCTGACCATTGATAGCCGCCAATCATTGCATCGACCAGGACGAGTGACCGCAGCCTGGATCGATGCGCTAACGCCATTTCGAGCGCGATCTCCCCACCCAACGATAGGCCAATCAGCGCCGTTATCGTGTCGAGCTGGAGATGATCGAGCAAGGCCAGGAGATCGGTACAATGATCATACGGCGTGGCGTTGGGTACCGTGGACCGACCAAAACCGCGCAGGTCATAGGTGATTACCTGGTAGTGCGCGGCGAATGGCGCGATTTGCTGTGCCCAGACGCGATGATCCAGCGTAAAGCCATGTAAAAAGACAAGCGGTGCTCCCGCTCCAGCGATCTGGTAATGCAGCTGCCCGCCAGGAATATCGAAGCAAGCTGTTGTTGTGGTCACGCGGCAGTACCCATTAATATTCCTACCTACTCAAGGCAACTCAGGTTGCATTATGGCCTCGCCGAACTTTCCCCGGCGCTTTTGGCGTCGCCCCTTCTTTGAGGGTACCCGCCTGCGGATCTTCCTGCCGATAATATTGCTCTGCGCCATGTTCAATGTCGCGCTCATGGGCGTCGGGTGTCTTATCTGGAGACTTATGTTTTTCTGGCGTTGGCTGATCCTCGGTATGCTGAGCTTGCTTGCCAGATGGTGTCTGTTGGTTTGGCATACGTTTCCCCCAATCCTTTATCCGTTGCTTTCCGTGAGCATGAATTGTGCCGTGATTTGTGTACCACAGAGTGGGGCGCGCCTACCCGGCAGCATTTTCGGTGCTTGCCTTTAGGCTGTGCTCGATCTTGGGGTAATCGTTGCCTCGTTGGTGTTCTGTCGCGCTGCAAGTATAATAGTGAGAGTAGGGGATTCCTGATAGTGCGGTTGCGATAATCAGAGGGGGCGATGCGGTGAGTGCAACTCATGAACTGGCCGAACTCCAGATTGATGGCTCACAGGTCATTGTAGGAGTTTTTGCTGATGCCGAAGGGGCTGAGCGTGCGCGAGGGATGCTGATTGCTGATGGGTTTTCGCCAGAAGCAATTAACATATTGGCGAAAAGTATCGAAGAGGCCGAGGCGATTGCCCCAGATTATTCTGAGGAGAACAATCAGGCACTAACTGAACCAGAGGCAACGCGGACACAAGGGCAGGTTGCGATTGGCACCGACCAGGATCCAGGCTCGCGGGTAAATCTTGGTAGTGGTATTGGCCTGGTTATTGGCGCGCTGGGTGGTGCGGCCACTGGCTTGGCCTTACGTGAAGCACCGGGGTTTTCCTCGTTTCTGACTTCGCCCATGATGGCGCTGGGGATCTTTGGGGTGATCGGGGCTGTCCTGGGAGCCTGGGGTGGCTCTGTGGCCGGAATCCGTGTGCCTGAGGAAGACCTAAGCTACTTCACTGGTGAACTTGGTACTGGGGCCTACCTCGTTGCTTTACGCACGAATCGGATCGACGAAGCCTTAGATGTCCTACGCGATGCAGGCGCTCGCAATATGAGTGAGTACGAAGGACATTAAGCGCAGATAATCCGGGGCTAGCGCTCTGGGGAGGGGTGGAACACGTTTATGTGTTCCACCCCTCGCTCGTTTTTCGGTTGAGTATTGCGGTTATGGTTGCTGTTCAATTTCGCCGCGCCAGCCCCCCGTCTCCTGTCCCCGCGCCTCAATAAAGCGCTTGAAGCGTTCCAGATCTCCGGCGATTTGCTTTTGTGGTAACCCTAAAGTGCTGCCAACTTTCTGGGCTGCGCCCTCTGGCGTAAAGTCAAGTTGGAGTGTTACCTGTGTAGTATTCGGATCGATGAAGTGAAAGGTGACGACACCGGCATTGGTTGCGCCGCTGGTGCTGCTCCAGGCGATGCGCTGATCAGGGACTTGCTCGGTGATCTCGGCGTCCCATTCGGTGGTTTGTCCAGCGATATTGGCGCGCCAATGCAGTTTCTTAGGACCATCTTGGGTCACGGCCTCAATGTTGTCCATAAAATGCGGAAACTCTTCGAACTGTGTCCATTGGTTATAGGCGGTACGGATTGGCACTTTGACTTCAATTGTATAGACCACGCGAGCCATTGGTCCCTCCTTTGCTGATAGTTGATTGTTTGCGCGACTACTGGGGGGGAATAAAGCGATAACCGATTCCCCAGACTGATTGAATAAAGTGTGGATGCTCAGGGTTATCATGAAGCTTCTGTCGTAGGCGGCGTACAAAGACTTTGATGTAGTGGATGTGGTTGACATATTCTGGCCCCCAAACCCGTTCTAATAGCTCTTGATGCGGGATCGGGGTGCCAACGTTACGGACGAGTTCTTCAAGCAAGCGGTATTCTGTGCCAGTCAGCGAGACGAGTTGACCGTTAACCCGCACTTCGTGGGTAGCAAAATTAATGCGCAAGCAGCCAGCAACGAAATCACTCTCGCCATTGGTTGCTGGCTTGGTTGCCCGCCGGAGCAGCGCGCGTAGCCTGGCTAGAAGTTCGAGGTGATCGAATGGCTTGGTCAGATAATCATCTGCTCCAAGGTCGAGAGCGCGCACTTTGTCTACCGTGGCCTCGTGTGCTGTAAGCATCAGGATTGGCACTGTAGAGAATTGGCGGATCTTCTGGCAGACCTCAAATCCGTTGGGTGGGGGCATGGCAACATCGAGTATGACAAGGTCAGGATGCTCGGAATGAAACAGGCGCAAGGCTTCTTGCCCATCGGCTGCAATCAGTGTTTCAACCTCCGGCCAGGTCATCCGCGCCGAAAAGGCGACGAGTTCGGCAACGTCGCTATCATCCTCGGCAATCAAGAGTTTGGGCGCCATCCATTGTTCTCCCTGCATTGCCTCCACGGCTGCGCTATTGGTGCCATCTACGCAGTTTCTGTACCAGAAGATCACGCAGGATGATCCGTATGAATAGGGGTAAGCTGGTGCGTGCGTGGGGACTAGCGCGAGCAGGAACAAGCATACCAGCCACGAATGTGGCTGGTATGCTACCTATGCTCCTAAGTGAGTGCTTGGTAGGCTTATTGTTCCTGTTCGTCGTCGGAATCGTCAGCGACCGCTGGTGGTGTATAGCTGCTGGTGGGCCCTGGTTGCGTAGCTGGTTCTAAAGCGGCTTGTGGTTCCTCATCAAGATTTGACATCCGTAACTCGCCTTCGTAAATCGCCCCTTCTTGAATGACGAGTGCAGCAGTAGCGACGCGGCCAGAAACGCGGCCAGAAGGTAGAATCTGGAGTTTCCCCTGGCAGAGAATTTCGCCAGTGAGGCTCCCGGCGACAGTGATATTCGCTGATACTACACGAGCATCAACCTGACCACTCTCGGCAATGTACAGCGTCCCATCACAATAGACCTCGCCTTTGGCATGGCCTTCGACACGAAGATTATTCGCGGTGCGAAGTACCCCATCAAAGGCTGAGCTACGGTCAATGGTGCTTTCCTCACCAGCTATGCTCCCTTCGCCAAAGGCGGTGCTACCGTGTAGCGGGGTCCCTGTTGTCATCCTTTATGCCCCCCTCTATCAAGAACAGACGCGCCAGAATGGTCTGCTGCGCTCTCCTTGGTACGATAACACAGCTAGCGCACCATTGGCTGTACTATTCTAGCGCACTCGCTGCAAAACTGGTCGCCCATCCTCTGTCGTCGTTGTTGCACTACTGGCGGACTGCATCCGTACCTGCCCGCCGAGGAATGCCCCTTCATGGACAATAAACCGCCCTGCATCGAGTTGCCCTGAGACCCGGCCTGAGGGGAAGATTTCGAGCCGTTCCTGGCAGTTGATCTGACCGTTGAGCTGCCCCCTGACGATGATCGTGGTGGCCCGCACGGTGGCTTCAACCTTGGCCCCTTCAGCAATAAAAAGTTCTTTCGCGGTAATAATTTCGCCCTCAAAGCCCCCCTCGATCTGGATTGAATCAGTGGATTGGAGGGTTCCGCGCCAGACAGTACCAGCGGCAACAGTAGTTACTTTCGGAGCGGCAGCCTGCTCGGTAACTGGCTCCCACTGCACATCTGGCGTAAATTCGGTGGCTGCGGCTGTGGGCAGGGGCCGATCCTGGTGCGATGGCTCAAGAAAGGAAAAGTTCGTTGAACGGGCCTGGCCTTCGTGCCCAACTGGTTCGTATGAGGTTGACGGTGGTGTAAATGTTTCTGCTGGTTGGGTGGGATAGGCCGCTTCCGCTTCGGGCTGCTCCTTTGACCCGTCTAGCTCTTCCTGGTCGATCCGTTGCCGAATCGCCTCGCGCATTCGGCGTAGTCCCTCGTTGTCGAGTTTAGTATCTTTCTCGCGCCGAAACATCGATCTCTCCTTCAGCTCTGGCGATCATGCTCGCGTACACCGACATAGCCATAAATACTGTCAACAGTGACTGAATACGTCGTCGTGTGTTCTTCCAGGATACCACTAGCGTACTATCCCTGGCAGCATTTACCCCAGGGTACCAACGCTGGCCTAGCATATTCTTATACTAGCATAGGTTGACAAAAATGCAAGGAGAAAGGCGCGAACGTTCGCGCCTTTCTCCTTGCATTTGCCTAGACCCACCCAGTAGACTCTCCTGCATTGGGGAAGAACAGCTGCTGATGAGTGTAAGGGGGGTGGGGGATGCGCAGAGCGATTGGGGTGGCGCTGGCCTGCTGGTGGGTGGTGATCGCCCTGGCCCGGCTGGGGTTTGGCGTCCGTGATAGTGGACTTACTGGCGGTGGACTGGTGATGGCGTTCCTTTGTTTCCTCGCCCCTGCTGCGCTGGCTGTGCCCGCCAGTCGAACTATCGGGCAACCACTCTGGGGGCTGGAAGCGATTGGCGGTTGCGGCGTCCTGACGACCTTGCTCCTCCTGGCGGATCCCTTTCTGTTGGGGCGCCAGTTTGCCTTTCTGGTGCTTCTGCCAGCGCTATTCTGTGCTTTTTCGGCACCGGCGCTCTGCCTCGCGGCGTGGTATGCGCCGGACAAGGCAGCGATGTTCCGGCGGTGGGGCTATTGGTGTGCCGCCTTGCCAACCGGGTTTGGCTTGCTGATTGCCCTGGGCGCGCTCAGTGTACTGAGTGGAGTTTTACTCTGTTTACTGTTGGCTGTTGTGGGATATTTCTCTTGGGCTGTTGATCATGTGCAGTCGCCGGCTGCTTCTCCCGCCTCTGTCGAACTTGCCGTGTAGTGCGCTATTCTTACGGTTGTGATGATGGGGAATGGCCTGCTAGAGTGATCATGAAACGGTTATCGCGGCGTGCGCGTATCTACGGGTGCGATGTTTGTGGATGATGGGACAAACCAGAGTTACGATTATGACTGCATAGGTGGATGATGGCAGTAGGATGTCGAACCTGTGGCAAGCTGAACCCCGATGGGGCAGCACAGTGCCAGTATTGCGGCGCAGCCCTTGCTGCGGCGGTGTACCAGGATCCCTTTGTACACCAACGCCCGCAACCCCAGCAGGGGCAGCAAATGGCGGAAGCAAGCTATGCCCCGCCAGGAGTGGGGTTCAAAGATCCGGGTACTGGCCTCTTGCTCGAAATGATCCCGGGCTTCTTTGGGTTTATGGGCGTTGGCTATCTCTGGGCAGGTGAAGTAGGCCTGGGCCTGGCGATTATGGTTGGTTATTGGCTCTTCTGGGGGGCTTTTGCAGTGCTGGCCGTCCTGACGCTTGGGTTGCTCTTGTGCCTGCTGCCAATCGTGATTCCGCTCTATATTGCCGCGCCAATCGTTTCAGGAATTATGTTGCAACGACGCTTACAAGCACGCTTGCAAATGGCCGCTCCCCCTACTCCACAATATCCGCACCCGTATTAAGTGATTAACCGTGTATACTCGCCGCAAAATTAGGGCATAGTGAAGGGCTGACTGTGTACGGGCGCGGAAATCTGCTGGTGGGGCAATCGGGCGGGGCGACCGCCGTCATCAATGCGAGCCTCGCCGGGGTGATCGCTGCCGCCACTGCTGCGCCCGAAATCGGTGCAGTGGTGGGGATGTGCAACGGGATTGAAGGACTGTTGCAGCAAGACTTGCTTGATTTAGGACAGCAAGCCCCAACAACCCTGGCGCAGTTACGGCACACACCATCAGCAGCTTTGGGTACTGGACGACATAAAGTGACCGATGCTGACTTGGAACAGGCGTTAGTGCTTTTACGCCGCCACAATATCCACTACTTCATCTACATTGGCGGCAATGATTCGTCAGATACTGCCCATCGACTGCACCAGTACGCCACCGAGCAGGATTATGATCTGCGGGTGATGGTCGTGCCAAAGACGATTGATAACGATCTCCCCTATACTGACCACTGTCCGGGCTATGGCTCGCTGGCCCGTTATCTGGCCCTATCGACGGTTGATGCGGGGCGCGATACCGAGGCGAGCCCGCAACTCTACCCCGTGAAAATCATTGAGGTGATGGGCCGAAATGCTGGATGGGTCGCCGCTGCGTGTGGCCTCTGGCGCAATGACCCACGCGATGCGCCCCAACTGATCGTGTTGCCAGAGCGACCACCAAGGTCGTTTGAGGGCTTGTTGGAGGAGATCGCCACGACCGTTCGTGATCAGGGCTATTGTGTGGCGATTGTGCCAGAGACGTTACGTGATGCTACCGGCCAACCACTCGGTGGGGGCGAGCGGGGCTTTGTCGATGCTTTTGGGCACCAGTATCACCCTGGTGTCGCCCCATTGCTGACTGAACGAGTCAAGGAAGAGTTGGGGTTACGGGCGCGCTATGATAAACCTGGCACAATGGCGCGAATGTCGATCTTGGCCGCATCGTCGGTTGACTTGGCCGAGGCCGAAGAAGCAGGGCGACAGGCCGTGCAACGGGTCGTTGCTGGCGAATCAGACCAGATGATTACCTTTACACGGGTGTCCAACGATCCATATCAGATAACCTATGGTGTGGTGCCACTGGCGCAGGTTGCCAATACTGAACGACTTTTACCTGATGCGTTTATTGGGGCTGATGGGCGCTCAACGACTCCCGCTTTTCGCGAGTATGCATTGCCCCTTTTGGGGGAACTCCTGCCACCCTATGCGCGTTTTGCGCCACTCCGCTGGCCCGCCAATGCGGAATAAACCGAGGCTCAGTGGCGGGCAATACCGTTGACACGACCCTATAACGGCACGTATACTCACATTTCGCCCCGCTGCGGTTCGCGGCGAGGTTTGCGTTGTCTGTCGCCCTGATCGTGTTGGGGCAGCATCTTGATATAAGGAACCGAGAGAGGTAGGGAGATAGCGTGGTCAAGCGCACCTGGCAGCCAAAGCGTCGCCCGCGGCTGCGGAAACATGGATTTATGAAGCGAATGTTCAGTAAGAGTGGACGTGATGTCCTGGCACGACGGCGGCTCAAAGGTCGTCATGTGTTGACGGTCAGTGAGCAGCGCACCGGGAAAGCAATGAAAAAAGGGCTGGCGCGGCATTAGGGTGGTTCCTGGCACAGGCGCGACTACTGCACTGGTAGCGGTCGTGTGCAGGTCGTTGCACCAATAAAGGTAGCACACCAATGGAACGCCGCCTTCGCCTTCGTTCTCAGGCCGATTTCGCCCGTGTCCGCGCTCGCGGACAGACCTGGCGAGATCGGCTTTTGACGTGTGTGATTTTGCAAAATGACCAGGAGCAGAATCGCTATGGTTTTGTCGTCAGTAAACGGGTAGGCAATGCGGTGATGCGGAATCTGATCAAGCGTCGCTTGCGCGAGATCCTGCGCCAACTTGATCATGCTGAACGGATCACTCGCGGCTATGACTGTCTTTTCATTGTGCGGCCTGTGGTGGCGACGGTGTCCTTTGCCACATTACGCACGAGTGTAGAATCGTTACTTGGGCGGGCCAGTTTGTTGTTGCCCGCGCCGTTACCACCAGGTGATCTGCCGCGTTAGATCGCGTAGAAGACTATCCCGGAACTGTCATTGAGGAGGGCTGGCTGATGAGAAAAGTGCCGCTAGCAATGATCGCCTTCTATCAGCGATGGATCTCTCCGCTCTTT
>JBDHWF010000156.1:0-8434 GCA_039810045.1 Chloroflexia bacterium
CGTCCAGTCATTTCCGCCAGGTCGTGACCAGCGGAAAAAGCTGGCCCATTGCCCGCGAGGATGACCACAGCCACATCGCGGCGAGCACCAATTTCCCGAAACGTGGTGATTAACTCCTCCATCAAGGCCAGGGAAAGGCAATTCCGCTTTTCTGGTCGATTAAGCGTCACCGTCATAATTCGCGTGGTGGGGTCGTACTCTGTCAGGTGCAATGGCACCGCAGTCACTGCCATCATCAAGGTCCCTTCCGATCAACCCGTCTTCAGATAATGGCAGTATACTGCTAATAAGGCTGACTTGAGGATAAGGCAAAGGAGCCACGATGAAAGCAGTCGTACTCAACCCCCAACAGTTTGACGACGCCGAAGCGTTGGGCTGGACCCTCGCCCATGATCTGGTGATCGCTCGACGCACGCTCCTCCGCAAAGGACAGCAGATTACTGAACCAGATCTGGCCGCCCTACGCGAATACGAAGGAGCATCGATCCACCTTGTCGCTGCCGAGGCAGGCGATCTTCCTGAAGAAGAAGCCGCATTACGGCTCGCCAATGCCGTCGCGGGGGCAGGGGTCAAGATCGCTGGGCCAGTCGAAGGCCGCTACAACCTGACCGCCACCACCCGGGGCTTGCTACGTTTCGATCTCGCCGCAATGCAAGCCCTGAATGAACTGCCCGATGTGTCGATCTTCACGCTCTATGATCGGATGACGGTCGAGCCAGGGGAGGTCGTAGCTGGTGTCAAAGTTACCCCGCTGATCGCTGCTGAAACCAATATCCGCGCTGCCGAAACACTCGCCGCAGCTACCGCTGGTGTCATCCGCGTGCTGCCGTTTATGCCTTTGCAGGTAGGCGTAGTGATCAAAGAAGCTCTGGCTGACCGCGAGCGTGAGCGGGTCATTGGGCGACTAGGGGACAAAATCGCCTGGTTTGGCAGCACGGTTACGGCTGTTGATCAGGTTGCTGATGACCCTGCCGCCGTTGGCACGGCATTCGCCAAGCAACTCGCCGCTGGCGTCAACCTGATCCTGGCTACTGGTGGTAATGCCCTCGACCCATTTGATCCCATGCTCGGCGGCCTAGCGCAAGTCAACGCCACGATTGAGCGATTCGGTGCGCCCGCCCACCCTGGTAGCCTGTTTTGGCTGGCGTATCACCAAACACAGGTGCCAATCTTCGGGGTTGCTTCATGTGGGATGTTCTCCAAAGCGACCGCCGTCGATCTCCTCCTACCGGCGGTCTTTGCTGGGGAACATCTTGACAATCGGCAGATTGCCGCACTCTGGCAAGGTGGGCTGCTCAACAAAGAGATGCGCTTCAAATTCCCTAGCTATGAGGATCAGGCCCCCGACACAGAGGAGTGACGATGTATCCAGGCGCGCCTCCGCTGCGTACATATCGTATGCGGTGATGATCACGCTACCAGGAGGGGGGAATCACGATGATATTCACACTCTTTGGCGATCTTAAGTTCGACCTAGCCCGCGATCTCTCACTCAGCACGGCCCCGCAAACAGTGATCTCGCTCTTTGGTGATTTGGAACTGGCAGTGCCACCCGATACCCAGGTAAAGCTCGCTGGAGTAACGCTCTTTGGGGATAGCCGAGTCAAGGTATCGGGCGGTTATGGGCCAACCCTCAATATTCGATTCTTCTCACTTTTTGGAGACCTGAAAATCGTTGAAGGCAAGGCAATCGCTGTACCAATCCAGCATCCTGCTGTTGAAGGAGCCCGCTTCCCATACTAGCGTTCTACACTCACAAAGCGATCATGTCCAGCAAGGTCGCGGTGCGTAGTGATCACGGCTGTGGGAAAGGCAGCCCCACAAAGAGCCGCTAACGTCGCCGCATTGGTTGGATCGCACTCCAGCGCCAGCAACCCAGGCGACTGTATCACCTGGGGCGCCTGCCCCAGTAATCCTCGATAGAGATCAAGCCCGTCAACACCCGCGAACAACGCCTCAGCAGGTTCCTGGGCGATTCCTGGGTGCCATTGCTCATCACGAAGATACGGCAAATTCGCGACGATAATATCAGCGGCCCTCACTGCTGCCAGCAGATCCCCCTGCACTAAACTTACCCGCTGCTCCAGCGCCAGGGCAGCACGATTGATCCGGGCGTAGCGCAGGGCCTGCGCCGAACGCTCAATCCCAATCACTTGGGCCTGGGGCAGCAAAGTTGCCAGGCCCAGGGCGATTGCCCCACTGCCCGTTCCAACATCCACAATCAGGGGGTGTTGCCAATGGACCGTCGTTTGTGCCTGAGCCGCTACCCACTCAATCAAGAGTTCAGTCTCTGGGCGTGGCACCAATACGCCTGGCCCCACTGCGAACGGTAGCCCAAGAAATTCGCGGCTGCCAGTAAGATAGGCAACGGGAGTACCCGTTGCCCGCTGGGCGATCAACGTGGCGTAGGAAGCAGCATCGGCAACAGACAGCGAGGCATCAAGGCCGACAAAGAAGGCAGGCCGCGCCCAGCCCAGGACGTGCCGCAACAACACTTCCGCATCAAGGCGCGGCGACTCGCTGTTCGTTTGCGCCAGTTGGGCCACGCCCCAGGTGAGTGCAGCCCGTACGGTGGTTAAGGCGTTGAGGGCTGGGGCATACTGTTGCCCCAGCCCCCTCAGCATTGCCCGCTCGCTGGGATCACTCAATTGAGGCCAGCGTGCCGCAGGCGTTCCGCCTGATCGACCATCCGTAATTCATGAATAAATGGCTCGATCTCACCTTGCATCACCCCAGGCAAATTGCTCAGATTGACCTTGATCCGATGATCAGTCACGCGATCCTGCGGAAAGTTGTAGGTGCGAATCTTCTCGCTCCGATCACCACTACCAACCTGTGAGCGACGAGCATCGCCCCGCTCCTGGGATAAGCGTTGCTGCTCAATATCGTAGAGCCGCGAACGCAGCACTGTCATCGCCTTCAGTTTATTCTTCAGTTGCGATTTCTCATCCTGACAGGTAACGACCATCCCGGTTGGGATGTGGGTGATCCGCACTGCACTATCGGTAGTATTCACGCTCTGCCCGCCGTTCCCGCCAGAGCGATAGACATCGATACGCAAGTCGTTCTCATCAATCTTAATGTCAACTTCCTCGGCCTCCGGCAACACCACGACCGTGACCGTCGACGTATGAATGCGCCCGCTTGATTCAGTCTCTGGCACGCGCTGCACCCGATGGACGCCACTCTCAAAACGTAAGTGGCTATACGCGCCCTTCCCGCGTACCTCAAAGACCGCTTCTTTCAGGCCGCCAATCCCAATCTCACTCAGCGATAGCAGTTCAGTTTTCCAGTGCTGCTTGTCAGCATATTTCTGGTAGAGGCGGAAAAGTTCAGCAGCAAACAGCGCCGCCTCATCACCACCCGCCCCGGCACGAATCTCTACAATCACGTTCTTCTCGTCGTTCGGGTCTTTCGGCACCAGTAACGTGCGAATCTGCTCCAAAATCGTTTCACGGGCTGGCTGCAATTCGGCTAGTTCCGCTTCGGCCAGTTCAGCTATTTCCCGATCACCAGCAGTATCGTCGGCCAACAACGTTGCTTCATCGATCTGCTGATCAATCTCCTTGAGTTGCCGATATGCATCAACAACTTCCTCAATCTCCGCCCGCTCACGACCATATTCGGCCAGTTTAGCAGGCTGACTCGCCGTTTCTGGCGCACTCATCAACTCGTCAAGCTCAGCAAAGCGGGCTTCAATCGCGGCTAATCGTTCATCAATCGGCGCTGCTTGCACAGTCATTATCGCGTAACTCCTTCTGGTAGCGTTTCCAACATCCATATCACCAGGGAGCAATACTGCCCCCGCACCGAGACCGCTACCAGAATTGCCAGCCAATTGAAGATTGGTGATAACGCTGTTTCATCGACTCCCCTGCCCAACCATCATACTCAGCTAATTATGCGACAACGATACTGTGCCAGCCACAATTTTGCTAGTCGTTCGCTCTCTTTATGTAAACGCTCAGCGACTCGCCGTGATTCCCCGCCCTGCCGTACCCCGCTATCCACCGAAGGGTGCAACACAGCAGGGGGTATAACGCGCACCACCTGAACCAAGCTCACTGCGTATCAGCGTAATCTGCCTGACAGGCAGTGACACCGTGCGCTGTCCCACGCTGGCCTGGAGACGATCAAGTTGCTGAATGAACGAGGCCGGAACGGGGTCGCGCAGGCGACCAACGGTTAGATGAGGGCGAAACGGGCGAGTCTCAGCGGGAATCTCCAGCACAGTCAGGGCAACTGTCACCGCCTGCTGCAACGCCGTCAAAGGAGCGACTGCCCCACCGACACCAAGCCAGAGAACCCGTGGGCGCTGCCGATTGGGAAATACGCCAACCCCACCAAGCGTGAGGGAAAAGGAACGCTGGGTCGCCGCTACTTGCTGGAGGGCCTGGCAGAGGGCCGCGACACGCTCTTGTGGCTGATCGCCCAGAAAGTTCAGGGTGAGGTGTACCCCTGCTGGCTTGACCCAGCGTGCAGTCAGTCCCGCTGCTCTGGCATACGCCTGTGTCTGTTCCACCAGCAGTTGTGTCGGCCTATCGGGGATGACCGCAATAAAGAGCCGCCAATGATCCGCCATCACTACCCTGCCTGATCAATAACGTCTCGCCGCCAATATGCAGCAGTATACCGCCGATCACGCGCCAAAATGGTCAGAAATGATTTACAGGTTCATAGCGACTATGTTAGACTCGCGCGTACTCATGCGACGGCAAGAGGACCAACCAAGCAAATTGTTGACAACGGCGATTCCCTCGCCAAATAGCGAGGCGGTCGCCAACTGTTTGTAGGCTGGGCCTTGCGCCATCTGGGAACAATCGACCGCAGGGGAGAATATTGCGGATCGCAACACAGGGAATACGGGCGCATGGGCGCACCGTTTGGGAGGAGCAGCGGAGTGCAAAGTATGCAAATGGCGTTGATCTGGGCAGTACCAATTATCGGGGTTATCGGGGTGCTTTTTGCCCTTCTTCTGGCCCGCGACGTGATGCGCCGCGATACTGGTACACCAGAAATGCGGAAAATTGGTGAGGCGATTTTCGCCGGGGCAACGGCCTACCTGCGACGGCAATATCAAACAATTGGCTTGTTCGCGCTGGTTGGCGCAGTCGTTCTCGGCGGACTCATCACGATCTTTGAGAACCCTGGACGTGGGGTACAGACAGCGATTGCCTTTATCGTTGGGGCTTTCCTTTCCGGGCTTTCTGGCTATATCGGGATGTTCGTGGCGGTGCAGTCAAATCAGCGCACGGCCTCGGCAGCCAGCCGCAGCCTCGGTGAAGCCCTGACGGTCGCCCTACGAGGTGGGGCTGTCTCTGGCTTCCTGGTAGTCTCGTTATCGTTGCTTGGTGTTACTGGCATCTTCTATGCCTTCGGCGGAGCGACTGATCCTGGTAGCGCACCATTCCTGATCATCGGCTATGCCTTTGGAGCCTCATTCGTCGCCCTTTTCGCCCAACTCGGTGGTGGTATCTATACCAAGGCCGCCGATGTCGGCGCTGACCTTGTTGGGAAGGTTGAGGCCGGTTTGCCAGAGGATGATCCGCGTAATCCTGCGGTTATCGCCGACCTTGTTGGTGACAATGTTGGTGACTGTGCAGGCCGTGGTGCCGACCTTTTTGAATCAACTGCTGCTGAGAATATCGGCGCAATGATCTTAGGGGTTGCCCTCTATCACGCCACTGGTAGCAACAATGTCGGCTGGATCTTCTTCCCGTTGATCGTCCTCGCGTTTGGGTTGCTGGCCTCAATCCTCGGAGTGCTGGTCGTTCGCCCCAGCGGGCGCATCGGCGACCCAATGGCTGTACTCAATCGTGGCTTCTATGCTACTGCGGTCTTGTCAGCGATCTTCCTGGTGGGGATCACCTACCTTGTACTGCCGCAGGGCCAGCTTACCTTCGCCATTTGTGGCCTGCTGGGTATCCTGATGTCGATCGCCTTTGTGTACATCACCCAGTACTACACCTCTGGCGCATATCGTCCAGTGATCCAGATCGCTGAGGCATCGAAAACTGGCCCCGCCACGAATATCATTCAGGGGTTAGCAATTGGCCTGGAAACCACTGGTGCACCCGCGATCACCATCGCTCTGACCCTCTTTGCTGCCTTCAAGCTGGGGGCCAGCACTGGGGTTGAGTCTGGCGGGATCTTTGGCACCGCCCTGGCGACGATGGGAATGTTGATGAGTGCCGCCTACATCCTCGCCATGGACACCTTCGGCCCGATCACCGACAACGCTGGTGGGATCGTGGAACTGAGCGATCAGCCAGAGAGCGTGCGCGATGTCACTGACGCGCTTGACTCGGCAGGGAATACGACCAAGGCCCTGACCAAAGGGTATGCCGTTGGATCGGCAGCATTGGCCGCCTTCCTTCTCTTTTCCGCCTATCTCGACGAAGTTGGCAACCTGCGCTTGAGGCACGCTGGCGAAGTGATTACCTCGCAGGCCGGGCGCGCGATCTGGGATCGCGCACACGAAGTCAATCTGGGGAATGTGGAGGTGTTCATCGGTGGCTTCCTCGGCGCGATGCTGATCTTCCTGTTCTCCTCATTTGCGATTCGCGCCGTTGGTCGTGCGGCCCAGGGGATGATCAACGAAGTACGCCGCCAATGGCAGGCAGAACCCCGTATCCTGACTGGCGAAGTACCACCAGACTATGCGGCCTGTGTCGACATTAGCGTGCGCTCGGCCCTGCGCGAGATGATTATCCCCGGTATCCTCGCGGTTGGTGTGCCAATCATTGTTGGCTTACTCCTGCGGGCCGAGGCTGCTGCTGGGATGCTGATGGTGGGGACGATGGTCGGTATCTTGATGGCGAACGTCCTGAACAATGGTGGTGGGGCCTGGGACAACGCCAAGAAGTTCATCGAGGCTGGCGGCCTGAAAGATGATCAGGGCAATGTCCTTGGCAAGCGGTCGGAGCCACATGCCGCCGCTGTCGTTGGTGATACTGTTGGCGACCCCTTCAAGGATACCGCTGGTCCATCGCTCCACGTGTTGATCAAACTCCTGGCAACGATCACCTTGGTGCTGGCCCCGCTCTTTGTCTAGACCGCGCTGAAAACACAAGACCCAGGGGGCGTGATCGCGATGATCACGCCCCCTGGCCCGTTACAACCGCTTTCTGCCCTATTCTGCTGTCAGTTTCTCTACCAATGCTTCTGCCAGCAGGATCGAATAATTCTGCCCACGATCATGCGGGTAAACCTGGAACATACTGGCCTCATACAGGCCCGCTACTGGCGTCTCAAATGGGGGGATATGCTCTTTATAGTCGGTCGTAACGATCGGCTGGGCAAACGGCGCAGCAAATGACCAACTCTCTGTCACCCAGGCTGGGGAAAAGGCGGGATTGATCTTTGAGAGGTGCGGCAGAAACTCCGTCAGGATCTCCTCTTTACTCTGGGTAAAAAGTGGGTCATCCATCGGGCGGTAATTCCCCAGATAAATCAGGTGCCGCCCACCATAATCCCCATTTGGCATATAGTTGGTATGCTCCACCAAGGCCAGAAAGGGAAAGCCCGGATCATTCACGTTCATCCAATAGGCATCAGTCAGCGACCGATCAAGCGCCAAGATCAGGCAGTGTGCCCCATACGCCCGGCCCCAATCGTACTGCTCACGATAACTGCTCGGTAGTTCAGGCACCAAGCGACAGAACAACCGTGGTGGCAGTGTCGAGATAACCCGATCAAACTGCTGTTCTCCACGATCAGTGGTGACGACCAGACCACCGCCCTCTACCCTCCGTACATTTTGCACCGTCACGCCGAGGTGAACCGTACCGCCAAGGGCTTCAATACGCGCTACCAGACGGTTATAGACTGCTTGAAAGCCGCCACGGAGATAGCCTAGTTCAGTGGTGCGATCATGAATTCGCGCCCAAAACCACGAGAGCGCAATCTCATCACGAGTCGCCCCAAACTTGCCACGCAACAGTGGTTCCCAAACGATCCGATATGGCTCCTGCCCCATCCAGCGCCGCAACCAGGCGCTGGCGAGTTTCCCTTCGAGGGGCGCCACTGGGGAAACTTTGAGAAAGGCCAGGGCAGCAGCCATCTGTAATCGTTGCGGCATGGTCAGTGGGGTAAATTGCAAGACGGTAAGTGGCGAATCAAGTTGGTGGATCTGACCGTCCCAAAGCGTGACAGTGCGGGGGCGGGGCCAGCGCAACCGATCGGTCAAACCAAGCTCAGCAATCAGGCGCACCACAGCATGATCAGTGCGAAAAATATGGTGATAAAACTTCTCTAGCCAAGCATCATCGATCTGAAACCCTGCGGCGAGGCCACCAGCCACTGGTTCACGTTCGTAGATCGTCACCTGCTCGCCCCGTTCAGCTAAACGAAGCGCAGCCACCAACCCTAAGGCACCACCGCCAAGGATTCCATACTGCATCTGTCCTCAACTTTCTCACACGCACGCAACGCT
>JBDHWF010000157.1:0-8361 GCA_039810045.1 Chloroflexia bacterium
CAGCTGCTGGTTATTCTTCTCCGCAGCCCTGACGGCACACTACAGGTCAATCGCTCCACCGATGGCCGCACCTATAGCGGTTGGCAACGGCTCGCGAGCCACAGCGCGTTCGCCCCCACCGCAATTGGCTTTGCCGAACAACTGCACATCTTCACCCGCGATAGTGCGGGACTGGTCTGGACACAACACTCGCTTGATGGAAGCCAGTTTTCCCAGCCAATCGCGCTGGGTGGCCCCCTCGCTGCAACTCCTCAGCCGATCATCGAAAATGGGCAGTTATTGCTGATTGGGCAGGGGCTCAATGGTTTTCTCTACAGCCTAGCGGCCAGCGATCTGGCCGCGGCCAATTGGGCTACCTGGCAACCATACAGTAGCACTGCCAGCCCGCTAGCAGCAAGCACCGACAGTGCGACGAGCCTCTTGGAAGTTGGCGTCAATTTCATCAACCCGGAGAACTGGCAGAATTACCAACTCCCGGCCTATGCCCGCCTGCGCCCCAGGTTGGCGAAGTTCTCTCTCTTTTACGATCAATACCCAACTACGCCAACATTCAGCGCGGCAGAGTTTGATGCGGCCATCGCGGCAGGCGCGCAGACGATCATCGTGCGGACCGCGGAAACACGCACCGCCCCTGCTGACGTAGAACAGCAATTGACGGTACCGCTGCTCGGTACCACGATTTCGTTGCTCGACTATATCCAACGCCATCCGGCAGTTAACTTTTGGCTTGAAGTGGGCAATGAACCAGATCTGGCGGGGATTAGTCCGTTGGTAGCTCGCTATAGCCTGCTCGCCACGATCCGCGACCTTGGCCCGCGCTATCGGCAATCACACCCGAACCTGCGCTGGATGGCCTCCCTCCCAACCCGCCTCGGATTACCCAATAGCACCCTTGACGAATATCGTGGGCTCGCCTATCTCGATACCTTGCTGGCTGATCACGGCGATGGTCTGGGGGCGATCAGTACGCACTACGATGCGCTTGGCGTGCATCTCTATGGCGCAGATACGTTTGCACAAGCGTATCCCGCCAACCACACTGCCAGCGAACAGTTCGACTGTGCCGGCAGTAATGGCGATGCCCACTGCCCCCTGCTCATCCTCGACCGCGTGTTAAGTCAGACGGCCCTGCCAATCTACATTACCGAGGCAGGTATTGACGCAGCGATGCCCTGGGCCTTAAAGGCACAATATTATGTCGAGGCAATGCGGCATTTACCAGCGCGGGTACGCGGCTTCGCGCTCTTTACGCTGAGTCTGGATCCTGAGTGGTATGCTGGGGCAACCGCCAATTGCCCCAAACCAGCAGGGAGTAATTGCTCACGGTATGCACTTGACGTTGATGAGCAAGGGCGGGTTGACCCTGCATTCGCTGGGGCGCAGCTAATCGGTCGTTGTAGTCAGAACCTGGCTCTTTCAGGCCCACCTGCCGTGGGCCTGAACTGTGCGCCACCATGTCAGCAACAGTGGGCGCCTGCCCCGCGCCAACCACGAAGCGCCGTGCAGCGCACTACCTGTGCAGTGGAAGGCCGTGAACCACTAGCACCCCAACCAACCACGGGTCAAGGAACGCCGTTGCTGCTGACTGTGCCAGCAGCAACAGGCAGTCGCAGGCGTGGTCGCATCGCTGGCAAACCCGCCTAACTCTTAGGCAACAGCGCGTAATTCGCCACTCAGGTGAGCAATCAGCGCGTATAGACCTTCATTGTGACCAACAAACGTCCGCAGCCGTCGCCCCAGAATCCCCAGATCGAGCCGTCCGCTGCCACGCGCAACTTCACCATCGTAGAGCTCTTGGGCGTCAGCCAGGAAAGGTTCGGCGCACAGCCCAAAACCGTCAATATACTGGAGGTCTGGTTCTTCAAGCACATTGAGCCGTGCCGCTACCAGTTCTTCACTGCAATCAAGCCTTCTGGCTAATTCCGATTCTGCCAGGGTTCCCGCCGCCCGGGTTGCTTCGGCGAGCGCAGTCAACCACGCGGGGGCCAGCTTCCCGGTATCGAGCGGGAAGGTACGCGTGAGGTACGCATCAAGGTCAGCAACGAGATCGGGACTATCAAGCGAAAAGACAGTCAGCCCCAACGGTACCGCACGCAAAGGGCCACGTACCAGCACGATGAACGGTAAGCGTTCAGCCAGGGCCAGCAGCGCGGTCGCCTTGGTGCGTACCTGCGCGGCGGTCAGCGCCAGCAACCCAATCGTGATAGTGCCGCGATTGATCGTGCAATCGGGCCAGATCACGCCATCAACCGTTACCTGTGGTTCAGGCCAGCGTTGTAATCGCCAGCCCGCCAATCGCCCTTGTCGCCGCTGGGCTGCTGCCAGAAATTCAGCAGTGGCCGCCCAGGTGTCCGCTGAAGAAGCCCAACTCTGCTTTGGCTGGGCATATTGCAAGGTCGCTGCATCGAGCGGCCAGTCGCAGATCTCATCGCCAATAGCGACAGTAGCCTGCCCTGGCCCTACCAGGTTGAGGCCAGCCAGCAAAACCACCAACCGCGCTAACCGCTGGCCGTGTCGGCTCCACGACCCAAGGGCGTCTTGTTGACCGTGCAGCGTTACGGTGGTTGCGCCAAGCGTCACGCGTACCTCATGGCGGGCGGCGAGAGCTGCGATCAGGGCGCGGTCACCACGTAGACCCAGGGTCACGGTGGGCGCGAGGCGCAGAAACGATTCGAGCAGTTGGAGTTGATAGAGCGCAATCGTATCTTCGACCGTTGGGACTGGCCCAACGCGGATCAGGAGTGCCTGATCTGGGGCATCAAGCCAGAGCGCTTGCTCCACTTCAACCAGGTCAAGATCAGCGAGAAGCGTATTGAGATACTCCGCCCGCTCCGCTGGGGCGACAAACCCGCCAGCATCCTGGGCATTGGCATAAGCCAGGGCGCGCAAATCACGCGGCGTGACAATCCCCTGCTCGGCAAGCGCTGCGGCCCGCTCTGTTCCCAGCAAATCGCTGAACTGCCGGGTACGATACCGATAGGATCGCCCTAAACAACTGACCAAACACCGTGCCAGTCGAGGCTCACCGAAAAGCTGGATCAGCGGATCGGCCTCTAACTCTCGCCGTAATAATCCGAGCTTAGTCTCAAAAAAGCGGATCGCAATCGCCAATTGTGGCTTGATGGCATCGTCGCGCAAGAACCGTGGATAGAGGCGGCGGGTGCCAGTGCGCTTATCGCGGCGAATCGTTTTGGGCAAATCCTGGCTACGAAAGGCCATCAGTCAACCTCCCAATACTGGACAACGTGTAGCTTATTAGACTGAGCAACGCGGCGGGCCAACCAGAGGGGCTTCCCCTCTGGTGCAGCAGGTTCAGCAACTTGAAACACAGGTTAGGCCGCTTGAGGAAGCCGTGTTGCCGCAGGCCGGCGTCGTTTTGCCGCCTGCCCCTCACTGGTCTTGCGCGTCACTAACTCATAGAGGATCGCCTGGGTTGGCTTCGGGCGGAGAATCCGCCCCAGGCGTTGGATATATTCGCGCGTCCCCGCCGAGCCACTCGCCACAATCGCTACATTCGCGTCGGGAACATCAACCCCTTCATTCAGCACACGACCAGTCACGAGCTTGCTGTAGCGGCCCTCACGAAAACCCGCCAGAATACTCGCCCGCTCACCCGCCCCGGTGCGGTAGGTAATTGCCGGAAGCAGCAACTGCCGACTGATCGCGTCAACCAAAAGGTTGTACTCAGAAAAAATGATCACTTTATCATCGCGGTGCTGCGCCAGCAGTTCAGCCACGGTGGCGATCTTCGCCTCGGCATTCAGCGCGATCATGCGCGCTTGCTGGTGCGCCTGCAATGCCTGCCGCGCGGCGGGGTCGGCACCAGCCCGCCGCACTAATTCACTGTAAAAATCTGGGCCAGTGGCGATAGCATTGCGGGCAAGATACCAGCGAAACTGCGCCATCAGCAGATCGTAGCGACCACGCTCCGCGGGCGAGAGGTCAACAAACAGCCGTCGCTCGGTATATTCAGCAATGTGCCGATCACGGGCGAGTTCGGCGGGCAGCCGATGAAAGACTACCGGGCCAAGCAACGTATCGAGGTCACGATGCCGCCCATCAAGGCGCTCTGGCGTCGCCGATAAGCCCAGGCGATAGGGCGCAGCCACTTTCTGCACGATTTTGCGATAGTGCCCAGAAGGCAGGTGATGGGCTTCATCAACAATCAGCAGGCCAAAACGGTCGAGCTTGCGGGAGGCCATCGCTGCGGAATCAAAGGTGATCACCGTAATATCGCGCAGGATGCGCTGCCCACCACCAATAATGCCAACCTGATCTTCTGTTAATCCCAGTCGTTCGCTCACGACGGCTCGCCACTGCGTTAGTAACTCAATCGTCGGCACAACAATCAGGGTCCGCACGGCCAACCGCTCAATCGCCATCAGGGCCACAACGGTCTTCCCCGCCCCTGTTGGCAGCACCACTACTCCGCGACCTTCTTGCTGCAACCAGGCGGCAATCGCATCGGTCTGATAGATCCTAGGGTGCAAGGTCAGCCTGGGCCGATAGCCTGCCGGTAGCGGGCAGGTAGCGTTCGCTGGCAGCGTGGGCGTCTCTTCAGCGGGCGACTCTAGCGCCGTGAAGAAATCGTCTTGCTCAGTGATCATGGTGGAATCAGCGAGCGTGGCTTGAATCATCGCCATCGTACCTCCTCATCGCGCAGCAGCCGTGCGCTCTAGCTAGGCCACCAACGCTGGCAAACGTAGTTGCCCACCAGCGGGTGGAGGTGCTACTGGCGGTCGTGATGGTGTCACCACCTTTGCGGCGGCTTCGGCTAGCACCTGCTCGCGCCGTGGCCCAAACCCTGGCAATTGCTGAATCCGGCCCCGCCGCGCCGCAAAGAGCAGCGCTTCGGGCGAAGTCAGGTGCAATTCCGTAAAGAGGCGAAAGGCGGTCTTCGGCCCTACAGTCTCCACGCGCATCAGCGACTGAATCGCGGGGTGCTGCTCGGCGATCAATTCCTCATAAAAGGCCATCCGGCCTCCTTGAATCAGTTGGGCGATCTTGGCCCGCAGGCGACGACCAAGACCAGGAATCGGTAACTCCTCACCAGCAGCGATCAACTCCGTCGCCTCGGTGCGTAACCGCAACATCCCCCGCGCCGCCCGACGATAGGCTTGAATGCGGTATGGATTCCCGATCGACATCTCCAGTAAGGTGGCGATATTAAACAGAATATTGGCGATCTCATGGTTAGTCATTGGCGTTTCCCTCACTCCACAAGCTACTTCACCATGAAGCAGTACCTATAGAACACTTGTTCTATTATAACTCTTGCGTGCCAGTACGTCAAGGTCGCAAGTCGCCTGATGACCCGCCAATAACGGGCAGATTTTTTCTGTCCAGGAAAGACAAAAGATGTGATCTTTCAAGCTGGAATCGCCCAACCAGGCCTGCGCATCGCCGCGCTTGCCTGGTCAAGTTACTTGAAATCGCGTGTTATAAACCTTGACACAAGTCGTAGCAATCTATATACTGTACGTAGTACAATGCACTAGGAGGCATCAGGAATGCATGACCGCGAACCACTCTACGTTATTAGCGTTGCTGCTCGACTGCTCGATATGCACGCGCAAACGCTGCGTAAATATGAGCGTGAGCAATTCATTAAGCCCTCGCGCACCCAGGGGCGTTTGCGCCTCTACTCCGCTGAAGATATTGAACGACTGCGCCAGATCAAGCACCTGGTTGAATATGTCGGGCTAAACCTGGCTGGGGTGCAGCTGGCCCTTGGGCTAACACAACGCCTCAGCGACCTGCGCGATGGTGTACTCAATGCCGACTCCCAGGCAGCAGCTCAACAACTCGTTGAGCAAGAGGTTCACGAACTCTTACAAGCCCTGGGGGTAGCAGACCAGCAGGAAACATCAACGAAAACTGAGCCAGCAGGAACGGCCAGTCGTTCTAGACGCTAGCCAACGCTAAGCCCACGGACAGGGCACAATGAGGTGTTCGAAGGAGGAAGTATATGAACCCAAACCGTTTTACCGAAAAAGCCCAGGAGGCACTTGTCGCCGCGCAAAACGAGACAACCCGGCGCAACAACTCTCAGATGGATCTTGAGCATCTGCTATGGGCGTTGCTATCCCAAACCGACGGAATCGTGCCACAGGTTGTGCTGAAATTAGGGCACGACCCGCGAACAATCCTTGTCGAGGTCAACGGAGCCTTAGATGCAGTGCCAAAGCTGCAATATGTCTCCCAGCCCACCCTGAGTACGAATCTTCGTACTGCGCTCCAAAAGGCGGAGGAAGAAGCGGCGAACTTCAAAGATGAGTTCGTCAGCACTGAGCACCTGCTGTTGGGGATCGTGGATGCCGCGCCTGCTGGTGGCGCAGTTGGGCGAATCTTGCGCGAGAACAATCTTACTCGCGACGCAATCTTTGGCGTTCTGACGCAAATAAGGGGGAATCAGCGCGTGACCGACCAGAATCCCGAAGAAAAATATCAGGCGCTCGAAAAGTATGGGCGCGACCTGACCGAACTGGCCGAGCAGGGGAAACTCGACCCGGTGATTGGCCGCGATGAGGAAATTCGGCGCGTGATCCAGGTGCTTTCCCGCCGCACCAAGAACAACCCAGTCCTGATTGGTGAACCAGGAGTGGGGAAAACGGCGATTGTCGAAGGGCTCGCTGGGCGGATTGTGCGCGGCGACGTGCCAGAAGGGCTTGCCAATAAGCGCATCATCGCGCTTGACCTTGGCGCACTCGTCGCTGGGGCGAAGTTTCGCGGCGAGTTTGAGGAACGGCTGAAGGCTGTCCTCAAAGAAGTGACAGAAAGCGCGGGTCAGATCGTGCTGTTCATCGATGAGTTGCATACGGTTGTTGGTGCAGGCGCAGCAGAAGGGGCAATGGATGCCTCGAATATGCTGAAGCCGATGCTGGCGCGTGGCGAATTACATTGCATCGGAGCAACGACGCTGAACGAGTATCGCAAATATATCGAGAAAGATGCTGCGCTCGAACGGCGCTTCCAGACTGTCTTCGTGCGGGAGCCAACGGTCGAAGATACGATCAGCATCTTGCGTGGCCTGCGCGACCGCTACGAAATGCATCATCAGGTTCGCATTCTGGATAGCGCGATTGTTGCCGCTGCCGTCCTCTCCAATCGCTACATTACCGACCGCTTCCTGCCCGATAAGGCGATTGACCTGGTAGACGAGGCCGCCGCCCGCCTACGGATGGAGATTACCTCCATGCCAGTCGAGCTAGACGAAGTCTCGCGGCGATTGAGTCGCCTGGAGATTGAGCGCGAAGCACTGCGCAAGGAGCAAGACGACGCCTCGCGGGATCGCCTCTTTGCCCTTGAACGCGAACTGGCCGATCTGCAAGAGGAACGGAATACGCTGCAATCGAAGTGGGCGCAGGAACGCGACGCCATTCAGGAGATCAGCACGCTGCGCGAGAAGATGGAAGCAACGCGGCTTGAAGCAGAACAGGCCGAACGCGCTGCTGATTATGGCCGCGCTGCGGAACTCCGCTACGGCGCCCTGCGCGACCTGGAAACCCAGGTGCAGGCAGCCGAAGACCAACTGGATCGACTAGACCAGGGTGGTCGCCTCTTGCAAGAGGAAGTTACCGCCGATGATATTGCTGAAGTCGTGGCAAAGTGGACGGGGATTCCCGTTAGCAACCTGCTTGAAGGCGAAATCGAGAAATTGCTGCGGATGGAGGATCGCCTCCACCAACGGGTGATTGGGCAACACGAAGCGATTGTGGCCGTGGCAAACGCCATTCGCCGCGCCCGGGCTGGCTTGCAAGACCCCAATCGCCCGCTTGGCTCGTTTATCTTTCTTGGCCCCACCGGGGTTGGGAAAACTGAACTGGCGCGGGCATTGGCCGAGTTCCTGTTCGATGATGAGAACGCGATGATCCGCCTTGATATGTCGGAGTATATGGAGAAACACACCGTCGCTCGCTTGCTCGGTGCGCCTCCAGGATACGTGGGCTATGACGAAGGTGGGCAGTTGACCGAGGCAGTCCGCCGCCGCCCGTACAGTGTGCTGCTGTTCGACGAGATTGAGAAGGCGCATCCTGATGTCTTCAACGTCCTGCTGCAATTGCTGGATGATGGTCGCCTGACCGATGGGCAGGGCCGCACCGTTGACTTCAAGAATACCGTCGTGATCATGACCTCGAATATCGGCAGCCAATTCATCAATCAGCCGGGGCTATCCGATAGTGAAATACAGGCGCGGGTCAGCGAAGCGCTGGCGCAGCACTTCCGCCCTGAGTTTCTCAATCGCGTCGATGAAACGATCATCTTCCACAGCCTCAGTCGGGAGCAACTCGACCAGATCGTTGAGATTCAACTGGGCGGGCTGCGGAAACGGCTCGCTGAGCGGAAGATCGAACTGACGCT
>JBDHWF010000158.1:0-8268 GCA_039810045.1 Chloroflexia bacterium
CTGTTACGGCACCAGGGCCCTGGGCGTGAATCCGCAGCGTCGCTTCGGCGGGGAGATAGCGCGGCCAAAGGGGAGTGATCTCATTGGGCAGCGAGATTTCGCCACTGGGGATCACCGCATCCTGGCGTGGGAACTGCACGGCCCACCAGCCACCGATCCGTTCCTGCAAGATCTGCGTATGGATCGTCAAAGGCGAATTCTTGACCGAGAAGTAGCGACTACCCGTTGTTACCCGATTGTAGCCTGTATCAAAGTTGACCAACACCCCGAGCAATTGCACCACCAGCGCCACGCCAATGATCACGCCAGCAATCGTGCTGACGATGATTTGTAAGGACTGCCGCTGTTGGCGTAACCACGCTATCCCGGCGGCAGTCGGCAGCACCAGCAGTGGCACAATGAAATCGAGGTAACGCGGCCCCCAACAGGTGCCACCATCCCACTGTGGCACACGGGCATAGAACGCAATATGCTCGATACTCAATACCCCAACCAGCAGCGCCAACCGCAGAGAACGGCGGGCAAAGAGAAACCACGAAGCAAGCCCCAGCAACACTATTGGCGAGAAGACCAGCAGCCCCTTGCCTGGGCTGACCAGCAACCCAGGCAGGGCCTCACGCCAGTTACCCTGCTGTACCGCACCAACTTCACGCCCACCGTAGCCTGTTTCCAGCGGTGAGCCAAAGCGAATAGAGTTGTAATAGCCAACCAGTAGCAGCGGCACCAGCACAGCCACTGCCGCCGCACCGGCGATCTGGGTCAACTCACGGGTTGTCAGGGCACCGCTGCGCCACTGCCGCCAGAGGCTATAGCCACCAGCGACCGCAAAGACGGGCAGGATAATGCCCGCGGCGAACTTCACGGCTACTGCCAACCCACAGCACACCGCCAACCCCACTGCCCAGCGCAACAAGGAATTGCGCCGCCCTTGCTCCGCGCTAGGTTGGTCGAGTCGATACCAGCAATAGACGGCGATCATGATCAACAGCGTCGTAAGTGGATCAGCAAAGAACGTCTTGGCGCGGGGCCAGGCCTGCGTACCAAAGGCGTAGAGCAACGCCACAATTAGGGCGATTCCATGACGATACCCAAGTTGCCGCACCAGTCGATAAAGCAACGCCCCAATCGCCGCCGTGACGAGCGCCGTCAGTAAGGTCGCCAGATAACGCGTGGCAATCCAGGTGGCCGCGTTATCACCTGCGGCAATCGCCCGCCCTAGCAGATAGGCAGGTATCGCTACCAGCGATTGGCCCGGCCCATAGCGGGAGTAATTCCGCCCTTCTGGCATCGGGATCGAACGCAGCACTGCGCAGCCTGGACAGGTTGGTACAACGAGGCTGCCGCGCTCGACAATACTCTGCGTCAGCCCAAACATCGTTTCTTCGTCATAGCTATAGGTGTGGCCGCCGCTCGTCAGCAGGTAGACCGCAGCAAGCACCAGAAAGAGCGCGAGCGTAGGGGGAAAGCGACGCTGACGCCGGGGCAATGGTCGCCGCCCCGCACGCGGCGCGTGTTGGCTGCGTGCGGTTGGATTAGGGCGAGGTAGATACGACAATGCGATTCCACTGGGTCAAACGTACGCCGTTAGCCAACACGCGTCACAAACTGGCCTGCGCCTGGCTCAGCCATGATTTGTCCATCAGCATAAATCGTGCGGCCACGCGAAATCGTGCGGCGCACGGTGGCCCGCACAGTACGCCCCGCCAGGGCTGACCGCTTGTGGCGAGTCAACAAATCGGCATCTTGCAATACCGTTTCCTGTTCAAAATCGTAGCAGACAAGATCGGCGTCAGCCCCAACCTGAATCGTCCCTTTGCGCGGGTAGAGGTCGAAGATTTGGGCGGCATTCGTTGCCGTGATCGCCGCACAATGTTCAAGTGGAAAGCCCCAGGTGTGGAGCGCCTCACTCAATACCGCTGGATTCATAAACTGTACGACGTTCAGACCAAGCGGGGCTTTCCAGATCGACGCGCGCCCAGCTTCTTTTTCCTCAACCGTATATGGCGCATGGTCGGAGCAAACAAAATCCAGTGTGCCATCAGCCAGACCCCGCCACATCGCCTCAACGTGTTCCTGGGTACGGATTGCTGGCGCACAGCGCGCCCACGGTCCCAGTCGCACCAAATCATCTTCGGTCAACAGCAGGTATTGGGGGCAGGTTTCGGCAGTCACCCAACCACCAGCAGCCCGCGCCTCGGCAATGGCGACCAGCGAACCAGCCGCACTGACGTGCGCGATATGGACATGGGCATTCGCCTGCCCCGCTAGATAGAGCGCAGTACGCACTGCGGCCACCTCGACGTAGGGTGGTCGTGATTCAGCATGGGCCAGGGGATCGTGGCGATCGGCATCCTGCAATCGCCGCAGGCCCGCACTCAGCAGGTCGTCATTCTCAGCATGAACAGTCAGAAACGAGTCCAGTGCTGTTACGGTGAGCAAGGTATCGTAGAGTTGGGCATCATTAATCTGGGGGTATTGTGGGCTCGACCCACACATAAACGACTTGAAGGCTACCGCGCCAGCCTCCGCCTGTTCGCGCAACAACGCGGGATCCTGGCCAATGGCTCCGCCGTAGAGCGCAACGTCAATCAACGCATGGGCGGCGATTCCCGCCTGCTTCTCGGCAAATGTTGCCCCATCTGTGGTTGGCGGATCAGCCTGTGGCATCTCGACAATCGTCGTGATCCCGCCAGCGGCTGCCGCCGCCGTACCAGTCGCAAAGCCTTCACGCGGCAGCGTTGCCGGTTCACGCATATGCGTATGCGGGTCAATACCACCGGGGAGAATCGTCAAACCACTTGCATCAATTACGTCATCGGCAGTGGCAAGGTAGGGGCTAGCGTCGCTCGTCAGGGCCGCAATCTGCCCATCGCGCACCACAATATCAGCCCGATGCACACCGCCTTCAGTAACAACTAGCCCGCCTTGGATCACAAGTGTTGTCATTGCGCCTCCTTGAGCGAAATGCGCAGGACGGGGCGATGGAGTAGCCGCTACTGTGGTACGCGCTCAGCGAGCACCCAGCGCGTGCATCAGGATGATGATCCCGCTCGGCAATGTAAAGAGTACCGTCAAAGCCAACATCAGGTAGTAGAGTGGCCGCTCAAACTGCACGCCCCCTGGCTTCCAGAAGTCAATCAAGATTATGCGAATCCCGTTGAGTGAGTGATAAATAACTGCACCAACCAGCATGATCTCCATCGGAATCAGGAACGGATTGGCGTAAAACTCCACAGTTTCATTGTAGAGGTCACGACCGAGGCCAATCAGGGCGATATCGACAATGTGGACGAGCAGGAAGAACAACACCCCGATCCCGGTAGCGCGGTGCATCACCCAGGCATATTGCCCTGGATCACCCCAGTAGACTGGCGCACCACCACGGCCAACGGTCATGGCAACCCAGACGATAAAGGCAAGTACTGCCAGATAGGTGAGAATAGCAACCAGGACGAGCGAGCCATCGATCAGCTTGGCAATCCACCGCTGATCATTCAGGACGCCGGGATGCGTTGCCTCGACATTCAACGTAAAGATCGTGACCGAGCCAAGCGCGATAAAGATTGCCCCAACTACCCAGGTTAGTGCCTGCGCAAAGACGCGCAACCCGGCGCTATGCAGGTAATCATCAATCGAGAGACGCAAGCCGATCAGGCCGTGCGTCATGGCGGCCATTAGCAGTAGCCAGTCAAAGGTACGCCAGAGCGGATTCGCCCAACGAGCCAGCACAAAGTTACTGGTCGTTTCCGCAGGAACATTCAGGTAGTGCGTAATGAAGATATGCCCCAGCGCAAGGATGACGAGCAGCGCACCAGAGATGCGCAGATAATACCAGGAAAAGAGTTCAACCCCACTTGAGCGCTGGTTCATTGGCCGCTGAAGGGTCATCCCCGCCATCGAACATCCTCCACCTGACCATAATCATTTTATGGTCGTTCTACCTCGCCCCCGCGATCCCTACTCAACAGCAAGCTACCGCTGAGCATTCCTTGCTGACACCGCTCTCCTGCACACGACGCGCAGCCTTGTTTGTGATCAGTGCAGTAGCTCCCCCTACTATGGCGACATTATATACCATCTTGCCGAGCAATCGGTGCCATTCGCGTTAGGTGACAATCAGGCGCGCCACCATCCCCGCCTCACGATGCCCAGGTACGGTACAAATGATCTGATATTCACCAGGAGCAAGCTGTGGTACCGAGAGATACTGGGGCGTCTGTGTGCGAAAGTTCTTGGAAACCAAATGTACGCCATTACCATCAAGCACAAAGTTATGGGAGATGGGGCTCGTATTGATGACGACAAACGTAACAGCACCAGCCTTCGCCTCATAGGTAGCCCGATCCCACTTCAGTGCCCCTTGCGGATCAGCCACAACCCGCACCTGATTCGCGAAGACTTCGGTTGAAAACCCGGTGTTCCCGCCACCAGCGTTGCTATTGGCCCCTGCTGCACTACATGCCGCCAGCGCCAACACCAGCACCAGACCCAGGGAGAAACGTAGTATTCTGAGGCTACACCACTGCACAATCGATCCTCTGTTCCAACAATCACCAACGCGTCAGCATCCGAAATTAGCCAGGATGACCCAGCGCTCGATAACGCCGTCGTTCTTTTGATTCGCTCACCGCAACCCAACGGACAAAAACACCAGCAAAGACCAAAAGAAAGAACGTACCCCCAATCACCCACATAATTAAGCCCCCTAATTGCTGATCAAGCTCAGGGGTTAGTGTCGCCCACACCCGTGGCGCTGAGCGGTAAAGCACGTAAAAGTTACTATCACTGAACGTGAAATAGGCACCCAACACCTGTGAGGGTAAGGTTTGCGCAAACAGATAGAGCATTTGCAGTGGTGGTGATAATGGTGGTAATTCGGGCAATGGGCTCAATATCGGCCACCAGGTAAGAATAGCAGTTAGCATAAAGACGAGGTGGGCAAAGGCGTGCAGATATTGCGAAGCCAGAGAAAGATCGTAGAACAGGGGCAGATGATAGCCGAGAAACACGACATTGAAAGCTGTAAACGCGACGATTGGGTTCGTCAGCACTTTACCAAGGCGTAACAAACCAGGGAACTGGACAAAGAGTGGGCGAATCATCCAGCCTGGTGTCCCCAGAAGCAACAATGGAGGCATCACCATCGTAATGAGCAGATGCTCGACCATATGTGCGCTAAACAGGAAATTATCACTCAAATCAGCCAGAGGTGAAAGGAGACTGAGGAGAATCGTCGCCATCGCGAGCAGAAAGGACAATACTCTTCCTGGTGGCACTGGCTGTGCATCAGGAAAGTACCGATGCCAGCGAAAGATCACCCCCAGATACGCCAGCGTCAGCAAGTTGACTCCAAAGAAAATCGCTGGTTCAAAAACCCATCGTAACGGAACTAACGTCTGCATCATGATCATCCTCGATCAGGAACCTTGGAGCGCGGAGCACAGGACGATTGCCGCTGGACAAAAGCAAAGGGTTGGTGCAGGCGATTCCCCAAATCCTGCACCAACCCTCGTCGCAATGAAATCTGCTACTCAGCGCTTGAATGACATGACGATGAAGAGCAAGAGTAGGGCTAATCCAGCGAAGAACACGAACTGCCCTGCGATATATCCTGCGCCCAGATCAATACGGCGTACTGGCTCATGCGAGCGTGGTTCAGGAATAGCGGCAGGGGGCAGTTTGGAAGCTCGGAGCGACATGAGCGCCGCAACCAGGCCGATCAGGATCACCAAGATCAGCCCAACCAGGGCGGGCATGACCTTGCCAAACTCGCCATAGGTATGAAAAGCATCAGCCGTAAAAAGTAGGATATTGCCGATACCAATAATCAAGACTGCAGCAATACCTACCGCGATCAGCGGCACGAGATACGGAAAAATCCGACTACGCATCAAGTGCTTCCTCCTTTACAGCCAGTGCTTCGCTACTCATCACCCTAGTCAATATGCCATTCGGCGTAAATTAGTGCCTTGCGCTTGCGGCGTACCCGGCGTAATCGCCACCAATAGGCAATTGGCCCAACCACAAGTGCCACAGCCAGAACAATCCAGGACCAGTTCAGCAGAATTAAGATACTCCAGCTTCGGCTCGTTGAATGCATCACCCGAAAGGTCACGATGGCAAGGGCAATCATAATACCCAGTTTGCCAAAAACCAGGAGCCAGAACATCTGCCAAGCCGCCCGCTTCCACGCTGCGATCTGCTCAGCCTCACGGCGAGTAGAGTAGCTTTGCCAACGTTTGTTGGCAGGCGTAGTGGGTCGTACTTGCATCTAGACCACCCTTCCCAATACCCCGGTGGCATTGGGCTGTGTGAGATACCGAGCAAACCTTGCGCGCAATGGAAACGCTGGCAGCTTATAGCCCCAGATGAATCCCATGAAAGAGCGCGATAAAGCCTGTCGCCAACGTCAGCGCGATAATCAGTGAGAAGGCGAACATCCTCAGATAAAACGAATCGTCAAACTTCAAATGCATATACCAGCCGACGACCAGGACAAACTTGAGAACGGAGAGGATGATAAAGGCTGGCACCAGGAAAGGCCGCGCCGCCCCAAAACCCATCTCTGGCAGATAGAGGATGAACACCTCAATCGCCGTAATAATCGCCAGGATCACCGCAATCTGAATGTACGTCTTGGGCCCTGGATGGGCATGGGCTTCCGTATGCCCTCCATGATCAGCACCGTGTGCAGGAACTTCTTGCGTTACCATCTTTCCCTCGCTCTAGCTTTCGCGCGGTATTTTAGAACTGTAGCGCAACAGGGGTCAGGTAGACCACTGTGAAGATGACGATCCAGACGACATCGACAAAGTGCCAGTACAACCCAGCAATTTCCACAATCCGGGCTTTCGATGGGGGAATTCCGTATCGCAACGAATAGAGCCATAGTGAGAGCAACCAGATTGCCCCAACGGTAACGTGCGCCCCATGGAAACCAGTGAGCAAGAAGAAGGTAGAGCCAAACTGATTGGTATCAAACCAGAGATTCTCGTGCGTTTTGAAGGTGGTAAATTCGAAGAACTGCCCCCCCAGGAAAACCGTACCCAGCAGCGCGGTTGCCACCAACCAGATCCGTAATTGGCGCTGCTGATTCGCCTGGGCCGCAGCCAGGGCCAACACCATCGTTAGGCTACTGAGCAACAACACGAACGCGCTCACTGAGGTATAGGGAATATCGTACACCTCATGCGGCAATGGGCCTTTCCACATCGCCTCCAGGCCATGCGCTGCCAACTGCTCATGGCGACCCAGGTACGCGAGGAATGACATGATCAGCGTGCCGAAAAGTAAACATTCTGAGGCAATGAAGGTCCACATCAGGAGCTTGACCATATCAAGCCCCATCGAACCAGCATGGCTTTCGCCGTGGCCGTCGCCATGCCCATCATCATGCCCATCATCATGGGCTGGCTGGAGAATATGCCCTTGCTCAGAGATCGCTGTTGCCACGTTCCCTCCTACCATACCAGGGGAATGCGATTCGCCCACCTGATAACACAAGTGGACGAACTACGCTCCTTAGCCCGCAGGCTCAAATGACCACGCGAAGATACTGATGATCAACACCACAATACCCAGCAGGGTAAGCGCAGGAATGGCCCCAGCGACCAGGAATGGAGTCAGGAAGCCCCCAAAGATCAACCCAACCCCAATGGAAGCACCCAACGGCCAGTAGGAGGGATTAGGCATATGGACACGTTGTAGCTTCGGATCTGGCGAAACTATGGTCGGTTGCGTTTGGGGCAGCCCCAACTTCTCAGCCGCCTCATTCGCCCGCTTCTCAATCCACAAGGCATCGCGACCAGTGATTGTGGGCACCTTGGCAAAGTTATAGACTGGTGGTGGGGAGGGAATCGCCCATTCCAGGGTTGCGCCATCCCACGGATCATTGGGGGCAGCCTCACCACGCCGTGCCGTATAAAAGACATTCATGATAAAGAGCCAGACGGAGCTTGCTAGCAGGAATGCGCCAATGGTGGCGACCAGGTTCCAGAAGTCCCAGCCCGTACCAGTTGGATAGACCGACATCCGGCGAGGCATTCCCGCAATCCCCAGGAAATGCATCGGGAAGAACGTTACATTGAATCCAAGCAGCATCAGCCAGAATGTGGCCTGCGATAACCGCTCATTCAGCATCTTCCCGGTGATCTTCGGCCACCAGTAGTGGAAGGCGGCAAAGAGGGCGAGCATCGTCCCACCAAAGAGGACATAGTGAATATGGGCGACGATGAAGTAGGAGTCGTTCTGCTGCGTATCAACTGGCGG
>JBDHWF010000159.1:0-8250 GCA_039810045.1 Chloroflexia bacterium
GACAGAGCAGCAAACAAGCTGGCGTGGATTTAGCCTAGACGTATTGCCCGCTGCACTGGGCCGGCTGCTTGATTTGGACCAGCTCAACGATGCGTCATACCACTTGCTGACTTTTTTGGCAGCTCATCCTGTTTGTCCCACATCGACGCTAGCAGAATTCATTGGTATGACCATCGATGCGACGACCGCCCACTTGCGATTGCTCCAGAACAAGGGTTTTGCTGATTCCGTGCAAGAAGATCCGCGCGATATGCGTTGGTCTGCGCATTGCTTGCAAGGCCGAATTGAGATTGAACTTACGCCGGAGTTGCGCTGTGTTTTGTTGGCTGTGCGCAAGCAAAACCATGCCCGCGCCGCAGACATCGCTCGCACAACGGCGTTGCCAGTTGCGCTTGTGCAAAAGCACCTTGTCCGACTGGAGCGCGATGGGTATGTCTGTGCAGCGCATCGATTGCCAGAAAACCAACTGTGGGCGGCGGCGGATAGCGCCGTTGGATTGTTGGCCGCGCGCGGGATGGAGATTGCGGACCGTGCAATACAACGACATCGCTTCTTTCGCGCCGATCACACGCGCCGCAGCCAGCACACGCGTGAAACGTATGCGTTCTTCCAGACACTGCATGATCACTGTGCGCGGCGCAGTCGTGCCTCTGCAAGCTTCGATGCAACCGCGCAAGGCGCAGATGAAGGCGGCATTCCGTTCTACGAATTGGTGGATTTCGAAAGTGAGATGGCTACCGCCGCCTGGTACGTGTTCCGCGGGCAGGCACGGTTCTGGCGACCGGATGGCTTTGGCCGACTTCGGGCTGGCCGACATTACACATCATTTTGGTTGGAGATCGACGGGACGACAACCACGCGATCCCGCCGCGATGCGGCTTTGTGGGAAGACAAATTGGGGCGGATGTGTGATTATTTGGCGTCCGACCACTGGCGCATGAGACATGAGGACTTCCCGCACTTGCTGATTGTTTCCTCTGCTGTCCGTCAACGTTCTGTCGTGGCGGAAGCATTGGATGCTGCGTCGCGTGCACGCAGCATCGCAGCACCACTCGTGTTCATCACGGGGCATGAGGCGTTGGCACAACGCGGTCCGCTTGGCCCCATTTGGTTTCAGGTTGCGCCGGCAACGAGTGAGCCGACCTACGCATTTGATGGCGTCGCACCACACGTCGTTCAAACGTCATCGCGCCGGCGCAATTTACTCGACGATCTTGACCATGCCACTCGGCTTGGCTTGATCGACTTGGTTGCGCGGCAAGTGGAGTAGGGGCTTGTCATGCGATGGCGACTGCGATGCGCGATTGTGAGCATGTTTACTGGCGCAGTGCTTGCCACGGCGTGCGGCACGCGTATGGTTGATCGTGCGCCTGTGTGGGACGAGCCCACCACGCAACCGGTGCAAGCAACCTCACATATATTCAACGAGCCGACGCGCGCATCTGCGCAACCAACCCGCACCACCCCTCCGCCAAATGAAAGCCAAACTGCGCTGCCCATTGCGGATCTTTTGGCGACGCCACCAACACTGGCGCACGCGCCCGCAGTAACTGCGTATGCGCCACCATTGCCGCAGCCATTCACACGCGGCGCTATCTCCACCGAGTTCGGTATCCAGATCAACGCCTGCGACCACAGCGTGGAGAAAACGTTGCCTGTCTTGAAGCGACTGCATGTGAAATGGGTCAAGCTGCAAGTTCGCTGGGGCGACATGCAAAGCAGTCATGACCGCATCGATTGGGCTTGCATGGACGCAGCGATTCCAGCCTTGCACCAGCATGGCTTCAAAGTGCTCGCTTCCGTCGTCACAGCGCCGGCGTTTTTGCGTTTGCTGCCTGGTGTCAACGGGCCGCCTGACAATTTCGACGAATATGCAGTCTTTGTGCACATTTTTGTGAAGCGCTATCCCGGCATGATTCAAGCGGTTGAAGTGTGGAACGAGCCGAATTTGTCGGCTGAGTGGGATTGGCAAATCGACGGCGCGGTGTATCGCCACCTGCTTGCCTCAGCCTATGTTGCCATCAAGGCAGCCGATCCCTCAATTGTGGTGATCTCCGGCGCGCTCGCACCTACATCGCCCAGTAGCGTGTGGACGCACGTGGATGACCGAAGCTTCATTGCCAAATTTCGACACTACAACGGCGACGCTTATACCGATTGCGTAGGGGCGCATGCCAATGGTCCCACCGGCGTGGGAGACTTGCATCGTGTAGCGGCCTATTACTTCGAATGGTTCGACCGCGCCAAGCCAGTCTGCGTCACGGAATTCGGCTATGGCCTACCCGTGCAAGGGCAGGCTCCAAAAGGCTTCGAATGGATGATATGCCACACCCCTGCAGAACAGATCAGCACGTTTGTCGATGGTTTTGCGTGGGCAAAGTCATCTGGCTTTGTGCGCTTGGTCATCGTTTGGAATCTGGATTACTCGGGGTCGCCAGGTGACCCTAATGCACCCTATGCGCTGATTGGGCCCGGTTGGGAAAGTCCGGCATTGGCGCGAATTGCCCAGCTGCTTAACAACCGCCCCTGAACACAATCGCCAGCGTGTTCATCAACACTGCTTTGCGACCTTGTCCACTCCACTGGATCTGACCGTACGCTGTCTCACGCGTGAGACGCGCGAATCATCTCCCTTCCTCTACTCTAGAAATCTCATATTTTCTTGCTGTTTCATTTGCCTACCATCGTGCGTGAAGAAAAGCCATTTTGTGGAGGTAAATGTGACTCAAAATGTCAGCGAATGGATGCGCCTGCTCCGGCAACGAGGAAATGCGGACAGCGACGAGGCGGAAGCGCACGTACCTAAAACAGCACTGGCGATCCAATCAAAGGAAGAACTGACGCCGACTTCGTTGCCCATGCCAGATTCAATGCGTGTTTCTGCAGCCAGCGTTTCTCCAACAGACACCATTGTAGATTCGGAAGACAAGATATCACCTTTAAGGAGTTATCGGTTGGCGTCGATTCCGGTTGATCAAATTTGCATTGACCCTCACCAGCCGCGACGAACTTTGCCGGATGATCTGCGCTATGGGTGCGCGCAAGGCCGGCTCAGCCCCCGTGAAGCCTTGCTTGAACTTTGCCGGCGAGCGCAAGATGGTGATGCTGTAATTGCGCTGCGCGTAAAGCAACTGCGCGAACTGGCTGACAACATTCGCAAAGTTGGTTTGGAATATCCGCCAAAGGTCGCCAAAGTCACAGCAAAAGGTGGCACGGTTATCTATCAGCTTGTTGATGGCGAACGCCGCTTTTGGGCGTGGCTATTATTGTTGGCTGCTGCTGATGATGCCGAGCGTGTCCATCGGCAGTCCATCCCTGCAATGGTTGAAGATGATGACGCCAATGCAGAGCAGGTTCTCAGATCGCAGTGGGCAACCAATCTGCATCGTGAACATGTGCCGATGGTGGATATCGCCGATTACGTGCTGTCTGTCCGCGACACCTATGCATCCCGGTTGCAGTCGAACCCCCAACCGTGGATGGAGACCTTGGATGCAGAGGGTGCAGCCATGTCGGTGCCAAGCTCCGTGTTGGCGCTCACTCGTCGAGAAGTCACCACTGTGATGGGCAGGCAGATGAGTCGCGCCACGCTTTTTCGTTATCTCGCCATCGCCGAGAAGATGCGCGCGGATGTGAAGGCCATTGCGCGCGTGCGGCAGTTCGGCCTGCGCCAGTGTGAATGGCTGTCGCGGCTCAGTCCAGCGCAGCAACTCGAAGCGGCACAGCGCATGAATCCCGTCGATCAGGATTATGAAGGCGATACGCCTGAAGCAGACGCAGATGATCACGTACGCACAATGGGCGCAGGCCGCCCGCGGTTGCTGGACGGGCGCATCACGCTCCTCGTTCGCGTCGCCGGCGAAGTCGTTAAAGAGAAAGAATCCAATCTTCGCAAGGCGGATGCAGTGAAGCTGCAAGAGCTTCGCCAGGCGACGACCGATGCCATTGACGCGCTTCAGAGCTACGTGCGCCTGATTGACCGCAGCCTGCACACCGGCACATCAAAGGATGCAGCCAGTTCATAGCTTCAAAAAATCCACCCACGCCGGCGAAAAAAACGCGCGCAATCGCGCCTCAGTCTTTCCCAGAAGGAGTGTGTATCGTGAATGCGATGCTTCCCCTGCCGTGGATGCTTGTGTTTGCGTTGGGGTTAAGCCTCAGTGCAAACGTAGGTGCTGAAGTTTTGCTCGCAATAGAGATGCGCCGGCCATATCGGTCACTGGATCGTCACCAGCGTATATTGCGCATGGCACGGTGGGTTGGGTGCAGCATCGGGTTTCTTCTCCTTGCGTGCTTTAACGCTTCCATGATTGTCCTGATTGCATTTGCCTTGTTCAGCGTGACGGCGGCCACGGACCTTGAGACACAGCGCATCCCGCCGGATGGGTTGACGTATGGCTCTGTCTTGATATTGATCGCTCTTGCGTTCGTTGCCGGCGGACTGCCAAAACTGCGCGACGTTGTCGTTGCTCAGGCAATCTGCTTTGTGGTCATGGTGCTGGCAGTGGTCTTTGCACGGGCAGCCAGCCCGGGTGACATCAAGGTGTTGATGCAATATGGCGCAACGTGTGGCAGTCTGCCCGTTGTGATGGCTGGTCTGCTAGCCGAAACCGTCTTGCGGGTTGGGCTACTTGTTTGCATAGTCGGGCGTGCGCTGTGGGTGAAAAACAATCGGCGCGGCGCCATCACGCGCGGACTCCACATGCGTTTGCCGCACGCGCCGGTGGCTTGGGTCGGTTTGCTGGCAGCGCTGGTTGCGCAAGGCGCAGGGTGGATATGAACGCCACACAATGGGGACTGGCGCTCACTCTGCTGACAGGGTTTGCCGCCGGCGGTGCGGCAACAGCGTTGGACGAACGACACATGCTCGTTGCTGTTGTCGTGACGTTGATCTTTCAAACACTGGCAATCGTAGCTTTTTTGCGTGGTGCGCGCCGGCGTCGCCCGAAGCGACATCTGGCTCAGGCCGATACGCAAGAAAATAGGTTGACTGCGACAGCGCCGACCGATACGATGACCGCACTACATACCGACAACAATCAAACAGGAAACGAGACGTAAAAAGAGTGGTTCCAGCCACCTTTCAAACGTTGTATAGCCCGAGTGCCTCACTTGGGCTCTTTCTTTTCCTGTTGCGTATGGAGTCGGTCTGCCGGTTCAAGTTTTCCCATGCAAGGAGGTGATCGTGTAAGCAGCTTATTGAACGAGCACTCAAGGTTACACCCTGCCAGCAGCCATGCGCATTGTATGTGCGTGATGGTGGCTATTTCTACGAATCGATTGGTTGTTTGTCAGCAGCGTTTGACGACCGCTGTGAGAGCAGCAGTCATCGAACAAAAAAGCGCCCGACATCCTGTCCCGCCAAGAACGTGATGCCGAGCGCCCACAAACGTGTATGAATACTGTATTCCCAAATTCCGCCGTCGTCAATGATTCCGATCATGACAAACTTGCCCCGTTTAGTCCCTCTCCACAACAGCAGCGAGCGATTGAAGCCGAAGGACCGACGCTCATCGAAGCACCACCCGGCACTGGCAAGACCAGTGTGCTGGCGTGGCGTGTCGCGCACATGGTTGAGCGCGGTATCTCGCCGTTCTCCATCCTGGCTGTCACATTCAGCGTGCGGGCCGCACGTGACTTGCGCGAACGGCTTGAGGCGACGTTGCCACCCGATCAAGTTCGCTTGATTACGGTTTCCACTTTTCACGCATTGGGTTTGCGCATCATCCGCGAGTCTGGTCACTTGCTCGGCTACATGCGCGATGACAAAGGCAGAATGCCGAAAGTTGCCAAACCGGAGCGCGCACGCGCTGTGCTCAAACAGGTGCTGGCAGATGCGCAACACGCGCCATTGTTCGGCCATGACGCTCACGCAGCGCTTGTCAGTGCGCACCTGAAGCTGGACGAGTTGGTTGATGTTATCGGTTTAGCCAAGGCGCAAGGGCGAACGCCGGAGGTGTATGCGCGTGTGGCGTGCGACCCGCTCAACCGCGCCGTTGCGTGGGCTTACAGCGCCTATCAGGCAAAGCTCAAGCAAGACGGCTGGGTTGACTTCGATGATCTGGTGCTGCAACCGCTGTGCCTGTTTGAGCAAGATGAAGAAACGCGCCGCTATTACCAATCGCGCTGGCGGCATGTGCTTGTCGACGAATATCAAGACACAAGCTCTGCGCAGTATGCGCTGGTGCGTCTGATCAGTGGTGAAGGCCAGAATGTGACTGTGATAGGCGATCCTCGTCAGTCGATCTACGCCTTTCGCGGCGCGCTCGGTGCAGACGGATTTGATCGCTTTCACAGCGACTATCCACGCGCCCAGCACTTGCATCTTTCCGACAACTTCCGCTCAACGGCGAATATCGTTGGCGCTGGAGAGGCGATGTGGGGAACGCGCGCGCGGCAAGCGATTGCCGTGCGGCCATCCGGCGCGCCGATCTTTCTGCTGCCCACGGGCAGCGAGTTTCAGGAAGCGCAAGTGGTCGTTGAACAAATTCTTGATGCGGTCGCCGCCGGCTTTGCTCGTTTCGAGGACTGCGCGGTGTTGTGTCGCACCAATGCCCAGGTGCGCCTGCTCGAAAAGCATTTGCTGCAACACAAAGTGCCTTACGTCATCGTCGGCGAGCGTGCCCTGCTTGAGCATACTGAAATACAAGGCATGCTCGCCTGCCTGCGGCTGGCACTGGCATTCACCGACGATGCCGCTGCCTTCAGCGATGCGTTAAGCGCCTTTGGATGGCTGCCGGCGCGCCTGCGCAAAACGCTGCGTGGCGACGAGCCGGAACTGTTGGCGTCATTCCTGTTTGATCCAGAGCGTTTGTCCCTTTTGTCCGATGAGGAGCGCGCGCGTGTCACGCAGGTTCATATTGCATTGCTGGACCTTGCGGAGAGCAAGGATGCGCCGCCGGCGGACGTGATGGCATGGGTGCTGGATGACGCCGGACTTGATTATCGGCGAATCATCGCAGCCAAAGCCGATGGCGCGGCGCGAATCGAGCGTGTGAGTGAGTTGATGCGGATGGCGCGCGGACACGACACACTTGCATCGTTTCTGAACGAAATTGACGCGCTGAGTGGATATGACCCGCTCGTCACCACAGGCCGCGATCGCGTGCAACTCATGACGCTGCATGCGGCAAAGGGCTTGGAGTTTCGCCTAGTCTTCTTCGCAGGCATGGAAGAGGGGCTTGTTCCGCATCACCTGTCAGCGCAAACGGAGCGCGGTTTGTTGGAAGAACTGAGGCTGGCCTACGTCGGCGTAACGCGCGCAGTGGACTTACTGTGCCTCACGTTTGCGCGTTCCCGCAATGGCCGGCGCGCGATGTCGTCACGCTGGCTGCGCGGGTTGCCCCATGTCGAAATGCGCCACCCGCCTGATTGGACCGCGTTGGCACAGATGACCGCACAAAAAGGCTTGAAACCAGCCCCCGCATTCGTAAGCTCAAAGGAGGTATCAGCACATGAATACGGCCATGCATGAAAGCCTTTCAGGGAGAGTCAAGCGCGATGTGCACTTGCTGGATGTAGTTGGCGCGTATGCCGGCGAGATCAAGCAGCACGGGAAGACACACGTGTGTCGGTGCCTGTGTGGTGAGAATAGTGATCGCAATCCTTCCTTTATGCTTTACGACGATCACTACCACTGCTTCGCCTGCAACCGCCACGGCAGCGTAATTGATCTGATCATGTTGGTGGAGCAACTTGATTTCAAGGCTGCGCTGGCCTTCCTGTGCCGGCAATATCTGTCCAGTGAGGGTCGCGACATTCAACCGCGTCGCGTCATGAGACCTCCTGATCCATCGCCAAAGAAAGACATGAGCTATGAAATCAAGTCGCTCCTGGACGCAGCGATTCAACATTACCAATCAACGCTTGCAGAAACGCCGGATGTGCTTGGCATGATGCACCGGCGCGGTCTGACAGATACGACCATCGCGCAACTGAAGATCGGCTATGCGCGTGGCGATCTTGGTCCAGCTATGTTTGCTCAGGGCCTGGATTTGACGTTGGCCGCACGCGCCGGCTTGCTTTCAGCGCGCGGCGAGTTTCTGCGCGGGCGCATCGTGTTTCCCGTGCTGGATGCTCAAGACCAAACGGTATGGATGATTGGCCGCGCGGTCAGCGATGGCGATGCGCCGAAGTATCTTGGTCTGCCGGAAGGCGCTGTGTTCAAACAACCCATGATGCGGGGAACTGCACGACGCGGCACGATCTGGGTGGAAGGCGCCTTCGACTTCGCCGCGCTGGTGCAGTGGG
>JBDHWF010000160.1:0-8066 GCA_039810045.1 Chloroflexia bacterium
AAGCGTGGAATCCTGATTGGGGTGACTGTTCTTGGGCCTGTCGTCTCGCCACTGTGCGTGAACACACGGTAAGGTTGTGTTAGCAGTTCGATAGATGCGGTTTAATTGTGCGAGTTGAAATCGCTGCTATTGCGCTGGTCTACATCGGGGAATTGGGCTTTGTAGCCGCCCAACTGGAACAGCCCAGTCATGCCCCCATCGTCAGGTAGTCAGCAAATTTTTGCCGAATGAATGCCACACTGCTATGCATAAGATCGGTGATCGCTTGCCCTGCGGGCGGCCAGTTTACCTCTACGATGAGCGGCAATGTTGTGGGATTGGGGGCCACCTGGGCGAGCAGTTCAAGAATCTCCCGCAGGGCGACGTTCCCCTCACCGAGCGCACAACCGACTGGTATCCAGGGAGCCATCCCCGCGATACCGAGCGGTACTATGCGGCAGTCCTTCAAGTGTGTGGTGCAGGCGAGCGGGGCGAGTGCCTGCGCCGCATCTAAGGGGTCCTCAAAGCTGGTGAAGGGATTGCCAGTGTCCAGAGCAGCGCGTAATGCGTGCGAATCGACGGCCTGGATCACCTGGGCGATCTCGCTGCCGCGATAATCGCAGTGATTTTCCAGAGCGATGGTGATCCCCGCTTCCGCCGCGACTGCGGCGAGCGGTCGCAGATTCGTGATGATCCGCGTGAGTTGCTCGTCCAATGGTGGATCTTTGGTAAAGCGATTCGTCGTGCGTTGGGCCATGGTCCGTAAGCAGCGCCCGCCGAGCGCCTTCGTGTGCAAAATACCAGCGATCACCCGCTCCTGCTCGCGTGCCGCCTCATCGCCGCTGGCGCAGTAGTTTGCCCCGCAGGTTGGCTCGATCTCGATCCCCGTTCGTGCGAGTGCTTCACCGATCATTGCCAGCCCGTCAGGACCGATTCCTTTTGGGATCGGCGCGTTGAGGAGATCCAGATCGAGTGTGTGCGCGTGGTGAATGTTCCACACTAACGCCTCGATCGGCGTAGATTCTGGCGGCGCAGGGAATGCAGTCGTGCCGATCCTCATTGCCCCGTCCTTGACCCAGTGGGGGCGCTAATCGCCGGATCGTCGATGGTGACGTGGTCCTCCCACCGATGTTGAGGCACAAACCCGAGGACTTCAGCGGCATGCTTTCCACTGACGATACTCTGGTGCGGATCGGCGATCGCGAAGTTCTCAGCGATTGTGGTGCATTCGGGAAAGTAGCGCGCCAGGAGTTCGCGGGTCGGTTCGCGCTGGTGTGTGTTCACTGCTGAGATATAGAACGCCTCCTGGCGAATGTCCGTTGACTCGAGGGCTAACCGGCAGGAGGTAGCGGCATCGCGTACGTCGATATAGCTCCACAGCTTTTCGGCTCCATCCTCTGGTTTCGCCCAGTAGCGCCGCAGACGGCTTTCGTAGTTAGCTGTGGCGAGATCGGGGAAGACCACTGGACAGAACCGCAGGTCGATCGCCGTCAGATCATTGGCGATCGTATACATCTGGGCGATCATCTCGCCGACGAGTTTGGAGAGCCCATAATATTCCTGCGGGGCGTTAGGATGCTGCTCGTCAATCGGAACATAGCTTGGGGCGAACCGCTTCACCCAGCGAGAAAAGCCGAGTGTGGTGAAGCTGGAGGCCTGCACCACCTTCGTGATCCCCAAGCCTGCTGCCGCTTCGAAGACGTTGAAGGTACTCAGCACATTGTTACCGAAGACCGTTTCGTTCGGATGCAGGCCGGAGAACGGGATCGCCGCCAGGTGGAGCACGGCCTCCGCCCCGCGCAGGGCTCCATAGACCTCGCCCAACTGGCGGAAATCGACGAGCCGGGCCGGGCCACCCCAGGTGGGGCGTCGCTGATCAGCGACGATAACCGTATGCCCATGCGCGAGAAGCTCATCACGCACATACTTGCCGATATTTCCGGCCCCGCCGGTCACCACAATCCGCATGGTCCACTCCTCTCGTCGTTGCCAGAACGACCACTGCACGGGGCAATGGGCTGTCAATACTCAACAGCGGGACGCCGCTGGGCGGCACCTTTTGTCTGATATATCAGAAGATAGAGTACCACTGTGATGTGGAAGAAGCAAGCGATCGGCTTTGACCGACACTCCGTTTCTTCAGTGCCTGGATCTGGCAGATTTTTCTAGTAATAATAGGCGAAATAAAGCTCTAGCGTCATCTTCTCGGTACGTTAGTCAGCCGAGATCACTTGCGCTTGAAACCAATTCTGGCGATACTATTCCCACAACTGTTGTCACAGATAAATGGTGATTTTTGAGGTTGTGTGGTAGGCGTAGGGAGGGATGCAGAGTGAGCAGCGGGACAGGTGGGTACAGCGGCGTATTCTCGGCGATGCCGACGCCACTAACGGCAGCACGCGAGATTGATCGTGACGCAACACAGCGCGTTGTTGACTATTTGCTCGATCGCGAGCTCGCTGGGTTGGCGATCCTCGGTTCAACTGGCGAATGCGCTGGCCTCAGTCGGCGGCAGCGGCGGGAGGCGGCGGAGATTGTGGCTGAGGCAGTGAACGGTCGAGCCATGATCATTGGTGGTGCTGCTGGTACAGCAATCGATGATCTTGTCGACGATATCGCACCATTTGAAGCACTGGGGTTTGCGGCAGCCCTCGTCCCGCCGCCATTCTATTTTCGGTTGGATGCTGGCGGCGTGATCGACTTTTACGAGCGTCTCGCTGATCGCAGCCCGATACCAATCTTCCTCTACAATATCCCACAGTCGACGAAGGTGCCCATTCCGCTTGAAGCGGTCGCCCGTTTGGCCGAGCATCCCAATATTGCCGGGATGAAAGATAGTGATGGCAATCTCGCCTATTTCACTGCTGCGGCTGAGCTTGGTCTGCGGCGAGATGATTTTGCGGTCTTCACTGGTGCGGACACCATGCTCGCGCCTAGCCTCCTGGTTGGCGGCTGCGGATTAATTGGCGCAGGAGCCAATGTTGTCCCTGAACTGTTCGTGCAACTTGAGCGCTCGTTCTCCCGGGGAGAGTACGACGCGGCGATGATGCTCCAGCGGCGTGCGAACGAGGCAATGGTGGCGAGTGGGATCGGTGGCTATCCAGCGAACTTCAAGGCCGTACTGGCTTTGCGTGGGCTGTGCCAACCCACGGTGACAATCCCGCTACGGGAATTGAGCGTGGATCAGCTGAGCGAGATGCAGAAACGGCTGGCGAACTGCGGAATTGCGGTCGAAGGCTTCCGGAAACAAGCTTTGTCATAGCCTGTTGGTTCGTATCGATCGGTCGCGCAGATCTCGCACCGACAGAAGAATCATTGGGAGGCATTTTGTGGTATCGTGATCCTCTCCGGCTCAGGATCAGGTGCAGTGTGAGGAGGGCCCCGATGACCCGTGATTTGCGCATCAGACGGCTGACAGTGTACCAATATGCCCACCCGATCAAGGATATGGGCTATGACTACAATGGATTTAATCACGTCTATCAACCAGGCAGCATGATCGAAGGCGGTGGCTATGTCTTCACCATCGAGACGGACGCGGGGATTACCGGGGAGTATGCTGGTGGGGTCGGGATCTCCTATGCGCAGGTCGCGATCTGCGCCCAATATCTGCTCGGAAAGAACGCCTTGCAGCGCGAGTTGATCTGGAATGACCTCAAGCGCGCTTTGCGCAAGCATGATCGTTTCGGGCTAGCGCCGATCGACGTGGCGCTCTGGGATATTGCGGGTAAAGCTTATGATGCGCCGATTGCTGAGCTACTCGGGGGCTATCGCACCAGTCTGCCAGCCTATGCCTCGACCTATCACGGTGACGAGAATGGGGGGCTCTCTAGCCCTGAAGCGTTCGCTGAGTTCGCGGTTGAGTGTAAGGAGATCGGCTATCCGGCGTTCAAGATTCATGGTTGGGGGCAGGGGCCGATCACCCGCGAGGTCGCCACGGTGCTCAAGACGCGCGAAGCAGTTGGACCTGCGATGGACCTGATGATCGATCCAGCCTGCGAGTACAACACTTTTGCCGATGCCTTGAAGGTGGGACACGCCTGTGATGAGGCCCAATTCTTCTGGTACGAAGATCCCTACAAAGATGGTGGTACCTCAGCGTTCGCCCATCGCAAACTGCGCCAAATGATCACGACGCCAATCCTGCTCGGTGAGCACGTGCGGGGATTTGAGTTGCACGTCGATCAGATCATCGCCGAAGGAACTGACTACGTCCGCGCCGATGTCGATTACGATGGCGGCATCACCGGGGTGATGAAGCTGGCGCACGCAGCGGAAGGCTTTGGGCTCGACTGCGAAATCCATGCACCTGGCCCCGCCCCGCGCCACTGCATGGCGGCAATTCGTAACACCAACTACTATGAGTTGGGGCTGGTTCATCCGAAGCTGGCGCGGGGCAAGCAGCCGTCGCCACTCTATCAGACCGAGTATTCCGATAGCCTAGACTCGGTGGATGCGCAGGGGCACGTGCCTGTACCCACAGGCCCTGGCCTCGGCGTGACGATTAATTGGGACTGGGTGCATCAGCACGAAACGGGCAAAGTCGTCTACGAGTAGGCGGTACTCGCTCGATATTAAGCCAGCGTGCTAATGTCCCTGCCGTAAGCGTTGGAGAGCGCTGATCAATAGCGAGATCAGCGCCCCCCTTCTTTCATAACTTCTGTTCTAGTGGGCAGTCAACATTGTTGACTGCCCACTACTGCCAGTGCCTACTTGGGATAGGCGCGGATGATGAAGACAGCCATCTCGGCCCGGGTCACACGCTGGTCTGGACAGAAGTAGGTGGTGCCGTTCGCTTCTTTACGACAGCCCTGGGTGATATTGAGATTCTTGAATTGTTCGACCCAGCCGTAGGCCCAGTAATCGGTGGGGACATCGGCGAACGATGGGGTAGCAGGGCGTACTTCTGCCTGCCCTTTGGCCCGCGTGAGGAAGGCGGCCATCTCCGCCCTTGTCACACTCTGGTCTGGACAATAGATTGGCTGCCGCTGGTCATTCGTGCCACACCCCTTGGTAATCCCCAGCGCGGCGATCTGTTCGATGGAGTCGTATGCCCAATAGGTGGTGGACACATCCGCGAAGGTTTGCTTGGTGGGGGGCGGGAGCGTTGGATTGAGGGTACGGACGAGGAAGACGGCCATCTCGGCTCTGGTCACATTCTTTTCAGGACAGAAGAGCATGTGGCCCTGAGCGTCGATGTCACAGCCTTTGGTGATCCCGCGTGTTGCTAACTGGCCGATCTCATTATGTGCCCAGTAATCCGCTGGTGTATCCGCAAAGCTGGGGGCAGGAGTCGTGCTAGGAACAGGTGTTGGGCTAGGAACAGGTGTTGGGCTAGGAACAGGTGTTGGGCTGGGTGTAGGCGTTGGACTGGGGCTGACGGGGGTCACCGTCACTGTCACCGTGGCAGTGTTCGAGTCGCTCTGACCATCATTCGCCTTAAAGGTGAAGGTATCCTGCCCGCTTGCGCTGGCCCCGGCTGTGTAAGTCACGTTTGGAGCGGTGCCACTGAGGGTACCTTTGGTAGGTGTGGTGATGATGGTGTAGGTGAGCGGGTTGTGGTCAGCGTCAGTCGCTTGCAGGACGATATTCACGGCCAGGCCCGCTGTCACCGTCACTGTTTGATTCTGGGACACAGGCGGTTGATTGGCTGGTGGTGCTGGCGTGATGGTAATGGTGACCGTCGCGGTGTTGGAATCTACAACCCCATCATTCGCCTTGAAGGTGAATGTGTCCTGCCCGCTTGCTCCCACCGTCGCCGAATAGGTCAGATTCGGCGCGGTACCGCTAAGTGTCCCCTGCGTAGGTGCGGTCACAATACTGTAGGTGAGTGGGTTCTGATCGGGATCGGTAGCCAGTAACACAATGGGTACTGATTGCCCAGTCATCACCGTCACCGTTTGCGCCTGGGCCACGGGCGGTTGATTGACCGCAGTGATCGTCAGGGTCGCTGCGGTTGTTGTGACCGAGCCAACGATATTCGTGAAAATCGCCTGATATTGGTGCTGATTCTCTGCCGCCGTGGCGGTGATCGTCAGGGTACTGCTCTGGGCACCACTGATATCCGTCCAGGTATGCCCATCATCCGTGCTGACTTGCCACTGCACCGTTGGTGTTGGAACGCCACTGGCACTAGCAGTAAACGTTACCTGCTGCCCCACCGTTACTTGCTGGCTTTGGGGCTGGCTGGTAACTACTGGCGCTTGGTTGGTTGGCGGTGCTGGCGTGATATTCACCGTCACCGTGGCGGTGTTTGAGTCGGCATGGCTATCATTTGCCTTGAACGTGAAGGTATCCTGGCCGCTTGCGCCAGTCCCGGCTGTGTAGGTCACGTTCGGTGCGATGCCACTGAGGGTCCCCTGCGTGGGGTCTGTCACAATGCTGTAGGTCAGCGGATCGTTGTTCGCATCGGTAGCACTCAGAACGATATTCACGGTCTGGCCTGCCACCACTGTTACTGTCTGCGACTGCGCTACTGGCGGTTGGTTGACTGGCGTCACGGTGAGAACGGCGGCGGTTGTCGTCGCTGTTCCCGCCGTATTGCTGAAGATGGCGTGGTATTGATACTGATTTTGGGCCAGCGTCGTAATAAAGGTAAGTGAATTCGCCTGTGCGCCGCTGATGTCAGTCCAGGTCGTGCCGCCGTTGGTGCTGACTTGCCATTGTATGGTTGGGGTAGGCGTGCCATTCGCCGCCGCCGTGAACGTTACCTGCTGCCCCTCCGTTACGCTCTGGTTGGTCGGTTGGGTGCTGATCGTTGGCGCAGTTGCCGTCACTGGCGCATAGGTCACGGTCAGATCCTGGAGTGTCGCCGTCTGGTTCGGGTCCGTCGTCGTGAAGACGGCCTGATATTGTAGGTAGCGGGCGGTACTACCAACGGTGCCGCCGTTCGTTACGGCTGTCCAAGTTGTCCAGCTACTGTCTGGCACTGCGGTGTTTCCTGTTCGCACGGTGATTGTCAGGCCAGTGCCAGTCGGCAGATCTGCCGTCCAGGTTGCCGTGCCCCAGGTTGCCAGACTGCCTGGATCGAAGACCCGTGAAGTGAATGACCCTGCCGAAGCGTAGGGGCTCATCCGCAACCAATCGAGCGTTAGCGCAGTGTTGCCCTGGAGGTCGCTGGCTGCTGGACGTAACGCTGTGGTGATTGTGACCGTTTGCTGAGCCACCTCATTGCCATCAATAGAGAAGATCACCTTGTCAGCCAGCCAGTCGATCCGATAGCGATGGGCCGTGCCAAGCCAGGTACTCCCAAGCGGAGTACTCGCTAGATCTGTCGATGTACCATTGTTGACACGGGCGTACAACTGCGCTCCATTCGAGCCAGTGCTGAACATAATCCAGTGATTGTCGTTATTGTAGTCCACCCCGAATCCGGCGTGCTGGTATGGTTGTGGTGCAAAGGTGGCGACAAACTCCAGTGATCGCCCCGGTGTGTAGGTTGCTGTGGTTCCGGCGAACGCCCCCTTGAGGGCGAGTTGGCCCCCACTGACGACAGCAGTGCCGCTCCCCTGCCACGGTACAACTTGCCAATCAGCAGGCAGTGCGGTGCCGTCAAATTCGGTCTTTATCGCCGGATCAAGGATCAGGGTACCGCCGCCATCCTGTGTGACATAAAGCCCAGTGGAGGAGCCTTGACCAAAGTCGCTCACGCTGGTATCGCCGATACTGTGTGGTGGGGTTAGTGTCGTGAATGACCAAGATTTAGTGGTTGCCAGCGCATTACCCGCCAGATCTTTCGTGTTGGTCGTTACTGTTGCCATATACGTCGTACCGCCAAGCAGCGTACTGGTTGGTTGCAGCGTCGCCGTCTTCGTCGCCGTGTTGTAGGTCATCGTCGCTGCGATCGCTGCGCCGCCTGCTGGGGCCAGGGTGAAGGTGCTGGTCGTCAGCGTCGCCTGATCCATTGGTTCAGAGAACGTGGCTGTTATCGTTGTGCCAGTCGCCACATCGGTCGCCCCCTCAGCGGGCGTCACCGCGGTGACGGTGGGTGGTGTGGTATCTTGGCTGGCTGTATAGCCAATCGTCACGTCTTTCAGCATTGGTGTCTGCATATCATCACTGGTGGTGAACTGTGCCTGGTACTGTAT
>JBDHWF010000161.1:0-7971 GCA_039810045.1 Chloroflexia bacterium
CCCAAGCGCGTCACCATCAGCAAGCCCATCGGCCAGCCCAAGTGCGTCACCGAGCGCCAGCCCGAGTGCGTCACCGTCGGCCAGTCCGTCAGCGTCGCCATCGGCTTCGCCAAGCGCGAGCCCGAGTGCCTCGCCATCGGCCAGCCCGAGTGCATCACCGAGTGCGAGCCCAAGCGCGAGTCCATCAGCGTCGCCATCGGCTTCGCCAAGTGCGTCACCATCGGCCAGCCCGTCGGCGTCGCCAAGCGCTAGCCCGAGTGCTTCGCCAAGTGCATCACCGTCGGCGTCGCCAAGTGCGAGCCCCAGTGCGTCACCGTCAGCAGCACCAAGTGCGAGCCCAAGTGCTGCACCATCGGCATCGCCAAGTGCGTCACCCAGCCCATCCCCAACCAGTGAAACGCAACCAATTACTGGCGGGAATCCCAGCACTTCGCCAAGCCCAGCGCCAAGTACCCAACCGAGTGCTGCACCATCAGCATCACCAATCAGTGAAACGCAGCCGATTACTGGTGGGAATCCCAATAGTTCACCAAGCCCAGCGCCAGTAGCTCAGCCAAGCACCGCACCAAGTGGTGGGGCTCCGACAGTCAATAGCCCAGCCCCAGTGAGTGAGACGCTGCCAATCGCTGGAGCGAATCCCAACACTGCACCTGCCAGTGGCACGACACCAGCCTTGCCGAATGCTGGTGGTGGGTTCGGGGCAACGTCTACGGCCCAGGCTAATCAGCAGGCTTCCCTCCTGATTGCCGCCCTGATTGCCGCCCTGCTGGCTGTCATGAGTGCGCTCGGTGCGCTCTCCTTCGAGCGAAAGCAACGCTAACGCTCTGACAGCCCCCTTTCTCAAACTTCCGAATGCCCCGATCTGCTAGCCAGATCGGGGCATTCGGCTATTGTATGCAGCAGGATCACTCCCCGAAGTAGCAATTGATAAAGCCGATATTGTAAAGCGGGTATGCGTTTTTCGCGTAGGCTGCTGCGCTTTGGAAGCCGTGCCTGTAGCCGCAGGATCGGGGCTGGGTCGCCAGAGCATCGGTACTCGGTTTGCCTCTTTTTGAAGGTCCGTGCTATCGTGCCGACACGGGGCTGGCTAGTTGTCATCAAGCGTACCTGGCTTCGTCTCGCTGAGCGAAAGGAATCCTTGTGTCTGAGTCTCTCGCTACCATCGGGGATCAACTCCTGGCTCGCTTGGAAGCGACCAATGCTGCGCGCGAACGGGCGCTTGGCGAGAGTCGCCAGATCATCCGACTTTGCGCCAATTCGATTCGGGCGAGTCATCGCAATGAACTGCCCCAGGCCCAAAGGCTGGCAGATGAGGCCCGCCAGCGCCTCGGCACGCTGGCGGCGATGCTGCAAGACTATCCGTCGATTTACTGGGCGGGCTATGTGCAGGATGCGCAGAAGGAACTGGTTGAAGCACACGTATTACTCGCCTGGCTGGCTGAACAGTCACTGCCCACCCCAGAGGAGTTGGCCGTTGCAGATGCTGTCTATCTCAATGGGTTAGGTGAAGCCGCAAGCGAACTCCGCCGCTATGCGCTGGATCGCCTGCGCGCAGGTGAAGTTGTACCGGCTGAGTGGGCGCTGGCGACGATGGATGATGTCTATAGTCTGCTCGTCACGGTGGACTTTCCTGACGCCGTGACTAACGGCTTACGGCGAACGACCGATATGGTCCGTGGTGTTCTTGAGCGGACTCGTGGTGATGTGACTGTAACTGTGCGCCAACAGTCGCTGGAGCGCAGCCTTGAGCGCGTCTTGCAGCAAGCAGGAGATAACCGCGATACGGGACATCATTAGGTGTCTTGCAGTACTGCAAAGGAGGAAGTAGGGATGGATGCGTCACAACGAGAGGAACTACGTAGCAAAGTGAGTACCGCGATTGATGAGCACGCCCCAGGAATTATCAGCGTGGCCGACCAGATCCACAAACGCCCAGAAATCGGTTTTCAAGAGGTCTTTGCCTCGCAACTGCTCGCTGACTCCTTACGGGAGCAGGGCTTTGACGTGGAGAAACCGCTTGGCGGACTCGAGACGGCGTTTCGGGCGACCAAGCGTGGGCGTGGCGCTGGGCCCACGATCGCCGTACTGGCTGAATATGACGCCTTGCCAGGGATTGATCACGGCTGTGGCCATAATTTGATTGCTGGTTCTGGACTTGCCGCCGCGATTGGGTTGGGGCAAATCATGGATCAGATCGATGGCACCTTGCAGATCATTGGGACACCAGCCGAAGAAGGCGGCGGGGGCAAGGTGATCTTGATTGACGCCGGAGTTTTTGATGATGTTGATGCCGCGCTGATGATTCATCACGCGGGCGACCGCACTGGCTCTGCCACGAGCTATCCCGGAGGCACCTGCCTCGCCGTTTCGCATTTCGATTTTGTCTTTCATGGCAAGCCCGCACACGCTGCCGGCGATCCGTATAATGGGGCTAACGCACTCAATGGGGTGATCAAACTCTTTACGGGGATTGACGCTCTGCGCCAGCACGTGCGTACTGACGCCCGTATCCACGGAATTATCACGCACGGTGGCGATGCGGCAAATGTTGTGCCCCACCGGGCCGAGGCAAAGTTCTATATTCGGGCGGGTGATCGGGCCTATTTGGAGCAGTTGGAGAAGAAGGTACGGGCGATTGCCGAAGGGGCGGCAATGATGACGGAAACGACAGTGGAGATCAGCCAGGGCTCACCAACCTGCTACGATATGCGCCCTTCCTATCCGATTGGTCGTGCCTACGAAGCGAATATGCGTGAAGTGGGGATGGATGTCAATGCGCGGGATCAGACCCAGCGCGGGCCATATTCGACCGATTTTGGCAATGTCTCGTACCTGGTGCCCTCCGTGACTGGTTCGTTTGCGATCAGTCACACCCCCATTCCCGGCCACTCGCAGCAGGTTGTCGACGCCTCTTGCTCTGATTTTGGCTACGAGCAGTTGATCAAAGTTTCGACAGCGATGGCGCTCACTGCGTTCGATCTGTTCACGGATGGGGAGTTACTGGCGCAGGCGAAAGACGAACACGCACGGTGGTCGGAACTTTACGAAAAACAGTAACGGTTGCTGGCCGCTAACGTCGGCGCAGCACAAAGATACAGGGTCGCAGTCCACCAACTGTGACCCTGTTGGTCTGTTCCAACGCCCAGGCGTCGGACGTTTCTAGCAGGCTGGTCATCAGACGGATTTCGTGGGTCAGGACGATGCAGGGCGCATCAGGCCGGGCTACTCGCGCTGCTTCTGCCAAAATCGCTGGGTAGAGGGTCAGATTTTCGTCGTGGCTACCAACAAGATGGCCGAATGGTAGGTCGGCGCAGATGGCGCTGATACTGGCTGTGGGGAGGCTGAGCGCGCGCACATCTTCCCGCCGCAAGGTGATCCGTGGGGCATAGCCCGCCGCCGCGATATTTGCCTGGGCGATAGCGAGCGCGGCAGGGTTGAGATCAACTCCAATAATCTGCCGCGCTGCACCGCAACTGGCGCGTTCGATCAGGAGGGTACCTGAGCCACAGGCAAGATTGAGAAAGTAATCATCAGCATTTGGATCGGTGAGGGTCGCCATCACCTGGGCGACAGTCGCATTTAGCGCCCCTTCCAGGTTTTGCACGCGCCAGGGGCGGGCGCTCAGGGGGCGTGGGGTGATCCGAGCGAGCAACTCCCAACCGTTCCCTGTTGGGGCCCGCCGCAAGCGCAGCAACAGATCACCTTCGTGGGCGTCGGGTGCGCTGATTTGCAATGTAGTTTGCTGGGCTAGTTCGTGTTTTAATCGTGCCAGAATTGTGGAGTCGGATCCTGCTGCACTGAGGTAGAGGGTGCGATAGCTTCCAGCAGGGGCAATCGCGCGAATCGCGTTGATCAGGCGGATAATGACGCGAAAGTGGGCATCACCCAGTAGGGCGCGGGGGCGCGGCACGGCGAATTGTTGGACGAGATAGATCGCCAGGATGGTGCGAAAGCGGGTGAGGGCAGCCAGGTCGCCAGCATAGCGGAAGGTGATTGTGCCTGGTCGTACCACCCGGAGCGCGGTGATTGCTGGGCCAAGGCGACGCTGCAACTCTGCCGTGGCAAATGTTGCTAATCCTGGTACGAGATCTGCCTCGCAAGCGTAGGATGGGATAGGCTGGATCGCTGGCGTTATTGCTTTCTCTGGGCTCTGCCTGGGGGCAGGAGAACGCGAAGACGCCGCCTGCTGGCGACGCCTTTGCGTTCGACGATCCATCGAATATTGTTGGACGAGATTACTTGATGCCGCGTGGGGCTTTTGCCATGGTCCGCATACAGCGCGTGCAAAGGGTGCGCTTCTCTTTACGGCCATTCACAATCAGCGTGGTCTTCTGGATATTTGGGCGGAATACCCGCTTTGTATGCAGGTTCGAGTGGCTGACATTATTCCCAGATTGTTTGTGCTTGCCGCACATCTCACACATTGCCATCAGTAGCCTCCCCTTTACGCGCTTCGCACGATTCGTTATTATGACGGGACAATGGTAGTATCCGCAAATCGCGAACACGAACCTGCCTTTGGCTCAACCTCCTGGTATGAGCCTTGCGCCAACTGTTGTCGGATAACAAGCAAGACGCAATAAACCTCGCGCAAGGGCGCGACAGCAGTAGATAGTAGCATGAATTAGGCTGAAACACAAGGAAAAAGCGTGGTTGGGTCAGGACATTCGGCGCTGACCAATACGCAAGGGGGTAGGATGCTACGCAGGAGCAGAGTTGCCGCAACCAGTGGGGCAACTGGGAGGGTCGAAATCTCACGCGGGGCAATTGCTGCCATTGCGCAAGATGCGTTGACCGAGGCGTATGGGGTCGTGGGGATGGCCCCCAGTGGCTTGCGTGGGAACCTGGCCTACTATCTGCGGCAGGCTGATCCGCAGCGAGGGATCGAGGTTGAAGTCAATCGTGATCAGATTACGATCAATCTCTCGGTCATCTTAGAATACGGGGTACGCATTTCCGAAGTAGCGCAGAATGTGAAAGAGTTAGTGAAGTTTGCGGTTGAGCAAGCCCTGGAGATGAAGGTTGTTGCGGTCAATGTGTATGTGCAGGGGCTGCATTTCAGCGATGATCAAGCTAGGGCGGGTGAGAAAGCGTAGACCGCTGACAAGCTGACCGGGCAACAAGGGTTGCCACGGCCATAAGTGGCTCTGAAGGGGGGATGGGTGAGCAGCGAGACCGACACTACCGTTTGCGATGGTAACGGTTTGCTCGCTGCGCTTGATGCAGCAGGGGCAAATCTTGAACATCACGCTGAAGCGATTAATGCACTGAATGTGTTCCCAGTGCCAGATGGGGACACTGGGAAAAATATGCTCCTGACGATGCAGGCGGCGCTGGCCGCCGTCCACGCTGCGGCGGCAGAGGGGACGACTGGGGCTGGGCCACTGGCCGCAAAGCTGGCCCGTGGGGCAATGATGGGGTCGCGGGGTAATTCGGGCGTGATTCTCTCGCAGATTTTGCGGGGCTTCGCCCGCGGTATTGGTGAGGAAGCCACATTTGACGGTCAACTCCTGGCGGTCGCCTTACGTGAAGCAGCGACGACGGCCTACCGTGCTGTGCAGCATCCCGTTGAAGGAACGATGTTGACGGTGATTCGGGTGGCCGCAGAGACAGCGGAGGCAGCGGTCACCCAGGACGCCGCGCTCGTTGCCGTCCTTGATGCGACATTGGCTGGCGCACGGGATGCGCTGGCCCGTACCCCAGAGTTGTTGGCGCGGCTCCGCGAGGCTGGCGTTGTCGATGCTGGTGGTCAGGGGATCGTGACCTTGCTTGAAGGAGCAGTACTGGCTGCTCATGGCGAAACCCTAACCGCCAGTAGTGGCGTGGTTGCCCCAAGCGGGGGTACAGCAGCCGAGCTTGGCACCATGAGCGATTTCATGGCTGAGCATGGTGAAGATGAAGTTGGATATTGTACGAATGTGATGATCGCTCAGCGTGAGCGCCAGCCACTTGACTTCGAACTGATCCGTGAACGTCTGTTGGCGTTGGGTGAATCGGGTGTGGTCATTGGCGACGAAGAACTGATCAAAGTCCATATTCATACTGAGAATCCTGGGGCCGTACTCACCGAAGCAGTGCAATGGGGTGAGCTTGACCAGATTCGGATCGACAATATGTCATTCCAGGTTGAGGCGGTCAGTGCAGGAGTCCGCGGCGCAACAGCCATCGCCAACCCACTCACCGCTGCTTCAATCGAAGACGATTCAGGTGGGCCACAAATTGTCGCGGTTGCCTCTGGCGATGGCCTGATTGCTGTATTGCAGGGGTTGGGAGCCCAGGGGATCGTCTCTGGCGGGCAGACGATGAATCCCAGCACCGAGGAATTATTGCGGGCAGTTGAAGCACTCCCTGGTAATGAGGTGATTATCCTGCCAAACAATAGCAATGTGATTTTGACGGCGGAGCAAGTGGTTGATCTGACCAGTAAGCAGGTGGTCGTGGTGCCAACGCGCTCGGTACCACAGGGGATCGCTGCCCTTGCTGCCGTCAACTTTGATGACACCCTAACGGAAAATGCTGAGGCAATGACCGAAGCAGCGCAGGGGATACGCTCAGCCGAGATCACCCACGCGGTACGTACGACCACCATTGGCGGAGTTGATGTGATCGAAGGGCAAGCGATTGGGCTGATTGATGGGAAGCTTGTCTACGCTGCCGATACTGTCGAAGCAGTATTGTTTGAGTTGTTGGCGCGTACGGATGCGACGAATGCCGAGCTGATCACCCTCTACCAAGGGCTGGATGTTCCCGAAGCAGCCGGGGCAGCTATGGTAGAATTAATCCATGAACGTTATGGTGACTTAGCAGTCGAACTCGTTGAGGGTGGGCAGCCGCACTACGATTATTTGATGAGTGTGGAATGAGAACATTCGCGGAGGGATGATGGCAGGGGTACGAATAGTCACTGATAGCACTGCTGATATTCCTGACGATCTGTGTCAGGCTGCCGGCATTGAGGTGGTACCACTGTCGGTAATTTTTGGCAACGAATCGTTGCGCGACAAAGTCGATATCGGCCCTGAAGAGTTTGTGCAGCGGCTGGTTGCCTCTGGTCGCACGTTACCCACCACGGCCCAACCACCTCCAGGCTTATTTGAGGAAACCTATCTTCGATTGGCTGAAGAAGGGGCTACTCATATTGTCTCGCTGCACCTTTCGGAAAAGCTCAGCGGTACCTGTGGCTCAGCGCGGATTGCCGCGCAAGAAGTTGCGGCCAAAGGGATCGCCGTTGAGGTGATCGATACCCGTTCAATCTCGCTGGGCTTAGGGTTTATTGCCCTTGAAGCAGCGCGAGTTGCCAATGAGGGGGGCGATCTGACGAAGGTCCTGGAAACGGTGCAGAAAATGATGCCCAATATCCACATCATTTTCTTTCCCGACACGCTGGAATATTTGCAGAAAGGCGGGCGGATTGGGCGGGCTGCCGCGATTGCGGGGTCGATCCTTTCGCTCAAACCACTGATGCGCCTGGATGAAGGGGTGGTGGTGCCGCACGAGCGAACACGCACCCGCTCAAAAGCAATCGATGGCCTGATTAAGTTTGCCAACGATTTCCCGCATATTCGGCAACTTGGGGCGCTCAAGGTTGGCGATGCGGATATGAGCACCCTACTCGATAAGTTGGGGGCATTGTATCCGCGTGATCAGATTCTTGTGATTGATACCAGCCCCGTGATCGGCGTACACCTTGGGCCAGGCACGCTGGGGATCATCATTGATGCAAATGAGGGGCCTGCGCCACCGCGCCCTGCATGAGGTGGGACTGAGCGTGGCTACCTCCGCTACTCCACTACAAGAAACAATCACGCGCATTGGCAAAGTACTGGCGTTAGAGGAAAGCCAGGGATATCAGGATCGGGCCGTTGTTGGGGGGATCGCGTCGTTCACCCAACAGGGTTTGCTGCCATTGCGCGGGAGTTTGCCGACTCGTTCTGCTGATGATGCACTGGTGCAGATTGTGCGTACCTTGCG
>JBDHWF010000162.1:0-7927 GCA_039810045.1 Chloroflexia bacterium
GCCGCCACTGGAAAGATCTCTGGGCTAAAGCCCAACAACCGTGCGGCGTTCTCGCGAATAAACCGCTCAACTTCGGCTAGGCCGCTCTCATCAAGCAGGTCTACTTTGTTCAAGACGATGATGATCTTCTTGCCCCACTCGCGGATCACCTGCATATAAGCCCGTTCACTCTCGCTGAACGGTCGATCGGCACTGGTGACAAAGAGAATCAGGTCAGAGCGCGGCACAAAGCGCTGAGAGATCGCTTCGTGTTCACGAATAATCGCGTTCGTACCCGGTGTATCAACAACACTAATATCCCGCAGGAAGCGAGCTGGATAGACGTGCTCGACAATCCCCTCGGGCGACATTTCGGTACTGTGGGTTGGCCCAAAGCGTAGCAGATTGATCATGGCGGTCGTTGGCGTGACGCCCTCAGGCATTACCTCGTCACCAAGCAACGCATTGATAAAGGCGGACTTCCCAGAATTGAACTCGCCCACCACCACTAGCAGGAAGATCTCATCCAGCCCACGCACGGCGCGCCGCAGCAACCCTAGCTCCTCCGGCTCTGCGCCGAAGTCACTCATCCGTTCGAGCAAGCCATCCAGCAAGGCGCGTTCTTCAGCCACCAAACTACGCTGACGTTCACTCAGAATCTCTTCGGTGGTACTTTCCGTCACGCTCTTGTCCCGCCCTTTCCCGAACTATAGCGCCAATGACCGCTGATTATCGCTGATTGCGATGCAGGTTTCATGCCATCCTTTATCCCAGGCAACCTGCGTATACTCAGCATAGTGATAAGGATAGTTCGTACAGGATACCATGCACAATCATGGGGTGTCCGTACATGATATTTTCTGGTATGATCAGCACGAAGAATGACCTGGGTATATAGCTGCGGAAGGATTGTGATGGAACGCTGGCGACCTGCCCCGTCCTCCGGGAACCTTGTCGGAAGCCTCGGCATCCTCCTCACTGTTGGAGCCATTGTGGGTCTTGGCTTTCGGGCGATTCCCGAAGCCGCTGCTACGCCCCAGCTCCAGATCGCGCTCTGGGTTATTGTCGGCCTCCTGAGCGTGCTGCTGATCGCGCTGATCATTGGGCTCTGGGGGTATTACAGCCTGAGTTATCGCTTTGAAGAAACTGCTGGTGGCGCGGTGATCATCCGCTGGGCCTGGCGCACCGTGCGAATTCCCTTCGCCGAAATTGAATACCTCGGCCCCGCCCAGCCAATTCTGGCCGCCACACCAGTGCGTCGCCTCTGGCCCTGGCCTGGGTATTACCTGAACACCATTACTGACCCCGCCCTCGGCAAAATCAGGCTCTTTGCAACATTGCCGATCCAGCGCCAGGTGTTGCTCTGTTCCGCTGCTGGATCGTTCGCCCTCTCGCCAGATCGCCCAGCCGCCTTCGTCGCCCAGTTCACCAGCCTGAACACAGCGCTCGAAGCAGGTGGGCCATTACCATCGTCAGCCCTCAACTCCGCACTGCGGTTTCCAACGTCACAGCCAACCTTGCTGGACGAAGACGAGGAAGATGGCTATCCCACCATCGCCGCACATGGGCAGCGGGCCTTCCGCGAGCGCACAGCGAATCGGCGGTTCGCGCTCTTTTCCGACCGCCCTGCGGTCAGCCTACTCCTGCTAGCGGGCGCATTACTGGCCGCGATGGTCTGGTTCATTCTGCTGCGTTTCAATGCGGTGCCGCAAACATTGCCGCTGCACTATAACGTCACAGGCCAGCCTGATCGCATCGGCACACCACGCGAAATCTTCCTCTTTCCCCTGATCGCTGCCTTGGTCGCCGTCGCCAATCTGGCGCTGGCCTGGAGTGTCGTCCGCTTTGATCGGTTCGCGGCGCGGCTCTTGCTTGGCGGAACCTGCCTGGTGCAAACAGTCGCCTGGGTTGCCCTGCTAAAGATCTTTTAGCCGCGCTGCGCTATCCTGAGGCCAGATAGTTGCGGCGACCAATTTCAATAGGGGGCTAAAGCTATGGCAGATCTGCACACGCTCCTTCAGGCAACGGCCCCCCTGGGGACTGGCCCAATCAGCGATGCAATGGAGCAATTACAACTACCGCGTACCGTCATCACTGGTTGGCATTTTGTCACCGCTGATCCCCTGGTCGCCCTGGTTGGCCCTGCGTTTACGGTACGGCAGGCAGCAAAAGCCCGCGCCGTCGACTATCTGGATAACGGCACCCAGCAAGGCGCAGTTGCCGCGAATCTGGCCCAGGCAGGAGACATTGTCGTGATCGACGCTGGAGGCAGGACTGATATTGCCACCTGGGGCGAAACATATTCAGTGCTGGCAAAGGCCCGCGGCGTCGCAGGACTAGTCATCAATGGCGGCCTGCGCGACTCCGCCCGCGTCATCCGCTCTGGCTTTCCCGTCCTCTGCCGTTCATTTTCGCCCGTTGCCAGTCGCTGGGATCTCACGACCGTAGCACTGAATGAGCCAGTCACGATCGGTGGTGTGCAGATCAATCCAGGCGACATTATCTATGGCGACGCAGATGGCGTGCTGGTTATCCCCCAGGCCAACGCCATCGCCGTGCTAGAACGCGCACAAGCGATTGTCAGGCAGGAAGACCAACTCCGCAGCGAACACCGCTGAGCGGTCGCCCTGCGCTAAGCGAACGCTAACGCGGCGCGGGCAGGTCAATCCACCCCCCACCATTTGCCGATTGCTCAACGGCATCGAGTACTTCCTGGCAGCGCAAGCCATCGGCGAAATCAGGCGTCATCGGGGTCTGCGCGCGGATCGCCGCGATGAAGTCAGTCATCGCCCGTTCTGGATTAGCCGCCAGATAGGTCGGCGGCACAGGCACCGTCGCAAAGGCGTTGTACCGCGCCTGCCCGGCCCCCAGACAGAGGCGTAGCTCCGTACCGCCAACATCTGCTTTCTCAATCTCGTAAATCAGGCCACCTTTCGAGCCATAGACTTCCACGCGCTGGTAGTTGTTATGACCGAATCCATTACGGCTGGCATTGATCACCGCTTCGGCCCCATTTACAAAGCGCAGGAGCGTCGTCGAAGCATCGTCAACATCGACTGTGCTAATGCCACCACCAGGAGTGGGTCGTTCGGTTGTAAATGTCCGCAGATGGCCCTGCACCCGCGCAATATCGCCGATCCAGTAGCGGCAGAGATCGATCATATGTGAGCCAAGGTCGCCAAGTGCACCGCTCCCAGACTCTGCCTTCGCCTGCCGCCAGGCCATCGGGGTCATTGGGTCGGTCAGCGATCCATTGAAGTAGTGGGCGTAGATATGGTAGATCTCGCCAAGTTCACCCCCGGCAATCAGATCGTGCGCGAACCAGGCTGCCGGGATGAACCGATAGCGGAAATTCACGGCGGTAATCAGGTTGGCGGCCTGGGCCTGCTCATACATCCGCCGCGCCCCTGCGGCGTCCATCGCAATCGGCTTTTCACAAAGGACGTGCTTGCCAGCAGCCAGCGCCGCCAGGGTAATCGGCTCATGATAGAGATTTGGCGTGCAGACACTGACGGCATCGACCAGGCCCAGCAGATCTTGATAGTTCGCATAGGCATGGGGGATGCCGAACTGGTTCGCGACGGCCTGCGCCCCTTCAATCTGTGGATCAGCCACGGCGACTAACTCCGCGCTGCCTTCCTGCTGGCAGCGCAGGAAAGCGGGGATATGTCGCAACCGGGCAATCGCTCCAGTGCCGATCACCCCTACTCGTACCCGGTCACTCATTCCTTGCTCCCTACCGTGCAACGCCATTCCGGCAAGTATCTTTACGATGCTTGCGCGTTATGGCCCATAATCGCCGCCCCCACAATGCCAGCGTTGTCACCTAGCGCCGAGGCGACAATATCAACGCCCGCCGCTGAAACTGGCAATGATTCCCGCTTAATGATCGGGTCGATCAGCTTGATCAGATTGGGAATCGCTTCGATCACGCCGCCACCCAGGATAATCCGGCGCGGGTTGTAAAAATTTACCACCGAGGCCAGCCCGTAACCCAGGAAACGCGCTGCCTCATGCAACACCTCCACCGTCAGATCGTCGTTTTCGGCAAATGCCTTGGCCAGAATCCCCGAGCGGATCGCAGTTCCGGCAAACTCACGCTCGTCGTCGGTATCCTCTTTCAGCAATTTGTTCAGGATCGACGAACGCCCACGGCGTAATTCTTCTTGCAATCGCTTGGTGATCGCTGTCCGTGAAGCGTAGGCTTCGAGATGTCCACGCCCGCCACAGCCGCAATAACGGCCATCGGCGTGGACGATCGTATGTCCAATTTCCCCCGCAGTAGCATCTGGCCCACTATCAATTTCGCCGTTGGTAATCAGGGCACCGCCAATCCCAGTGCCAATAAAGACACAGAGGGCGCGTTCAGCATCGCGGGCCGCACCGAAACGGAGTTCACCAAGGGCCGCGCCCTGCACATCGTTCCCCAGGCGCACGGGCAAGCCAAGCCGCTTCTGCAATGTCTCACCAATCGGGATATGCCCTAAGCCGCCAAGGTTCGGGGCAGTGACAATCGAGCCTGTTTTAGGATCGACCTGGCCCGCCGCCGCCACCCCAATTGTTTGCACACTCCCTGCTTTGAGTTTGGCTTCTTTCAGGGCGTCTTCGGCGGTATCGCCAAGTCGATCAAGGAGTTCTTTCATCCCCTGATCAGCCTTCGTGCGCTTCTTCGCGGTCGCAATCACCTTGCCCGAATTGAGTTCAATTACGCCAGCCAGAATCTTCGTCCCACCAAGATCAATCCCTAATGCGTATTGCTCTTTATCACCCTTCGCCATACCCCCCCCAAATAATATGCAGCTACATTGCCCAACTCTGCATCATCTTACCACTGCTCCTGCTCGGATGTGCGCGGCTACGCAGGCGAGAATCCTTCCTGGTATACTTCTCACGCTTGATCCGCAGTGCGCCAGTAGGGAGATATGGCAAATCTCATTACCGTCGGTCGCCTGGTTCTCTTCTTTGGCACGATAGCAATGATCTATTCACGGCAGGCGATCTGGATCCAGATCGCCACCGTCATGATGATCGTGGTGATCGCCAGTGACGCGCTTGATGGCTGGGTGGCTCGCCGCCAGGGGAGTACCAGCGACTTTGGCTCGGTCGTGGATATTGCTGGCGACCGCGTTGTCGAGCAATGCGCCTGGGTCGTCTTTGCTCACCTGGGGCTGATCGGAATCTGGATCCCGCTGCTCGTGATCACGCGGGGTATTCTGGTTGACACGTTGCGCTCACTCGCCTTCCGCGATGGGCAAACAGCCTTCGGGCCGAAAACGATGGCCCGCTCGCCAATTACCGAATGGCTTACCGCGTCACGCACAATGCGTGCCCTCTATGGCATTGCAAAGGCATCGGCCTATGTCTTCCTAACTGGTATTGTCACTGATGCCCTAACTGGGGACCCCGCGGTGCCTTTTTTTGCCAGTGGCCCCCTCTGGTACTTTGGCTGGCTGTGTGTCTATGGCTCAATCGCGCTAACCATCGTGCGCGGGATTCCCGTCATCGTCGATTCATGGGGATACATCGCTGGCAATGGCGTCACTTCGTGAACACGACCGCCAACGCTGGCAAAGTCGCCGCAGTCTTTGATATTGATAATACGCTGCTGCCCAAAACAACTTCTGAGCGTGTCCTGATCAAATACCTGATCCAGCATGGACAATACGGGCTATCCGCCACCATGGGGACATTGACTACCGTTGTGCGCCACGCAAACCTTGGGCCGAGTGGGGCATTACGGATCTATCGCCCATATTTGCGCCACCGTACAGTAGCCGAAGTGGCCCAATTCGCCAGTCACGTTTTTCGTACCAGGATTCAACCGCGCCTTGCGCCAGAGGCGATTGCCAGAGTCCAATGGCACCATCGCCAGGGCCACCACCTGGCCGTACTCTCTGGCGCACCGCAATTTCTCGCCACCTTGATCGCCGACTACCTGGGGATCAATACGGTGATCGGAACCCCCTTGGCCGTTGTTGATGGTCGGTATACAGGTGCCCTGGCAGGCTTGCATCCCTACGGGCCGCGCAAATCGTTGCTCGTCCAGCAGTTCGCCACAGAGCAGCAGATCGACCTCACGGCGTCATACGGTTACGCCGATCACCATACCGACGCTGAATTCCTCAGCCTCTTTGGGCATCCAACCTGTGTTAATCCCACGCAACGACTGCGCCAAATTGCCAGTCGCAAAGGCTGGCCGATTGCAGAATGGGCAGCGCCAGCAGGATAAGCTGGGATTGGTATCAGGATTAGCCGCGTGAAACTGCTTTGGTGAAGTACAGTACCAGGCTATCATCAGCGACAACTGGGGCCATTGGTGCAACTGGCTGATCCTGCCAGGAGATCCCGCGCCCATCGGGAATGTAGCCACGCTGCATATAAAGCCGCTGCGCTGCCCCATAGTCAGCAAAGAGGCCCACACCAATCCCAATCAGTACTGATCGCGTGGCGATTTGCGCCTCCGCTGCATCCATCAGCGCTGTGCCAATTCCCTGTCGCCGCAGATGGGGCAGGACATTGAAATCAACGATCTCCGGGATTCCCGCCGCGCGAAACGGGGGATAGGTTGAGGCCCAGATGATCGTCAGGTAGCCAGCAAAGGCTCCGGCCAACCGAGCGACAATCACCGCTCGTTCGCCCTGCGCTTGCTCGTGCAAGTACCGTTCATACTGACTGGCTGGTTTATTCCAGCCAAGGCTGGCAAAGGCAGCGGCGATCTCCGCGATATCAGCGGCCTGCAACGGAGCCAACTGGAGTGAAGCAGTCAAGTTTTCCCCTTTCCAGCACAGGCCAGTGGGTGGCTACTCCGGCCAGCGGGGTACAATTCGGCTACCAGCACTCAACGCCCAGGCAGGTTGATCCCCCTCAACCAGGAACCGCGCATAAATCTCATGCGGGCCTGGATCAAAAAGTACTCCATCATCACCGACAGGTTGCGCCAGATGCTCGGTGTCATTGAACATCCCAACCAGTTGCCCCTCCTGGTGGGTAATGATGAACTCTTGCCCTTCTCCGCCACGATAGAGGCCAACATATCGTTGGTATTGCTCAGGTGCATACGTCGTTGGTTGATAGTCCTGCAAGCGCGTCTCTAAGGGGAGGCCAAGCGATTGATTGTAGGCCGCCAACGTGATCTGATTCGCCGGAACCCCCGCCAGATTCGTCAAGGCCACTGCGGTAAAGCCGCGCTCGGGGCTAACTAAGACGTGAGAGGCGATCCCTTTGCTGCCGCCGCCATGCTCAGCGAAGATCGTGCCTTGCCGATCGGTCTTCACCCCGATCCCATAGCCATAGCCAGCCCCAGGCATCCCACCATCGCGCTGATAGTGAAGCATCTGCCGAATCACCACTTCAGAGAAGCGTCTGCGCCCAGCCACAAGGCCGCCCGTCCGCAGGAGATCCAGGTAGCGCAGAAGTTCTCGCGCCGTGGAGTTTAGGCCGCCTGCGGCATACCATAAGGGAAGATAGGTCGCCACTGGTGCCGGCACCACCACTGGCTGCCCTGCTTCCTTGCGGACGATGTGCAGCGTCGCCACATTATCATCGGCAGTGGGGGTTGGGCGCACAAAGGTACTTTGGGTCATCCCCAGCGGATCAAAGACCGTCGCCCGCAAATAGTCAGCATAGGCCTGACCACTCAACTGCTCAATAATCGCGCCGAGCAAGACAAAGCTTTCATTGGAATAACTGAACTGGCCCCCTGGCGGCCCCAAAGGGGTGGGCGCTACTTCTGCAAGATAGGCCAGCAGATCGTCCACCGAGTCAAGTGGAGCATGGTCGACGACCCACGAGGGCCGCCCTGCGGCGGCGGGGTCACTGGTCGCAGCGCGGGCCAGGGCGAAGAACCGGGCAGGCAGTGGGGGTAATCCGGCGGAGTGGGTCAGCAAATGATGCACGGTGGTCGCCTTGGCCCATGCTGGCACAGTGGTTTGGTAGGCAGGCAGATAGC
>JBDHWF010000163.1:0-7813 GCA_039810045.1 Chloroflexia bacterium
AACTATGGGCTGGTGAAGCAAGAAAAGACGGAAGCGGACAAAGCAGCGGAGAAACTGCAAAAGGAACGCGACGAAGCAGAAAAAGCAGCGAATGAGGCGAAGAAGGCCGAAGCTGCCGTCCGCAAAGCCCAGGAAGATGCCGCCAAGGCGCGGGAGCAGATCGGCAAAGCGGAAGAAAAAGCGCAGCAAGCCCGCGACAAGCAACGTGAAGAAGAAACGCACGTGCGTAAAGCCTACGACGAAGCAGTGGAGAAGTCGCAGCAACAACCACACAATTAACCGCGACGGCTGCGCCACAATGCACTATCAAGCAACGCGCCAGCATTATGGCGCCGCGCCAAGTCAATTTGGCGATCTTTACTGTCCCGCCAACGCTGGGCCACACCCCGTCGTGATCCTCATCCACGGCGGCTACTGGCGCGCACGCTACGGACTAGACCTGATGGAGCCGCTTGCGGTCGATCTCGCGGCACGTGGCGTCGCCACCTGGAATATCGAGTATCGGCGAGTGGGCGAAGCGGGTGGCGGCTGGCCGGGGACCTTTCAGGATCTTGCCGCCGCTGCCGATTATCTCCCCACGCTCGCATCAGCGCACCAGCTTGATCTCACCCGTACCGTTGCCATCGGTCACTCAGCGGGGGGCCAGTTGGCCCTCTGGCTGGCGGCTCGCCCCCGCCTGCGATCAACGATTCTTGGCAGTGACCCGATCATCAGCGGCGACCCACTGCCCATCACTGGCGTGATCGGGCAGGCCGCCGTCGCAGACTTGCAGGCTGCCTACACCCTGAAACTCAGCAATGGTGCCGTGGGCGAACTACTTGGCGGCACCCCCGCAACCGTGCCAGACCGCTACGCCGCCACCAACCCCGCCCAACTCCTGCCGCTTGGCGTCCCCCAAATCCTGGTACACGGGGAACAGGACGACACCGTGCCAATTGCGATCAGCCGTGACTACGCCCAGGCCGCCGCTGCCGCTGGCGACGTGGCACACTTCCGCCCGATCAACAGCGACCACTATCAGCTCATCGACCCCGCTACGACCGCCTGGGCGGCGATCATCGGGGCGCTACGAGAGCTATTTGTCGCACTGGGGCCATTGCCAATAGGCTTTGATCAATAGCCGATGCTGGAGTCGGCAGGGTCGTGCGCAGCTACTCAGCCAAAAGACTTCCCGCCTGATTATCGCTCGTAAAACAGTCAGGCTGGGTGCCTTACGGCCCACCTACGCCCTTGACGATCTGATCCATCACATGGGCTGGCGGAATTGGTTGAGCGGTCTGCACACTGGTCTTGGGTACCCCAACCACCTGTAACACTGTCGGGTCATTCTGCACGCCGATCAGTCCAGTACGAAAGCCGTGGCGTTCCCAAGCAATTTTCTGAATAGCTGGATCGCGCAGGGCGTCCAACAGGCGCACCCCCTGTGGGGTCAACGCCATCATGGTGTGGGTAGCCCAGGTAGTTGGTCGTGGGTAGAGGATATTGATCTGCTTCAGCAACACATCCCGCAATTCGGGCCGATCAACGCTATACTCGATCAACTGATTCTCGTAGCCCACAATAATAGGGTAAGCGCCAATCCCCTGCGAGAGAAACTGATCAAAGAGGAAGCCGGTGCTATCGGACATATAGCCCAGGCGACCGTAAAACCCCTTCACACCCGGCAAGACTGTACCAATTGCTCCCTCATCAACCACGGTGCTGCCATTGATCGTATTGGCGAGCAGGCCCGCGAAGAGATTGCCAGAATTACTCCGCGTGGGATCAGTCGTGTACACCAGTACCTTGCCGCCAACCTGCCCCAAGCCCAGGTCGCGCCAACTCTTACCATCATTCATCGCCACCAGCAGCTTCGGCATATCGACATAGGTCGTGCCATCGACAGTCTCCACGATCCCCGCACTGAGCAACGCCTGTGTCACTGGCGCCCAGGCATACATCACAATTGGTGAACTGAATGTCACATCCGACTTCATCGGTGTTCCATGATCACGCTCGTAAACTTCTTTCGGGTATTGCCCACTCGGCCACACAAAATCCTGTCCAGCAGTGCCGCCCTGTGAGATTTGCAGCGACCCCGCCTTCCGATAGTCCACGGTCAGCCCGTAGGTATCGTGCAAGATCTTCTTGATCTCCGGGTCTTCCAGCAAGTTCGCTTTCTCGCTACCGATTGCCCCACGCACAGTAATCTGCTGGACTGGCACGCCTACCCCAGTACCACCGTTGCGTCTGGCCGCCACTTGCAACGCAATCAGCGTAACAATGACAATAGCCAGCAAGGCTAACCCGATCGAGCGCGTGAGTTTGCCACTCATCCAGCCTGCTCCTTCGCTGACGCTGCAGGGGGTTCCGCCGCAGTGCGTACCCCGCGTTCTGGCAATATTGCCGGGTCAAATGGCTCGGTCGCCGTCGCCATCGAGATCGGCTGCAGCGTATATTCCAGCATCCTGGCGTTCAGTTCGAGCGCCGCCAGATCAGCACTGTGAATCTGCTCATAGAGCGTCCGTAAACGGCGTTCAATCAGCGGTAATGTCTCAGTTTCCAACGCGTGCAATTCATTCTGTGCCAGTTCAAGGTCACGCCCCGCCAGCCGCACATACCCACTGAGTACTGAGGTGATCGGGTCGAGGTATTCAGTCAGGTATTGTGCGGCGAGATGTTCTTTGGTGGGATCTTGCGTAATGGCTATCAGCGTGCGCTTCGCAATCCGGGCGATCGTCAGTAGCCGTTCGCGCACCTCTGGCTTGCCAGAGAAGCCTGCCCACCCCGCAAACTGGCTGATCGTCGTGACCCGCTCCTCACATTGGGCCAGCGTCGCCGCGAGTTGCGCTGCAGCAGTAGCCGCATCGGATTTGGGCAATACCAGGCGTAGTCCCACATAGGCAACAAGCGCCAGTGCAATACTCAGTGGCAAGCCGATCTGTAGTAGAAAGACACAGACCAGCAGCAGCAGCACTGCCCCGATCCCCGCCAGCAGATCACTGTTGCGTAATAAGCGTCCCATCCTCAGTTATAGCCCTTTGCCTCACGGAAGGCGTCAATCAGGTTCTTCTTCCCATCAAAGACGCGACCACTGGTCAACGTAGCAATCTCCGCCAATTGCTTCGAGGATGCCTCACCAAAGAGAATTGAGTAAATTGGTAGATTGCTGAAGCCAAGCGTACTATATTGCGCCTGCAGGTCAGGATACTTCTTCCCCGTATTCGACTCGCCATCAGTCATCAAGATTACTGCGCTGGCGTAGTTCTCATAATCTTTACTCTTGATAATCTCCAATGCCCGCGATGCTGGCGAGTAAATATCTGTGCCCCCACCAGAGCGCGTTTGCAGAATCTTCGCGTAGAGATCATTCAATAACTGGGGGTCATTCCCTACCACCGTCCATTCAGCGCGGATCGTGCTATCGAACGGGATCACCACCGTAATATCTTCGGGCGCCGCTTGCAGTAAGTATGTTGCCGCCTGCTGTTGGTCGAGCAAGAGCCGCATCGCTGTCTTCACATCCTGCTCACGCTGCCCCTGCATACTGCCAGAGAAGTCCAGACAATAGATCGTCAGGCTTGGCTTACGAAATGTTGTCTGATAGAGGGTCAGTGCTTCACGAGTCACTGCCGATGGTGGAAATTTGATCGGGGTGATCGTGCGGGCGAGATCAATCCCCCACTCTGCACGGAAAACCGCTCGATCCGCCTGCTCTGGGTTCAAACCAAGTGGACCAACGCGCCGCCCAAAGCCTTGGATTTTCTGCTGGGTTTCTGGGGTGAGCAAAAACGCCTGCAATTTACGGAATGCGTCTTCTTTCTGGGCATCGCCTTTATTCACATAGCCCAGTGGCGAATCGGCAATGGCTAACCCATCGATCGGGTAGACAGCATAGAGCGGTTCACGACCGCTGGTGGTCAATACCTGATTCGCCTCGATCAGCAGTGCCTCATAATTGACCATGGCATCATAGCCACCATATTGATCGAGGAACAGATCTTTCAGCCAGCCGGAACTCCCCGCTGTCCGATTAACGCTACCAAGAATCCGCTTTACCTTATCGCGCACCGCCGGGTCGTGCAGATGTTCGGAGGTCAGCACCTCTGGCCCGCCAGCAAAGGCATAGAGGAAGCCCATATACGCTGCCGCCCCAGAGTTTGACTGGGTCGCACTACTCATCATAAAGCGGAGTTTGCCAGACTCTGAGGCGTCCAGAATCTCATTAACCCGTACATCGCGCCCAACCCAGCCCAGGCGCTCGGCAACGGACTTCTTCACGCCAAATACCACTGGCGAGCGCCAGATACTCTCCTGGGCCTTGACCACCCCCTGCTTATCACCCAACGCGATCCAGAGACTGTTCGCAGGCCACACGGCGTCATACGGGATCTCGGCACCACGCTCAAGTTCAAGCATGATGTCAACCGAACCTTTGTAGGTTATATCAAGACCGAGGTTCGCCCGTTGCGCGTATTCTTTGAGCAATGGTTCAAGTGTCTTATTTTCTGAGCCAGAAATAATTTTCAGGGTCTGCGCAGGGGGAGCAACGGCAGTAGAAACTGTATTGCTACACGCTGGTAACAGCAACAGAGTTAGCACCAGCCCGAAGACGATCCCAGTTCGCCACCTATTCACAAGGTCTCTCCCGGCAGCAACGGCTCAATGTCTCGCTGGCCGCTGCGCCATTGCATTAGGCCCCAAACAAAGTACATACCGCATTCCTATCTACGTACCCACACGGTAGCACGTTTCGGTGTTGTTAGGCCGACACACCTGGCTCATGGCATACTTACCAACACGGACTACGCCAGAAACGGGCCATCAACATCAGGGCTTGCCGATGCAACTCACAACCACACGTCTGCTGCTCCGCGACTTTGTGGCGACTGATTGGCCTGCGGTTCTCACCTACCAGTCCGACCCCGCCTATCTGCGCTATTACGCCTGGGAAAGCCGCACTGCCGCTGCAGTGCAAACGTTCGTCCAACGCTTTATTGAGCAACAAACAGCACAGCCGCGCTACAAGTTCCAACTGGCGATCACCTTGCGCGAGAGTGGCCAACTGATCGGCAACTGTGGGATTCGGCTGCCAGAACCAGGCGCAACAACCGCAGAGATCGGCTATGAACTCGCGCCCGCGCAATGGGGCAACGGCTACGCTACCGAAGCTGCCCAGGCGATGATCACTTTCGGCTTCACCACGCTCCAAGTCCACCGCATCGCAGCTACCTGCGTCGCAGATAATCGCGCCTCCGCCCGCGTGCTAACCAAACTTGGACTACGCCAGGAGGCGCACCTACGCGAAGTGGCCTACTACAAAGGCCGCTGGTGGGATGAGCAGATCTATGCCATCCTACAAGATGAATGGCGCAACCAAGCGCCAGCGTCCACCCAGTTCATGGAGGCAGTATGACACCCCGCCCTTTCCGCTTCGGCGTCCAGGCCGTTGGCAGCGGCTCCCGCGATGAATTCGTCGCCCGCGCCTACCGCGCCGAAGCCCTCGGCTACAATATCTGGCTCCTGAGCGATCATCTTGGCGCACAGTTCGCCCCAGGCCCCGCCCTCGCCGCCGCCGCCGAAGCGACCGTCTCCTTGCGTATCGGCACCTACGTCGCGGCCAACGACTATCGGCACCCGGTAATGCTGGCGAAAGAGGCCGCTACCCTTGACCACCTCTCCGAAGGCCGCTTTGAGCTTGGGCTAGGCGCGGGCTGGCTGCGCGAAGAATATGACGCGGCAGGGTTGCCCTTTGCCGCACCGGGCGTGCGAATCGACCGACTGGCCGAAGCCCTGACGATCATCAAAGGGCTTTTTGGCAGTGACCCCGTCACCTTCACTGGCACCCACTACCAGATTCGCAACCTGACCGGCGGCCCACGCCCGATCCAGCACCCTGGCCCTCCCCTGTTGATCGGCGGCGGCGGGACACGGCTGCTCACGCTCGCCGCCCGTGAAGCGCAAATTGTCAGCCTCAACCCCCGCGCTCTGCCCACTGGCGGCCTCGACCGCGCTGACGTTACACTGGAGGCCTTCACCCAAAAGGCGGGCTTCGTGCGCGAAGCCGCTGGCCTCCGCTGGGAAGATTTGGAACTGAATCTGGCGATTCTCGGTGGAGCGATTGGCGAGCCCCCAGCAGCCGAAATCGCCGCCCTCGCCGCCAGAGCGGGGATCAGTGAAGCGGCGCTCTTGGCCTCGCCGTATACCCTCTACGGCAGCCTGGACGAACTCGCCGACCGCCTACACCACTATCGCGAACAGTGGGGACTTTCCTACATCACCGTGCCAGAACGGGCGATGCAGGCCCTTGCGCCCCTGGTCGCCCGCCTGCGTGGGCAGTAACGGACTAAGGGTTATTGCCCATTCTGGGGCGTACCCCAGATCACCGTGGCAGCAACGGCAAGGGGCAGCAATTGCCCCTGCGCGAACGGCCTGACTAGCTGCTGCACTGCTGTATCAAATGCACCTGCTGCCTGCGGGGTCATCCGCTCACGCGAGAAACCATTGCGCGAGTGAAATGACTCGATATAGTCAGCCACACTCTTCCAGCATGGCAAACGTTTCGTCTGGATAGGGTGGCCGATGCGCATAGGCCGCCGCAACACTTTCGTCCGCAAACTGCGCCGCGTATGCAGGGCCAAGGTGCGCTGGCTTTGGCAACACGACCACGCTCCTTCTTACACCGCCACGGTAGCCAGGCTGAGGGAAAAGGTCTGCTCGGCCTTATCGGCGATCAACGCGCCAATCGCCAGGGATGAGGTCGCCGCTGGCGATGGCGCATTCCGCACGTGGAGCGTATCACCCTGCTCATCCACGATAAAATCATCGACCAGCGAGCCATCGGGAGCCAGGGCCTGAGCGCGCACGCCAGACGGCCCGACGACCATATCATCCATCGTCAGTTCCGGCATGAACCGCTGTAGTGAAGCGAGGAAGGCGTTCTTACTCACATCGCGATACATCTCTTCCATCCCCGTGCGCCAGAACTTCGTCGCCAACTGCTGGAAGCCGCTATAGCTCACGGCCTCGATCAACTCCCCAACGTTGATATCGGTCAGGCGATAGCCCTCCCGCGCAAAGGCCAACACCGCATTCGGCCCAAGCCAGATATCACCATTGATCCGACGCGTGAAGTGGACGCCCAGGAAGGGGAAGCGTGGGTCTGGCACGGGATAAATATTCCCGTTGACCCAATCGCCTAACTCTGGCTTCAACATATAGTAGTCGCCCCGGAACGGCACAATCCTCGGCTCGGCGGGATTCCCAGTCAGCTTCGCTACGCGGTCAGCGTAAAGCCCGGCACAACTGATCACGAACCGCGTTTCGACCGTTCCAACCGGGGTGGAGAGTTCGATCGTGCCACCTTTCCGCGCAATCCCGATCACCTCGTGATAGGTGCGAATCTCCCCGCCCTTAGCCTCGATCAACTCGGCATATTTTCGGGCCACCGCACTGTAATCAACGATCCCCGTCGCTGGCGAATAGAGCGCCTTGATCCCAGTGCAATGCGGCTCAATCTCACGCAACCGTTCAGGGCCGATCATCTCCAACCCTGGCACCTGATTGGCGATACCGCGTTCGTAAAGCGTTTGCAGGCGCGGCAACTCCTCCTCATCGGTCGCCACAATCACCTTGCCCACCATGTCGTAGACGATCCCATGTTCCTCGCAGAAGCGAATCATCTGCTCCTTGCCCGAAACACAGAGTCGCGCCTTCAATGAGCCAGGGGCATAGTAGATTCCCGAGTGGAGGACGCCGCTGTTATGTCCAGTCTGATGCTGCCCGATCTGGCCTTCCTTTTCCAGAATGACCAGGCGCAGATGGGGCCGCCGGG
>JBDHWF010000164.1:0-7386 GCA_039810045.1 Chloroflexia bacterium
GACCCTGGTAGGCATCACCCCAGCCACCTTGACACAATTACCCTGGAAATGAATGCTGGCAACTGTCCACGTTCACACCAACTCTCCTTGGATGAACTGGACCTAGCGGCACTACTCACCACGCTATTCGCCGATCAGCAAGCGCTGATCGCCGCTTGGCAGGGCGGGCAACGGGGCAGTTGGGGCGCTATTGCGGCGCAGGCGATAGTCGCTACCAGCCAGAGGGTAGGCCGCAAGCTCACTGCCAGCGAACGGCGGCTTGTCTGGCAACAAACCTGGGCTTGGCTGATCGCCACGCGCGATGACTGACCCTGCTCAACCCACAGTGCATTCACTCCAGATCGGCACGATCCCTCTTGACTAACCCAATCCAGTGCGGTATTATCGCTAGGATGCTAGTATATAGGGAGCTACTAAAGTGACGCGTGCGGCAATTTTTGCCCTCAAGCGGGCGGACCGAGCGACCCGAAAGACGATGGATGAGCGTTTGGCCAACTCTGGCCTGACCTCAGCGCAACTCGATATTCTGCTCTATCTCAACCTGCGTGGGAGTTTGGCGCAACGTGACCTGCAAGCTGCGCTCGGTGTCACCTCTGCCACCCTTACGCGTATCTTAGATGGGATGGTCGCACGCGATTTCGTTGAACGACGAGAAGATCCCGCTGATGCACGCGCCAAACTGATCACGATGACCGACAGAGCCTGCCTCATCTTAGACCAATTACACGACCAAGAAGAAGCAGCATTCCTGGCGCAGTTCACTGCTGGATTCAGTGCCGACGAAATCGCAACCCTGACCCACTGGCTCCACCGCATCGCCACCAATATGGGCGATACCAGTCACGCCATCTTCAGCTATGGCGCAGCGATGACCGAGGAGGAAGAATCTAATGAGTGCCGCTATCAAACCGTTTGAAGCAATCCCCGTGATTCCCCTGTCCGAAAACTATGAGCGCGAACTACCGCAGTGGATGGCGCAGCAGGCGTTGACCTATGGGCCGATCTTTCGGGTGAAGTATCCCTGGGGCGAATTCAGCCCGGTCTACCTTGTTGGGCCAGAGGCGAACAAGTTTGTGTTGCACACTGGCCGCCAGCATTTCAGCCACGAACAAGGCTGGACGCCGATCATTGGCAATATGCTGGGGAAAGGGATTCTGAATATGGATGGCGCGGAACACGACCGTAGCCGCAAAATGATGAACCCGGGCTTCACAATCGCCTATATGTCACGCTACCTGCCGATCATGAATCGGGTGATTGCTGAGCGCACTGCTGATTGGGCTGACCGCAACGAAGTCGATCTCTTTGAGGAAATGCGCCACATCACGTTTGATGTAGCGGCAGAAGCCCTGATCGGATTCCGGGCTGGGGCCGAGGTCGATCGGATGCGCGACCTCTTTATGATGTTGCTCTATCAGCGATTTGATGCCGAAATATTGACGCACGACGAAATGGTTGCGCGGTATCAGGGCGCGCAACGCGAACTGGCAGCCACGCTGTTACAGCGAATCGCCGAACGCCGCGAACGGCCAACCGACGATATTCTCGGCATGATGGTTGCCTACCGTGACGAGGCCGGACAAAGCCTCAGCGATCAGGAACTCCTTGGGCACGTCAATATCTTGTTGGTAGCAGGTCACGAAACAAGCACAACGATGGCCTCCTGGCTCCTCTACCTGCTGGCAACACACCCCGACTACCTGGAACGCGTGCGGGCAGAGACGGCACAGCTCGTTGGGCCAAATCTCGACGATCCCATCACCCTGGAAGCGGTCAAGGCCATGCGTGTCCTGGGCAACGCCCTATCAGAAGCAGGTCGCCTCTGGTCGCCAGTCGCCGCTGGCCCACGCGGAGTGGTCAGCGACTTTGACTTTGGTGGCTACCATGTGCCAGCCGGAGTGCAGGCCCGCTACTCGATTGCTGGTGGACATTGGCTGCCGAATATCTTTGCCAACCCCGAACGATTCGACCCTGATCGCTTTGCCGCGCCACGCGAAGAAGATAAGAAAGTCCCGTATGCCTTGATCCCCTTTGGCGGTGGCCCCCGGATTTGCATTGGCGTGAACTTCGCCCAGGTAGAGATCAAAGCTCTGGCCGCCCATGTTCTGCGGAACTACGACCTCATCCCCGTGGCGGGGCAGGAGGTTGTGCAACTCTATTCGCCAACGATTGGCTCACCCAGCAACGGGATTCGGATGCGTGCTACCCGGCGGATTGCCACAACGGCAGTGCCTGAACCATCCCTTTCCCGCTAACGGCACCAGCCAGAAGAACCATGCACCACCAGCAAGGCGGCCACGTTATGAACGTGACCGCCTTGCCGTAGATCGCCATAGATTTATCAGCAGCAGCGTGCTTCGCCCTGATTAATCAAGGAGCCGTTGCGTAAACCAGTCCAGGCTGCGCGTCAGCACATCCGTAATATGGTCGGGATGCTGCGGGCCATGCCCAGCCCCAGGATAGAGCACCAATTGGGTATCGACCTGCCGATCTTTCAAAGCGCGGAAAAACTCCCGCCCTTGATCAGGCGGCACAACCCGATCCGCATCACCATGCAATACCAGGGTTGGCGTAACAACCTGATGGGTAGAAAAAACGGGCGAACGCTTGAGATAGATACTTTGTGGATCGTACGGATCGGCCTCATAGAACAGGGCATCCCAGACGTGGAGCGAACTGGTACCGTGGAACGAGGCCCAATTCGCAATGCCCGCCCCAGCGACTGCCGCTTTGAACCGTGTCGTCTGGGTGATCCCCCACATCGTCATAAAGCCGCCATAGCTCCACCCGCCAATGGCCAGCCGTGCGGGGTCGGCAACGCCGCTGGCGACCAGTTGATCGACGCCAGTATTGACATCAACCCAATCCATGCCGCCCATATCGCCGTGATTCGCTTCGGCGAAGGCAACGCCGCGCCCGTTCGAACCACGGAAGTTCGGCATGAACGTGGCGATACCACGAGCGGCCAGCAGGGGGGCCAATGCCGCGAACCCTCGCGAAGCGAACCCATGCGCCGCTCGCCCCGTTGGCCCACCGTGGACCAGCGTGACAACAGGGAATGGCTCCTCCGCAGCCGATGGCAGTATCAGTAAGCCGCTGATCTGTTGCCCGTCGGGGGCGGCCCAGCTCACTTCGTGTGTGGTCAAATCCAGCGGGAATCCTGCCAACGGCTGCGCCGGGGCCAAGCGGTGCCATTGCACAGCAGTGGCCGTCACCTGGCCCAGCCAGACAGCGGCTGGGTCATTGATCGCCGACCGTGGTACGGCGAACGCGCTGCCATCAGCAGTAGTGTGCAAGCCCCCAAAGCTCAAGCTATATGGCCCATGCCAAAGTTCGCGCCAGCCTTCCTGTCCGCTGGCGGCAACTGTGCCAATACTCGCGCCCAGAGCTGAGTACGTATCGCAGAGCAGGTGATCACCATCTGGTAGCCAGACCGCTGAGTTCACGCTGAAATCTGCGCCACTCGTGAGATTCCGTGGTTGTTCCTGACCCGTTGCAGCGGTAGAAACCAGTAAGAGATCACCGCCAGACATCCCTGGATCGCTCCAGCGGCAACTAATCACGGCCACCGTTGTACCATCAGGGGCGGGCGCTGGTCGCGCTACCTGCCTGCCCATCGCTGGCTGATAGAGCGTCGTCAGTTGCCCGGAAGCACAATCGAGTCTGGCAAGCCAACAGGTATACCAAGCGGCCTCGGTTGGTTCAGATGCAGCGACCACCGCCAGGCCCGTCCCATCAGCAAACCAGGCAAATTCCCAGATATGCACCGCCTCGGAAAACAACGGACTAACCGCACCAGTCGCCAGCGTCAGCAGCCAGAGCCGATCGAATCGCGGCGCTTCTTCCACGACAATCGGCGCAGTCTTCGACTCTTGCTGGTCCCCTGGCAACGGATCTTTACGCAGAAAAGCGATCGTCGTACCATCTGGCGACCAGGCAAACTCCTTAATCGCCCCCGCACCAGTATCGAGTACTTGGGCGTCGCCGCCAGCCCACGGCAACAGATGGAGTCGCTTTTCCTGCCCTTCGCGGTCAGACAGGAAGGCGAGCTGCTGCCCATCAGGTGACCACGCGGGATTACTTTCCTTGCCAGAGCCAGCCGTCAATTGCCGTGGCTGCCCACCATCCGTGCTAACGCCCCATAAATGCCGCCCTGAATCTGGATCGCTGACGGCTGGATGCTGCTCATAGACGACCCAGGCCCCATCGGGGCTGATCTGCGTATTACTTAACCCAGGCAATGCGAGCAAGTCAGCAACAGTCTGCATCGTCCCTCCCGTGTGACTGTGCGGAAATGAGCGCCTTACACAGTCCTAATAAGCGCGGGCAAATATCCAGCGCGGGCCATCTGCCTGCTTACCACATTTCAGGCATGGGCCGGGATCAGGCTGCCCAGCGAGTGGTAGGTTTCGGCTGGTCGCCTTCGTTTCTTCCTTGATTGCGGTTTCACAGGCTTCGTCACCACACCAGCGGATCAGATTCCACCCTGCGTTATTCGCCACCCGCGTCTTGAAGGTGTCATAATCATCAACCAGTTGAATCTTGCTCTCCAGCGTCTGCTGCGCTTTCGCCAGCAAACCAGCCTGGATCTGATCCAGCAGCGCGGGGATCACCGTCGCAACCTCGGCAATTGGCACTTGCTGGGCCTCGCGGTTATCACGCCGAACCACTCGCACTTCGCCAGCCGCCAGATCGCGCGGGCCAAGCTCTAGCCGCAGTGGCACGCCACGCAATTCCCATTCGCTCCGCTTCCAACCAGGACGATTATCGCTCCAGTCGCTTTCAACACGGACGCCCGCCGCTTTTAACTCCGCCAGGACACTGCCTAAAGCTGGTTCAATCACCTCGCGCTCGGCATCTTTGCGGAAGATTGGCATCCCAATCACCTGGATGGGCGCAATGCGGGGCGGAAGCACCAGCCCGGCATCGTCGCCGTGAACCATAATCACGGCCCCAATAACCCGCTGGCTTACGGCCCAGGAGGTTGTACTGGCGAACTTGCGGGAACTGTCGCGGTCGAGGAATTGAATATCAAACGCCTTGCCAAAGTTGTCACCGAAATAATGAGAGGTGCCTGCCTGCAACGCCCAGTATTTCCCACCCATCATCGCTTCGACGCTGTAAGTGCGTTGCGCCCCAGCAAAGCGCTCTGACTCGCTCTTCCGGCCTGGAATCGTGGGAATTGCCAGGAATTCGCGCAGGAACTGTTCAAAGAGGGCGAGAATCGTGAGGGTAAATCCTTCCGCCTCTTCATCGGTCGCGTGGGCGGTATGGCCCTCATGCCAGAGAAATTCGAGGGTGCGGAGCCAGGCGCGTGGGCGATTTTCCCACCGTACCACACTGTTCCACTGATTCAGCAATTGCGGTAAATCCCGATATGATTGTACCCAACGCGCGATACTCGGCATAATAATTGCCTCGCTCGTCGGGCGCACTGCCCACCACTCGGACTCTGGGAAATCGTGCCCGCCACCCCGGGTGACCCAGGCCACTTCTGGGGTAAATCCAGCAACGTGATCAGCCTCCCGTTCGAGATAAGACCGGGGAATAAACATCGGGAAAAACGCATTCTTGACCCCAAGCTCTTTGAAGCGCGGATCAAGGTATTGCTGACACGCCTCCCAAAGCGCATATCCGTATGGTTTGAGAATCTTGCAGCCGCGAATTGGCGCATCATCAACCAGGCCCGCCTTCTGGTTGACTTCGACAAACCAACGATCAAAATCGTCTTCAATATCGGTCAGTTCTTCCACAAAGCGTGGATCGCCCTGCGCCTCCCTGTTTGCTTCTGTCATCAACCAACTCCCTCGTAATCACGACGCTAGCAATCCCCAGCCGAATCTTGGGCAGCTGCTGACCGTTCATCCAGCGTAGTCTACGCTAGCCACCTGAATTTTCTCGACAAAGGAAATACGCACTGAATAGTGCACAACGGTGGCCGAAGCCCGCAGGGGCTTACCCCTGCCGCGAAGGGACAGGAAGACCGCCACACCCTGCGCCATGTTGCGCCTGTGGCGATAGCTGCGCCAGCGTGTGCAACAGGGCGCAGCACGACGACTGGTGGGCACCAATCATCACGAGAGTTGTGCGGGCAAGCGATTCCATCAGGATTCCCCAGTTGCGATCACCCAGGCAGGCAAACTGCCGCTTCGGACGTGAGTATACACCACGGATACTCTCTCTACGACTACACGCTAACGCCGCATAGCCTGAACCCAGCCCGCCACCCGACCAGTACGCGTGAGTATTGGGGCTGTCCACGTTCACACCAACGCACTATTTTCTGATCAGGATCAATAAACATTTTCGCAACTGCGTTAGCGACGCCACCATGATCGTGGCTGTTTTGCTTCCTGCGTCAACGTGGCGAGGACAGTAGGCAGGGTCGCGAGGTCACCAATCGTGGCTGCCGCTCGATTATCGGGTTGGGCCAGCGTTAGCTCGGTTGAGGCATACCAGATCGCCCGCATGCCAGCGCGACCAGCCCCTTCCACATCGAAGCGATACGAATCACCGACATGAATAGCTTCATCAGCGCGCACCCCCAGCGCATTGAGCGCCGCTTGGTAGATTGCGGGATGCGATTTGTAATAGCCACTCGACGCCGAAGTGATGATCGTACTGAAGGCAGCATGAACTCCAAACTGCTCCAGTGTCCAATCGAGAAACGGATGATAGACCGCGCTCGATACGACCCCCAGGCGCAAGCCCTGTTGTTGCAAAACGCCGATCGCCTCGATCACGCCAGGAATCGGCGCTGCTTCATCGAGCGCTTCACGCATCAGTTCTTCGATTGCTGCTTCTACCGTCGCTGCTGGAATGCTGAGACCCAGTGTATCAATCGTTGCCAGCGCACAATCAACAGCATCGCGCTCGACTCCTGAAGTCATAACGCCTTGCCGCAACAGGCGATAAGCGGCCCGCGCCCGTTCAGCGATTGCCTCATCGGACTGCACAATGCCACGCTCGTGCAATAGCCGCAACACGGCTGGCACCAGTTCCCGAATTTCCAGGGCAAACCAACGGTCACAACGGGCAATAGTATTGTGAAAATCGAGCGTCACCGCCTGCAAAGCCACGATCCGCCTCCTCGCCTTTCACGATCATTGACCCTTCTGAATCGCGGCAATCGCCGATCACAGCGTACGAATGCCAAAAATACTGGCTTTACCCTATTGACAGAACATATGTTCTAATCTATACTGCGAACATAGATGTTGTACGGACGGCGATGAGCGGTCCAGAGAGGAGTCCCACCATGGTCGACCAACTCACGGCCAAGCAGCGCGAAGTCTACCATTTCATCCGCCAGTATGTGGGTTGGAATGGGTACGCGCCCACCGTGCGCGAAATTGCTGAGCACCTGACATTCCGCTCGACGAATAC
>JBDHWF010000165.1:0-7328 GCA_039810045.1 Chloroflexia bacterium
AAGACCCCGCTCGACTTGCATGCGTTAGGCACGCCGCCAGCGTTGTTCCTGAGCCAGGATCAAACTCGCTGACAAGATCCAGCCTGAATGTCGCCACTCAGCACTGCATCATTTTGCTGCATATTTGCAGTTCTTGTTCTTGTTGTGCGAACCGCATTGGTCGCCGGGGCGAGGCCCGCAAAGACCACCCGACGCCGCGTATTCGCGCTTACTCGTACACCTCACTTCAGCCATACTCCCGTAGGAGCAGCCGAAATGGTGTACGCACCACACTTCACCTGTCAACGTACCCGGTGCATCAACGTCGGACAAGAGTAACGCCGCCCGATTTCGGCGGCGCGGACTTCGAGGGGAGGATTACGGTCTTCCCGTTTTCCGTCTCGCTAGTCCAACACTACAACTTCTCCGTTGTTGATGTTTGTCGTGAGCCAGTGCCCCCGACGAAACGGCCCCGTTCTCGGGGCGAAGACTATAGTACCAAACGATCAGACCCAGTGTCAAGGGTGATCAGACCCATTTTTCAGCGATCTGCGCCAGCCACCAGCCCTACAATTCACGCCGCCCAGACAACGCCCGCCCCAACGTCACTTCATCGGCATATTCCAGGTCGCCCCCAACGGGCAAACCACTCGCCAATCGGGTGACGCGCACCCCCGTTTTCGCCAGTTGATTGAAGATGAAAATCGCGGTCGCATTGCCAGGAATATCGTTGTTCATCGCCAGAATCACTTCGCTCACTGGCGTCGCCCCGCTGCGGTCTTCCACCCGCGCCACCAACTCCTTGATGCGCAGCTTGTCCGGGCCAATCCCATCGAGCGGCGAGATCGCCCCATGCAGCACATGATACAGACCGCGATATTCCCCCGTGCGCTCCAGCGCCAGAATATCGAGCGGTTCCTGCACCACACAGATCTGCTCTCGCTCACGGTCGTGACTGGCACAGATCGCGCAAGGGTCACTCTCGGTCGTATTGAAACAAACCGAGCAAAGCGTGACCCGATCTTTGACATCAAGAATCGCGTCCGCCAGCGCAATCGCCTGCTCCCGCGGACTACGCAACATATGGAAGGTCAGCCGTGATGCCGTCTTCGGGCCAATCCCCGGCAAGCGGCCAAACTCCTCAATCAACTTCTGAATCGGTCGCGGGGTCAGCCCCCCACTCATCGCGAACACCTTCCTGTTATGTCATCTTCCTACCCCACAATTATACCATTTTTGCGCACTCTTCTGCGGCGATCAGCGCCAGCCCCCGCCACACCGTTGACACACTTCACAGCGATGACCATACTTGACGGATACAGCGGCAACACTTTGCTCACGTCTACGAAAAACGTCTACTTGAGAGGAAGGGAACGATTTGATGAAACCTGTAATCGGCATTACCCCATCGATTGGCGAGATGGGCGAACGCGGCGCAATCTTTCGGATGGAAGTCAGCTATGTCGAAGCTGTGGAAGCTGCCGGCGGCATCCCCATCCTCCTGCCACCGAGCGGAGCCAACCCTGCCGATCTGATCGCGATCCTCGACGGCCTGATCTTCAGTGGTGGTGGCGACATTCGCCCCGACCGCTACGGCGACCGTGACGTACACGAGACAACCTACGGAATCAGCGATCAGCGCGACGACTTCGAGTTCGGCCTGGTGCAAGCGGCCCTCGCCGCCAACCTCCCCACCCTGGCGATTTGTCGGGGGATTCAGGTGCTGAATGTCGCGCTCGGCGGCTCCCTCTATCAAGATGTCAGTGTGGAGGGCAATAACCCCGACGAGCATAAACAAGCCTGGGAAATTGGTAGCTGGGAGAACCCCCGCCACGCCGTCACCCTCAAACCCGACAGCCTCGCCGCCAAAGTGCTTGGCGACACCCAGGTACGCGTCAACTCGGCCCACCACCAGACGTTGAAGGAGATCGCCCCCGGCCTGGAAGTGACGGGCCGCGCCCCCGATGGCACCGTCGAAACGGTCGAAATGGCCGACAAGCGCTTCGTGCTGGGTGTGCAGTGGCACCCCGAAAAGATGTTCCCACACCACGCCAAACACGCCCAACTCTTTCAAGCGTTAGTCGAAGAAGCCACCGCGTTCAAGGCGGAAAAAGTCCTCAGCCCCGCCGCCGCCGACTAACCCGTTCCCGCCTCCGCCCAATTCCTGCCATAATGTGGGCGGCGCACTGGCTGCGCCGCCCACAACGTCGTTACCGTGCCGCACCAGCAGAGGCCAGCGTTAGCAGGAGGAAGCACCAATGCATGATCTCCCGACCCTGTTGAGCCAGCTTGTCGCGATCGACTCGATCAACCCCGACCTTGTTCCCGGCGGCGCGGGCGAAGGCGCGATCGCCCAATGCATTGCCGAGTGGTCGCGACAGGCCGGACTCGACGTGCAAATCGTCGAGCCTGTCGCCGGACGCCCCAGCGTCATCGCCATTGCCCGCGGCAGTGGCGGCGGGCAAACCCTGCTCCTCAACGCCCACACCGACACCGTGGGCGTGGCGGGGATGACAGACCCATTGACCCCTCGCATCGTTGGCGACCGCCTCTACGGACGCGGAGCCTACGATATGAAAGCGGGTCTCGCCGCCGTGATGGTCGCCACCGCCGCCGCCCGCGAGCGTGGCCTGCGTGGTGATGTGATCATGACCGCCGTATCTGATGAAGAAAACGCCAGCATCGGCACCACCGCAGTACTGGAACAGGTTCGCGCCGACGCCGCGATTGTCACCGAGCCAACGGCCCTCGACCTCTGCGTCGCCCACAAAGGATTTGTCTGGCTGACTGCCGAAACGCAGGGCCGCGCAGCCCATGGTTCCCTGCCCCACCTGGGGATCGACGCGATCGCCAAGATGGGGCCAGTCCTGACCCACCTCGCCCAACTCGACCGCGATCTCCGCGCTGCGCCGTCCCATCCGTTGCTCGGCAGTGGCTCGATCCACGCCTCGCTGATCAAAGGCGGTCAGGAATGGTCGAGCTATCCCGACCGTTGCACCCTGAATATCGAACGCCGCACCGTGCCAGGGGAAAACGCCGCGCTGGTGGAGGAGCAGGTACGCGCCTGCCTCGCGCAGATCGCCGCCGCCGACCCAGAGTTCCAGGCCACGCTGGAACTTGGCCTGGTGCGCGAACCATTCACCATCGCCGCCGAGCATCCCCTGGTGCAACTGCTGCTGCGCCAGATCAGCGCCGCAGGCCACGAACCAACCCTGACTGGCGGCACGGGCTGGATGGACGCCGCATTGATCAGTGACGCGGGGATCCCCACCGTGGTCTTTGGGCCAGGGGGCGAAGGCGCACACGCCACCGAAGAATGGGCCGACCTGCCCTCAACGGCCCGCTGTGCCGCTGTGTTGCTCGCCGTGGCGGAGGAGTTCTGTGCCTGAGTTGCAAATCCTGCCCAATCCCCAGGCCCAAACCAGCTTGCCCGCTACCGCGCCAGACCAGGCTCCCTATCAGTTTCATCAGCAACTGCCGGGGTATGCTCCCACGCCACTGATCGCGGCCCCCACCTTGGCCGCCGCGCTCGGCGTCGGTCAACTCTGGGTCAAGGACGAATCGTCGCGCTTCGGCCTGCCCGCATTCAAAGTGCTGGGCGCGTCCTGGGCGACCTACCGCGCCTTGCTCGACCACCTCGGCCTCCCGCTCGCTGCCGCCCCCACCCTGGCAGAGGTACGCGACCAACTCGCCGCGCAACCGCCGCTCACCCTGACCGCCGCCACCGATGGCAACCACGGGCGTGCGGTCGCCCGCGTCGCCCACTGGCTCGGCCTGTCCGCCCGCATCATCGTACCCGATGATATGGTTCCGGCCCGCCGCGCCGCGATCACGGCAGAAGGGGCCGAATTAGTCGTATACGCTGGCACCTACGATGACGCCGTCGCCTATGCTGCCAGCACCGCCAGCCCCACCTGTCTGGTGATCGCCGATACGGCTTGGCCGGGGTACGAAGCGGTGCCGCGCTGGGTGATCGATGGCTACAGTACGATTCTCTGGGAAGTGACGGGCCAACTGGCCCAACAGCACGAACCGCCGCCCAATCTGGTCGCCGTGCAGATCGGCGTCGGCGCACTCGCCGCCGCCGTCACCCGCCACTATCGGCAGCCAACCGGCCCCCACCCCCGACTGATCGGGGTTGAGCCTGCCGACGCCGCCTGTGTCCTCGCCTCGGTTGCCGCGCAGGAACTGGTAATGGTGCCAGGACCACACCGCTCGATCATGGCAGGGTTGAACTGCGGGCAGCCGTCCCCGGTAGCGTGGCCGATTGTCAGCCAGGGGATCGACCTCTTTCTGGCGATCAGCGATGACCACGCTCGCGACGCGATGCGCGCCCTCGCCACCGTGGGGGTCGTTGCTGGCGAAACGGGCGCTGCCGGACTGGCGGGGTGCCTCGCGCTCCTGCCCCAGGCCGCTCCAGAGATCCGCGCCCAGCTTGGCCTGACCAGCACCAGCCGCGTCCTCGTTTTCAACACCGAAGGCGCGACCGACCCCACCGCCTACACCGCAATCACCGGGCAAACGCCGCCACCGACACCCGAATAGCGCGGGGAGGCCGGACATTCAGTGTCCGGCCTCCCCAGCCACCTTGCCACCAGTACGCTTTTACCAAAAGCTCGGCAGTAGTCCCGGCACTTCCTCGCGGTACGCGGCATAATCCGGGAACTTTTCTTCCAACCAAACTTCTTCGCGTTGCGATTTCGCCTTCAGGAGCGCGGCGAACAGCGTCGCCAGCACCAGCCGCGTCGTATTGGCGGTAGCCAACGCCCAACCAAACGCCACCATGATGACGCCAGTGTAGATCGGGTGCCGCACCTCCGCGTAAATCCCCTCGCGCACGAGGTGATTATCCGCTTTCGGCATCGGCAACGCGGTGAGGTTATCCCCGAGATCTGCGAACGCCTGCTTCGTCACCCACAACCCACCGATCAGCCCCGCAACCCCTAGCGGGCGCGTCAGCCAGGTCAACGCCTGCGGCCAGCGTGGGCCGCGCCGCGGTGCCAGCAGCACCAACCCTGAAAAGATCATCTGAGCGGCGACCCACCCCTCACCTCGCGCAAACTTTTCATTCATCGCCCACCTAGTTCCATTCTCAGCCCCTCAGCAATGCCTTTCCCCAGCATTGGCCTCTCAATAATGCGTTACCCACGATTGTACTGCATTCGCTTCAGCACCATGACCAGCCCGATCCAGGCACGCGCCGCCCTACCGCACCTGCTTCGACCCACGTACCCTTGCATTCTCCCCAATCGCCCAGCCCCCACCAACTCAGGGGATATGTCGTGCAGGCGGAGCGGGCGACCAACGTCACCCGCCCCACCAATGAAGCCTTAGTCGATCTGCTCTGGATCATCGCCCGCATCCCAGAGCGCCCGCATCTCCGCGCTCTGCATCAGCAGGTCGTCCAAGCGCCCCTGCGCCGCCACCTGCCCATCTTGCAACACAATGATCTGGTCGGCGCGGCGTAGGGCGGCCCGCCGATGCGACACTGCCAGACAGGTCACGTGGCCCTGCTGGCTCAACCGCTCCCACAACTGCCGTTCGGTCTCCACATCGAGCGCACTGGAGAGATCGTCGATCACTAGCAACTCCGCCCCACGCACAAACATCCGCGCCGCCGCCGTCCGTTGCACCTGCCCGCCAGAGAGCCGCACGCCGCGTGTCCCCACGGGCGTCGCCAGACCCTCCGCAAACGAGCGCAGATCATCGTCCAGCACGGCGCTGTGAATCGCCGCCTGCAACTGCGCTGGCTCCACCGCCAGCCCCAGCAGGATATTCTGCTCCAGACTATCGCTAAAAAGGCGCGGCACCTGCGCTGTATACGCCGCCTGTGGTGGCACCAGAAACTCCGCTGGTTCCGCCACCTCCTGCTGATTCCAGAGCACAGTGCCAGCATCGGCGGGCAACAGCCCCAGCAACGTCCGTAGCAACGTCGTCTTACCCGCCCCGACGCGCCCAGTGACCACAGTCAACGAGCCACGCGGCAGGCGCAGGTCAACCCCGCTGATCCCCTGCCCCGATTGCGGGTGCTGATAGGTCAGCCCCCGCGCCTCAACCACGGCCAGTGGCGCGGTCGTCTGTGGCAGGGGTGGCGGCACGGGTGGCAACGCGCCGCGTAGATGCAGCGGGCGATCAGCGACCAGCGTGGCGGGTGGCGCACCACCCAGCAGTCGATTCAGGCGTACAAAGGCGACGACCGTCTGCTGATAATGCGAGAAGAACTGGCCCAGATTCTCCGTAAAGTCGGCGATAAAGGTCAGGACCGAGAGAAACAGCACAAAGTCACCGATCGTCATACTGCCATCGCGCAGATTCCCCGCCGCCAGCAGCATAATCAACCCCGTGCCGATGCTGACCGTATTTTTCGTCAACGCCTCGGCCAGTTGCGCCAGCAGCCGATCTTTCAGGATCGTCGCACGACGTTGCTCGTTCAAGCGCTGAAAGTGCGCCACCACGCGCCCTTCTGCACCAGCGATCTGCACCAACTGCACCGCTGCCAGCAGATCGCCAATCGCCCCAGTCACCTGACTGGTCGCCTCGCTACTCGCCTCACGCAATTGCATCAACAGGTTGCGAAACCGCTGGGCGATCACGACGACAAGCAGCAACGGCAGGATCGTGATCAGGGTGATCCGGGCATCGATCTGCAACAGGATCACAAACCCGATGATCGCGAAGATCCCGCCGCCCACCACGTCGTTGAGCCAGTCAACGGCGTCCTCCGCATTGTACGCATCATCCCGAAAACGACTGATTGTCTCCCCAATCGAGTAGGGCAGCCCCTGTGCGCCCGGTTGCGTCAGCAACTGCCGCAGCAGGTTCCGCCGAATCACCCCGCTATCAACGAAGCGGCAGAGAATCTCGAACGTCCCGCCGATCATGTAGAGGGCCATTTGCACCACCGCGATCAGCACTAGCAACAGCAGTAACCCCGTCGTGCCAGTCGGCCACTGGGCATCGCCCGCCAGCGTATCGAAAAACTGCTTCGCCACTAACCCCGGCAGGAAGAAGGTCATCGGCACCAGAATCCAGGAGAGCAGGTGCGGGAAATAGACCCATCGGGCATATTTGATCATCCGAATCAGGTATTGCCACGTGGCTAATGGTTTCACCGTCGCACCTCCTCAGCGGCGATCTCCAACAGCTCCGCAAAGCGCGACGTGGGGTCGGCAGCGAGGGCAGCGCGGGGGCCATGCTCCCGCACCTCCCCCGCTTCCAGCACCAGAATCTCATCGGCAAAGGCGATCGTGTCGAGCCGATGCGCCACGATAATCGCCGTGCGCCCCGCCAACAGGCGGGTCAGCGCGGTATGCACCAGCCGCTCCGTCGCGGGGTCCAGCCGCGACGAC
>JBDHWF010000166.1:0-7299 GCA_039810045.1 Chloroflexia bacterium
CCCCGCTCGTTTCTCTGGCGCAAGGATAGTGAAGGAGTGGCTCAAGTGAATGAATTACGCCAGCAACTCTACCTGATCGCCGATGAAATGCGTGGGATGGCGACCCTTGGGAATCATTTCGCGGCAAATGTCTACGAAACCGAACGCGCCCATCGGATAATGGAACTGGCCGCTGCGGTGGCCGCCCTGGCCGAGGAAAAGCCGCGCGAGGAAGTACACGCCCTGTTCGCGGCTGAACCGTGGTTTCGCGCCTCGCCTGCGCTCGGTGTCGATGCGTTAGTCCTTGACCCTGCTGGGCAGGTATTGCTGATTCAGCGCAAAGATAGCGGCGCGTGGGCGTTACCTGGCGGGATCGCCGAAATCGGCAGTAGCCCTGCTGAGGCTGTACTGCGCGAGTTGTGGGAAGAAGCTGGCTTACGCGGCACAGTAGCGCGCATCTGTGGGGTCTTTGATAATCGCTACTGGCGCAGTTGGAGCAAAGTGCATCTCTGGCATCTGGTCTTCCAGGTCAGTTGCCCGGAATTACACCCCGTACCAGGAATCGAGTGCCTTGCCTCCGCGTTCTTTCCACTGGACGCCCTACCACCCATGCATGGCAGCCACGAACCACGCCTGATGCAGGCCCTTCAGGCGCTGCAAACAGGAACGACCTACGTTGATCCAGGGAGTACCCTGGAAGGTGGGCTATCAATGGTGCAGCGCCCGGCAACGAATCCCGATAGCAAAGCAGCGGTCACTCAGGAAAGCGAGTAAGTATATCCCTCGCGATCATAGCTGACCCGCTCTTTACCTTCGTGGGTCAATATACTGCTCACTACTTTGCGCGTCAGGCCGGGAAAGGTGCCGCGCAGGTCGGCAGTGAACTCTTTGGCACTGCGTGGCATGCCATCAGCCAGCAACTCGCAACAAGCCGCAAGGACAGCCTGTCGATCAATCTCGGTTGCCTGCTCATTGCGCTGGTCGTCCGTCGCGGGCAGAATCCGAATCCGCTCAACTGGGAATCCGGCCTGCTGTAAGATCGCCAGGGCTGCCGCTACATCATCGTTCTGCTTCGACTCAGTCATCAGCCTTCCTCCAGCGATTACTGTTGGCGCAAGCCGCTCCGCCCATGCCGTTCGCGCAGGCGTGCAAAGACCTGATCGGGATCAACGCCAACAGCGGCCAGCAGCACCAGCGTATGGTACCAGAGATCGGCTACTTCCCAGGAGAGTTCTTCGGCACTGGCATTCTTCGCCGCAATGATCACCTCTGCCGCTTCCTCACCAATCTTGCGCCCGATACGATCAACGCCTTCGCGCAGCAACTTCGTGGTATATGAGCCTTCGGGCAGTTCCTGCGCCCGCGCCGCAATCGTCGCGATCAGTTCGTCAAGGATGACTGAAGCCCGCTGTTCAGTCTGCTCTGCTTCGGGCATCGTTCACCTTTCCTCGATCAGTGGCACTTGCTCATTCTCGTTCACTGCTACCTGCTGAAAGAAACACGACCGCGCGCCAGTATGACAGGTTGGCCCGTTGGGGTGCACCTTGATCAAAAGGGTGTCGCCATCACAATCAGCCAGGACGTCAACCACAGTCAGCGTATTGCCAGAAGTCTCACCTTTACGCCAGAAGGTCGATCGGCTCCGGCTCCAAAACCAGACCTGGCCCGTTTGCATTGTACGTTCAAGGGCCGCTCGGTTCATATAGCCCAGCATGCGTACTTCGCCATCAGCCACATCCTGCACGATCGCAGGGATCAGGCCCTGCGCATCAAAGTGCAGCGCATCAAGAGTAATCTGCATAGCGGTTATTTGCTCTGTCATCCAATGCAATCCATCGATTAACAATCATCCTGGGGCCATCAACGTTGAGTATAACAGGGGTATCAGCACAACCAAGGCGATACGCCACAGCCCCGCCACGTTTCAACGTGGCGGGGCTGTGGCGTTGACGAATGGTGCGACCTTACTTGCGCTTCCAGTTCGCGGTATCCCAGAGGTTGGAGTCCCACGGAGAGTTCGCCGACCAATCAAGCGTTTTCGCCTTCGCTGATGCGCCGGTGCGCGCCACCAGAGTGATCTCAACCACATCGCTTACCACAGTATCGTTGATCTGGATGAAGAGTTGGCTGCGCTTGTCAGGGTCAATTTCAATCCGCGCAGAGTCCCACAACTTATCTACTGCTGGATTGCTGTAGCGCGTCACATTCGTGCCGGGCCAGTTATTCGACTTCTGTGCTCGCTCAGAGGTGATGTAGCGGCGCAGATAGTTCTGAGAGTCTGGCAGGTCAGGGCCGTTAGTGTACATCTCCAGATCAGTGTAGAAATGGGGATAATTATCTGTCTGCCCAGCTCCAGTGGTGAAGTAGACAGTTTGGTCAACCGTCTTCAACTCCATCTTGATCCCAGCCTTATCGAACGCATCTTTGATGATCTGCTGTTCCTTCTGGCGCAGCGAGTTTACCGAGGTCTGGAAGACGACGCTCATCTTCACGCCATCCTTCTCGCGGATGCCATCAGCGCCTTTCTTCCAGCCGGCTTCGTCCAGCAAGGCATTCGCTTTTTCAATGCTGAACTCGTACTTGGTGTTCTTCGATACCGACGAGGCAGGAGCTACCAGCACATTCGCGGTTGGCACCCCAGTATCGCCATAAAGAGTCTTGGCGATCGTATCGCGGTCGCAGAGTAGCGCATAGGCCTGCCGTACCTTCAGGTCGGTCTGGAACGGATGCGGGTTCTTGATTGACGACCGTTCGCCATCAGTCTCCTTATTCGGGTCAGTGAAGTTGACCATCACCCGCTCGGTGCTTGCCCCATTCGTGATATTCAGATCGCCTTTTGCGCCCGACTTCAACTGGTTCAAGATCGACCATTCCACCTGCAAGTTCCAGGCAAAATCGTAATCGCCAGTCTGCATGACGGCACGGGCTGCCGAAGTTGCATCACCACCACCCTTCATCTGGATCTGATCGAAGAAGGGCTTGTTCGCCTCGCGATAGTTCTCATTGATCACGTAGAGGACTGAATCACCAGGGGCGAAGGTCTGAACCTTATAGGCCCCGGTACCCACTGGCTTCAGGTTTGGTGGCGCGTCCTTGGCCTTCGCACCCTTGAACTCGCTAAAGACGTGCTTGGGCAGAATCATGCCATTGGTTGCGCTGAAGACGGTATACCAACCAGGGGTAACCTCTTTGAACGAAATTTTGACGGTGGTGTCGTCGATCTTCTCGACCTTATCGATTCCCTGGTAAATCCCCAGCGAGACCGCCCCAGTCTCTTTATCGGTCACAAACTCCCAGGTAAAGACAACGTCATCAGCGGTGAACGGCTTGCCGTCACTCCACTTCACATCTTTCTTCAGCTTGTAGGTCACGCTCTTCCCATCAGCGGCAACGCCGCCATTGGCAACGCTCGGCACTTCAGCGGCCAACACTGGGACCAGCTTTTCCGCCAGATCGAAAGTGACCAGTGGCTCATAGACTACCCGGCTGGCGTCAAAGTCTTTGGTGCCTGCCGCCAGATGTGGGTTAAGGATCGCTGGCCCCTGCCACCAGAGCAGTTTCAGGACGCCACCGCCACCACGCTTGCCCCCTGCTGCTCCCGAAACGGCCGTCGCCACTGCCGTCGCTGCGCCAGCGGGGTTCGTAGCCGCTGCGGCAGCCGTTGCGCCAACACCGGGGGCCGCCGAAGCAACCGTGGTCGCACCAGCAGCAACCGTGGCGGCAGCACCAGGCGCTGTAGATGCTACTTGCGTGGCGGCACCAGTCACCTGCGTTGCCGCCGCTGCAACTGTTGGGGCTACTTGCGTGGCGCTGGGGATCGATCCACAAGCAGCTAGGAGTGAGCCAAGCGCTGTCGTTGTCAGGCCCAGCGCCGCGCCGCGCCGAATAAGGTCACGACGGGAGATGCGCCCTTCCTGCCCCGCTTGCAAGAGTTGCTCATAATTCATTGATTCTCGCTCGGCCATAAATACTCCGTCCTCCCATACTCTAGACAAATCCCCGTAGGGCCAGATCAGTACCGTGGGTAGTGTAATAACTAAGCGTAAGATCGCGCGAAAAAGTTCCCACACTCAGCACTGCATACCAGTTGGTCTTTTTGTGATTTCACCGCAAAACCACCGTGTCAACCAACACACTGCACAGACGGTAGTAGTCTACGGCGAAGGGGTATTGTTCGTCAAATAGTCAGAGACTCATACTGCATCAACGCGTCATTTCTCGTTCTTCCCACGAAATGACATCCGAATCGGTGTGCCAATAAAGCCGAATTCTTCACGGATACGATTTTCCAGGTACCGCTTATAGGTGAAATGGAGCAGCTTGGGATCGTTGACGAAAAAGACGAACGTTGGCGGCGAGACACGCGGTTGGGTGGCATAGGAGAACTTCAGGTAACGACCTCGGGTTGACTCTGCTGGGGGATGCGCGCTGATCGCCTCACGAATGACGCGGTTCAATTGCCCAGTGGAAACGCGTTTCTGCCGCTCTTCCAACACTTCTAGCACGGTTGCCGGAACATTGGCCACGCGCTGCCCGGTGAGGGCAGAAATAAAGACTAATGGGGCATAGGCCATGAAATCGAGAGCCCTGGCGGCAGCTTCTTTATATTCGGTGATCGTGTTGCTATCTTTCTCGATTGCGTCCCACTTATTGACCACCACAACCAATCCCTTGGCCTCTTCCTGCACATACCCGGCAATGTGGAGGTCTTGCGCGGTGAATCCTTCTACCGCGTCGATGACGAGGATCGCCACATCGCAGCGGCCAATCGCTTTCATCGAGCGAACCACACTATATTGCTCAACATCGCCATGCTCAACCCGCCCGCGCCGCCGAATCCCAGCGGTGTCAATCAGGGTCAGATTCTGCCCTTCCCAGACAACCGGGGTATCGATCGGATCGCGGGTGGTGCCAGAGACTGCTGAAACAATTGAGCGCTGGCGACCAAGCAGGGCATTCAGCAATGCTGACTTACCAACATTCGGGCGACCAACAATCGCAATCTTCGGTGTCTCATCTTCCTCCTCATCGCTGCCAGGTGGCAGATTTGCGGCGATCTGGTCGAGCAGATCGCCGGTGCCATGACCGTGAAAGGCAGAAATCGGAATCGGCTCACCAAGGCCCAGCGCGTAAAACTCCACCGCATTATCGCGGCGTTCCTGGCTCTCCGCCTTATTGACCCCTAGCACAATTGGCTTTCCACTCGATCGCAATAGTTCAGCCACACTCTCGTCAGCCGCAATCAGGCCGTCACGCCCATCGACCAGAAAGACAATGACATCAGCTTCGGCAATCGCCAGTTCAGCCTGTTCCCGGGTTCCCCGCCAGATTTCGGCAATATCAGAGTGGGCAATCAGGTCGTCAGCCTGTAAGCCACCAGTATCAACCAGATCAAAGGTACGCCCATTCCAGTCGGTAATCCCATAGGTACGGTCGCGGGTGGTCCCTGGCGCATCAAAGACAATCGCCCGTCGTTCGCCGAGCAAGCGGTTGAAGAGTGTTGATTTTCCTACGTTCGGTCGCCCTACTAAGGCAACCAATGGCCTTGCCACAGTGATCCTCCTTCAATGTTGTCACCCGAAGTATACGGGACTGGCCATCCGCAGGACTATGCTCAACATCAATCGCTTATGACAAGGGCCATTTATTCTGACGGAGCAAACAACAGGGCGGGACAGGTTTGTGCCCCTGTCCCGCCTCGTCTCTTAACTCGTTGCTGGACCTTAGAGTACTTCGGCTAACCCCTCCACAAAGCGATCGATCTGCTCGCGACTATTCAGTTCTGTCGCACACAGAAGCATCGCATTGCCAAGGTCAGGATATTCATTCGCAAGGTCATAGCCGCCGATAAAGCCCAGGCTCAGTAATGCGGCATTGACTTCGGCGGCAGGCCGGGGCAAGCGCACGACAAATTCATTGAAGAATGGGCTCCTATCAAGCACCTCTACCCCAGCAACTGCGCTAATCTGTTGGGCCAGGTAGTGCGCCTTCTGATAACAAAGTTCTGCTACCTGCTCCACCCCTTTCGCTCCCATCAAGGCCAGATAGATGGTGGCGGTGAGTTGGATCAGCCCCTGGTTTGTGCAGATATTCGACGTTGCTCGCTCGCGGCGGATATCTTGCTCCCGCGTGCGGAGGGTCATGACGTAGCCACGCTTGCCTTCAACGTCGGTCGTCACCCCCACCACACGTCCGGGCATCAACCGCACCAAAGGCTGAGTACAGGTCAGGACTCCCAGGTATGGGCCACCAAAGTTCAGGCCAGCCCCAAAACATTGCCCCTCACCAATGGCGATATCAGCCCCAAACGCGCCGGGAGGTTTCAGCATACCCAACGACATGGGATATGCCGCCACCAGAAAGAGGGCACCCGCATCGTGGGTGATCTGGCTGATCGTCGCCATATCCTCAATACCACCCAGGAAGTTCGGGTATTGCACGGCAACGCAGGCCGCTCCTTCAGCAGCACTGCGGAGCGCATCCAGATCGAGTAACAACGTGTCAGGATCGTATGGCACTTCCACAATCTCAACCGCGAGACCAACGGTATAGGTTTCTAAGACCTGTCGATACGCCGGGTGCAGAGTGCCAGCGACAACGAGCTTCCGACGGCGAGTCGCGCCAATCGTCATCAGCGCCCCTTCGGCCAGCGCTGTTCCCCCATCATACATTGAGGCGTTTGATACAGGCATATCATAGAGTTCGCATATCATCGTCTGGTATTCGTAGATCCCTTGCAAGGTGCCCTGGCTCAACTCTGGCTGATAGGGTGTGTAGGCGGTGAGAAATTCACCACGCTGATTGAGATACCCTACGGCAGCGGGAACATAATGCCCATATGCGCCGGCCCCCAAAAATGCAGGAAGCTGGCCGATATGATTATTCATTTCAGCCAGTTCGGTCAGACGGGCGCGCACTTCCTGCTCAGAGAGGGGCGCAGGCAAATTGAGTTCTGGGAAACGAAGTCGCTCAGGAATATCGACGAACAGATCGGCGACCGATGCGACGCCAATTGCTGCCAGCATTGCTTCGCGGTCGGCCTCAGTATGGGGGACGTACGACATCTCGCCTCGCTCTACGAATCTCTCTCAGTACCGCAATCGGTCATCGACGTTTCAGGAACTAATGCCCACCATCAGCGATCAGCTTTTCGTACTCAGCGGCACTGAGTAGTTCGCTACTATCCGCAGCATCTTCCACACGCAGCTTGATCATCCAGGCCCCTTCGTATGGCGATTCGTTGACCGTCTCCGGAGCATCAGCGAGGCTCTCGTTCACTTCGATGACTTCGCCTGCCAGTGGTGCGTAGATATCTGACAC
>JBDHWF010000167.1:0-7275 GCA_039810045.1 Chloroflexia bacterium
GCTGTATTGGCGAAACGGGCTTTCGGCTCTTGATGAATGATCCGCTGCTGCAGGGGCTGCCACACTTGCTCGAAACCCCCAAAGGTGATGATCTGGCGGAAGATCGCGAGAATATCGCACTCTTACGAAGTTTGGTTGGGAAAACTGCTTAACTGCCTCTGGCTCCTCGTTAGTTTTTGGTATTCGTGGTGTACAATGGTTCTCTTATTCAGGGGGGGCCATGACTGAAAAACGATCAAATCGTGCGCCACGTCCGCCGCGTCGGGCCTTCTGGCAACTCACGCCAGAAAACGCTTGGCGGGCCAATCTCTACGTGGTGATGTTTGCGGTCTTTGTTTCCTTTACCGGCTTCACCTTCGTCATGCCGTTCCTGCCACTCTTTATCAAACACCTCGGCGTGACTGATCCTGGTGATGCGGCGCTCTGGTCGGGGCTTATCTTTGGGATTAGTCCGCTAATCTCCGGGATTCTCGCGCCAGTTTGGTCATCGCTAGCCGAGCGACATGGCCGCAAAGTGATGTTGCAGCGGTCACTTTTGGCGTTCACGGTGCTCATTGCCCTAATGGCGTTCGTGACCAATATCTATCAGTTATTAATCCTGCGCTTTTCCATTGGGATTTTCGGCGGGGTAGCGGCCATGTCGGTCGCGCTTGCTTCCACGATTGCCCCACGCCAGCAAGTTGGCGAAGCGGTGGGGTTGATTCAGGCCACCCAACTTGCCAGCGGGATCGCTGCGCCATTCATCGGTGGGGTGATTGTCGATAGCTTTGGCTTGCACGGCTCGTTCTTTCTCGCTTCGGGGCTTTGTGCAGTGGCCTTTATCATTATTACGATGGGGTATCGTGATGAGCGCGAACGTGGGGCCAGCGCCGAAGAAGTCGTGACTGGCAGTGCTGATAAGAAATCTACTGTGACCTTGCGCGACCTGATTCATCTGCCGCTCTTTATTGGCCTCGCTGTCGCGATGTTTGTGATTCAATTTATCGATAAGTCGTTTGGGCCACTTTTGCCACTCTATATTGGGATTCTTGATACACCAGCAAACCGTATTGGGACAATTACTGGGATCGTGATGACGCTGGGGGCGATCGCGGCAAGTTTCGCTGCTGTTTGGGCGGGCAAACTCTCCACCCGACGCGAACCGCGTCCGCTCCTCTTTGGTTCGTTGCTGGCTGGGGCGATTGTTTGTGTCCCAATCGCCTTTGTCAGCCACTGGTGGCAGTTATTGATTTTGCGCTTTTTTCTGGGCCTCTTAGCGGGTGGTGCACTCACGCTGACCTACGCAATTGGTGGGCGTGATATGCCGCCTGGGGCGAAGATGGGCGCATTTGGGATGTTGGCAGGGATCGGTCAGATCGGGGGAGCAACGGCCCCATTCGTTACTGGTGGTCTTTCAAAATGGGCCAGCCTCAGCGCAATCTTTATTGTTGATGCCATGCTCTATGCCCTGATCCTTGTCTGGTCAGTGATGGTCTTTGGGCGACGACAAGAACTGACCGCAGTGCAAGAAAAGCTATTTGCCCCTGGCGATGATTAGCCCTGCTGGTGGCTAAGGCGTTCGCGGCGAGGCAGCGGCATCGTAGACAATTTGGCCGCCGATGATCGTCAGTTGTACCGCGCCAGCATCGTCGATGACCACCAGATCAGCATCGTAATCAACCAGCAACGCCCCTTTGCGGGCCAGGCCGAGAATCCGCGCTGGCACGGTGGCAAGCATGGTGGCGGCGGCGACCGGGGCTACGCCTGCGCCAGTGGGCAAGGGAGCAAGGATCGTTTGCAGCGCGCGGTCAAGGGTGCCGAGGCTGCCAGCCAGGGTGCCATCAGCGAGGCGCACGGTGATCCCATCTGAGTGAACCCGCTTATCAAGCCAGTCATAGTCGCCAGCGGGTAAGCCCGCTGGCCCAACGGCATCGCTGACCAGGGCGACCTTATTGGCTCCCTTGGCCTGAATTGCCAGGGCGAGAATCGCCGGGTGAATGTGCTGCCCATCGGCAATCAGTTCAACGATGATGCGAGGATCGGTGAGCGCCGCCCCGGCAGCCCCAGGCGCACGGTGATTGATCCCACTCATCGCATTGAACAGGTGCGTTGTGTGGCGTGCGCCAGCGTCAATCGCCTGCCGAAAGAGATCGTAGTCAGCAACGGTGTGGCCGAGGCTGACCACTACCCCAGCTGCTACGAGTATTGGAATAATCCCCAGAACGCCTGGTACATCGGGCGCGACCGTCATCAGGCGCACCATGTTAGGGGCAGCGGCGAGTAAGCGGGCGAGGTGGTCGGGGTCGCCAGGGTACATATATGCTGGTGGTATCGCCCCGGCCCGGTTGGGGTTGAGGAATGGCCCTTCCAGGTGTGCGCCCAGGATGATGGCTCCACTGCCCGGTTGCTGGGCGGTTATCGCGGCGGCTATGGCTTGTAACGCGGCGATGGTACGATCTTCGGGGGCGGCGGCAAGTGTTGGGAGGAAGGCGGTGACGCCACAGCGCGGTAGAAATGCGGCGAGTTTGGTGATCTCGCCTGCATGCGCATCGGCTCCGCCCGCCCCATGAATGTGCAGATCGATAAAGCCAGGGAAAACGAATTGGCCCCCCAGATCGCGCACTGGGCCAAGGTGGTCTGCTGCGCGGGGGCTGACCGACCTGATCTGACCATCGCTGATCGTGATCACCGCATTATCCACAATCCCGGTGGGTGTCACGGCACGGCAGTTGATCAACGTGAGTCGTTCCATCGTCATTCCTAATCCAAAACGCGCCTAGTCACATACAGTACACACGGTACTGAGTGTCGCCAGCGTTGTCAATCGTTGATGGGTCTACGCTTGGCCGGAGCCTTTCGGGGCAAGATCGGCGCGCTGGGCCATTGTCTCGGCCAGTTTCTTGAAGGTGCGAAGTTGTTTTCGCATCATGATCAGATCACCAAGCGCGAATAGCCAGCGTGTAATACGCCAGCGATTCCAGGCGGGATAGCAGATGTTGAGTTTGACGATTAGGCGGCTGGTCATTGGTGTGATTGGCGTAACGGTATAGGTGAGTGCGATCTGGCCGAAGAGTGCCACAGATCGGCTATCAAGTAGCAGGGTAAGGTGTTCATTCGGGGCGAAGGCCGCCAGACGAAAAATCGTCATTACCCGTTGATGCAGGGCTAAGGCTTCAAGCCCAGAAGTGAGGCGACGTGGGCTTTGTCGACCACGATTATCGAGCAAATCGTAGCTGTAAGGGGCGACACGCAGTTGGCAGAGCCAGCGAAAGACCAGTGGAACTGGGGCATTGATCGTGATTGCGCGAAAGGCAGCCGCATCGGAATGTGGCAGCAGATGATCTGCGGGATAAACCATGTTGCATTCGCTGGCAGTTGCGCCCCAACGAAAGGGCAAGGCCGCAATAGCGCTTGCGAGCATCGCCCCCAGGGTAGGCCGCGCTGTGATGGGCGTCTTGCCGTCTGCATTGGGCAATCCTTTCTGCCTAGTGCTGGACATAAGGATAGGGTGGCAGTATTGCTACTACCACCCCATCAACAAGCAAGGAGCAGGGGGATTAGCGGGCGTTGGTGAGGTTGTTGGCAACCAGCAGCAGATCTGCTTCGCTCAGGGTGCCACCGACTGCATAGAGGATACCGTTATCCTGCCAAACCAGGAAGCCACCCTGGCCCTGACCATCCAGGATCAGCAAGCCAGCATTGCCTTTGATCGAGACATTCTTGGAGGTAGCATTTTCTGGCACTGGGATAATCAATGTTCGTTCCCAGTCGCTCACATTCTTCAACTGGGCTACGGTGTCCTGGGGCAGCCCTGGCAGGGCCAGCAGTGCCGCACGGAACGCATTGACATCAAGTTCGTCGGGTAGCTTCAGGGCGGGGCCAGCGCCCGGGCCAGCATTCGGCAGATTCGCCATTTGCAGCACCCCAAAGCCTTTTTGCTGTTCGTCGCCGTAGATGGTGACGACGGCGGCAGGGGTATCCAGGCCAAACGTGAGGGTATCAACACCCGCGGGCCAGGGCAGGGCGTTCAGTTCTGGCGAGTTTGCCATGGTCAGGTATTGCTTCGCTACGGCCACGTTCATGGTGTAGGTTGATGACGTTGGCTGGATAGTGCCATAGCGAATTGGTAGCCCTGTGGCGCTGGCAGGGAGCTTACCGGGTGTTTGCAGTGTCGCGCCGTATTGCGCGAGAAAGGCTTTGGCTGCAGCACTATCTGGCACTTCAATCGCAGTGCCCTGGGTCACATTCGTCGTATGGGTTCCCAATCCGCCCAGCATCTGCTTGATCTGGTCTTGCTCTTGCGTACTCAGGTCCATCTTTTGGGGCTGGGGCATTTCCTTGATTCCCGGCACATGGACGGTGACTGCGGCAAATTGCTGGACCCGAAATGTTTTGACGAGTTGATTCGCCAGTGAGGCGAGAGGCGTGAACGCTAACAATAACGCCAGGACGGCGACTACTGACGCCGCCGCGAGGGCGGGGCGTAACCGACGGGTGGTAAATGGTTTGAACATGGCGATCATCTGCTCCTTTACTGACGGTGCTGGTTGGGTGACAGGATGGCTGGTGGTGGCTGATTCTTGCCGCACGGTTGCCTGGAACCGTGCCAGGGCCATTTGCGCTTGCGGATCTGTTCTCGGCGTTTCTGCTGCTCCTTGGGTTGGGAATACCTGTGCGATCGCTGTTGTGACTGCAGCGGTATTGGTTTGCAGTGTTGCCAGCGCTGCCGTGCAGGCAGGACATGTTGCCAGGTGTGCCGTTAGCGCGTCCTGCGCGACCGTACTCAGTTCATGATCAAGGAAGGCGCGTAGCTGCCCTTCGTCATAGTGATAGTTCTTCATTATTTCCCTCTTTCCCCCAACCACCTGGATCACTTACTGCTCGTTGGTCGTATACCGTTGCCGAAAGTCACGTTCTGCGCGGGCCAATAATGTCCCGACTGAACCAGGGGCGATCTCCAATGCTGTGGCAATCTCAGCGTAGGAGAACCCGCGGTGGCGTAAGATTAAGATAGCGCGGGCGCGGTCGCTCAGGCCGTCAAGCGTCGCGTTTACCTGCTGTAATGCTTCATGTGCCAGTGCGACTTGGGCAGGATCGTAACTATCTTCACGTGTCGCGGTTGCGGGCCGATCAAGCGTGGCGTTGTACTGGAGATGATCCTGCTGTCGGCGTTGGGCTCGCAGTAGGTTGAGGGCGTGATTGGTCGCGACACGCGCCAACCAGCGATTTAATCCGTCCTCATCGGTTGGGGCCGCTTCCTGGCGGTAGAGGCGCAAGAAAACCTCTTGCGCGGCGTCTTCGGCGGCTTCTGCCGAACCCAAGATGCGGTACAGTAGCCGATAGACCCGCCCATAGTGGCGCAGGAAAATTGTTTCGAAGCGCGTTCCTTGGCTCTGTCGCTCGGTCGACACCAGTCCCACCGATTTTTGTGGTGTGAGTTTTCGTGCGATTAATTCGCTGCTCACCCTGGTCGTTACTCCTGTTTATCTGCTATGACGCCAGCCCTTTGGGCGCAATCACTCTTATAACACCGCTCGGCATAGTTTTGTGACACTGTTCCTCTGGCGTGTACAACAACAGCTTTTCTGGCAAAGGATAGAATAGCGAGGCCCACCTATATAGGTGGGCCTGCGGGCGGCGCAGCAAGGCTGGCCTGCGTGATTAGGCTAGTTTTGTCCCAAAGCGAATAGTCAGTACGGGACATGGAGCGGCGCGGATAACCGCTTCGGCGGTGCTGCCGAGTACTAACCGTTCCAGTCCCTTGCGGCCATGGGTTCCGATGATAATCAGGTTTGCCTGCCATTCTTGGGCAGTCGCGATCACTGTTTCAGCGGTGGCTCCTTCGCGGATCAATGTTTCGGTTGGTATCCCTGCTGGAAATCGTGACGCCAGGTTATGGATCAGCGTTTTGCTGCCCTCCTCTTGTTCCTCCAAAATCTGTTCAGTGAGTTGATAATCGGCGGCAGCCATTGTTGGTACGCCCATTCCTGTTGTTTCAGATGCCGCTAACATTGGTGCAATTGCCTCAGCCGTGCTGACGACGTGCAGGATCGCGACCTGTGCGTGGAGTGGCTGCGCCAGCCCGATAGTGGCATCGATCACTGCGTCGTCAATTTCGTCAGCATCAACGGCCACCAGAATTCGTGTGAACATCCTCTTCTCCCTTATCACTGCTATATGGGTCATCAGGACCCGTATGTGGGCAGGATACCGCGGTTCACCCGCTTTGGAAAGCGGTGCAGCACGATTACGCTGTGTGGTACTCAGGTTTCGCAAGTAACGACCCCACTCGATGCGATCCTTGGTGGCCTTTTCCCACTGTGAATACCATCCTTGTCGGCCTTCCCGATCTATTGTAAGATGCTTGGCGGACTATTGTCCTTTCAGAGAACTAATATGTACGTTCAGGTAGATGACTGAAGGTGCCTGAATCGGTCACTGTCCGTAGTCGTGTGTAGTGATTGAACGGGTATGACAAGGCAAGCAAAGAGTAAGATTGGCACTACTGCCCAGGAGTTGGATCTTGATACGCTCTGTGTGCAGTGTGAGGAAGTGTTCAGTGTCCCTGCGGTAGTGCTGCTCGATGGCGGAACCAGCGCCTGCCCTCATTGCGGCTGGCGCTATCAGCAGGATGATCTGGTGGGCAAAGCGCTTGATGCGCTGGTGGCGAATTTTCTGGTTTATCTGTGGAATAAGGGTCAGTAGCCCCATCGAGCGTGACTACAGCGTTGGTAACCCGTCTGGCGAATTTTCTGAGATAGTACTTGCCTCATCGGTACCAGGTACCTGTGTGCCTCCCCCGACTTGTGACCTTCGGGCTATAGGCATCACCCTCGCCCATTGCTACACTGTTATCAACAACAAAGACGTCGAGCAACGGTCGCAACTGGGCGCCAATCGCGAAGACGTTCGAAAAAGGCAAACCCATCGTGAGGTGGGGACGCAAAGCCAGGGGTCTCGGTTCTGCCGAGATAGCCCAGCCGCCGACGGAGGAAGCGATGAATCGCGTAGTCTTGACCCTGAGCTCGATTTTTTTTGCCCTGATTCTTTTCGTTAGCCTTGGTAACACTGGTGTCGCAGCATTCACTCCAGCCCAAGGGGACCTGAAAGCCGAGCAGGCAGCGGCCCCACAACTGGACGGCTACGAAGCGCAGGTCTTCGGTATCCTGATGAACAGCCGCACCGCAGAAGGTGCCGCGATTCCCGCGATGGACCCCGAGTTGATCCAAATCGCCCGCGAGCGCAGCGCGGACATGGCGGCCCGCAACTACTTCAGCCACTACTCCCCCGAAGGGG
>JBDHWF010000168.1:0-7224 GCA_039810045.1 Chloroflexia bacterium
GCGAAGATGGTGAGCGGGCCGCTGGCTCCCGTTGGTGTAGCGGGAGTTGCGGCTGGCGTTGCGCTAGGTGGTGCCGTGGTAGGCTGGAGTGAAGGCGTTGGGTTGGTTGCTGTGACCGCGGTAGCTGGCATGACTGCAGTAGTTGGTGTGACTATTTGCCCGCTGCTACAGGCAATCAGGGCGATCAGGAGGACGATAGGGCCGATCCGTTGGCAGGATCGGCCCAGTTGTTGAGCGATCAGGCACCGCACTTCAGCGAACCTCGATCTTGATCAGGTCGCTGACCCAGAAGCGTGGGGCCAGTGTGGGTAGCACGTTGCGGATCGTTCCGTTGTCGAGGACAGCAAGAATGGCGTTGGTATCACCACGAATAGCCTCAATTGGTACTTCCTGTTGATAGTTGTCTGCGCCAGTAAAGACCACAACTTTCGCTTCAGGCTTTATGCCGACTGCCTGGAGGATACCGCTGAGAGATATTCCACTAAATGATACGTCAGCCCCCGTCCGATCCTTTGCTTGCACCGTCATCTGTGGCAGGGCTTTGATCTCGGCGAGACTGTAGCTGCGCGGGGTACTAATCGCGCCGCTGATGGCAACCGTGCCAGGAGTAGTGCCACTGGCACTGATTGGCGAGAAGCCCCATTTTTGCAGTGTTGCCTGCCCGGTGGCTGAGAGCAAGTAATCGATAAATTGCTGCGCCCCAGTGGCATTATCGGCGTTTTTGAGCGCCGCAACTGGGTACTCAGCGATCACATTCAGCCCGGTGGGAATGGAGACGATCTTCACCTGATCGCGCACCGCAGGCGTGACATCGGAGGAGTAGACGATCCCTGCGTCGCCCTCGCCCAGTTGGATTTTGGAGAGAACAGCCCGGACATTGGCTTCGTTTGAAGCGATATTCGCCAGAGTCTTCGCCTCGTAGTCGGCCCCCATCGCTGGTTCAGTCGCCAGTTTCTTGATGATCTGGCGGGCATAGTTCCCGATTGGCACTTCAGGTGCTGCCAGGACGAGCTTGACACCAGGTTTGGCAAGGTCAGCGGGGCCAGTGATCCCTTTAGGGTTATTTGCGGGAACGATAATTACTGGCGTATTCCGCACGAACAGCCGACTATCACCCTGAATCAGATTGGCTTTTTTGGCATTGTCCATCTGCACTATATCAGCAGAGGCGAAAATATCGGCCTTGGCCCCTTGATCTAACTGGGTGCGTAAGGCCGATGAGGCGGCAAAGTTGAAGGTGATCGTGGTGCCGGGATTCGCCGCTTCAATCGCTGCTTTCATTTCATTGAAGGCATCAGTCAGCGAAGACGCCGCAAAAATTGTCAGCTTGCCAGTAACGCGCGGTGCAGCGGCAGTTGGGGTGCCGGGGGTACCCGCAGCACGCGTTGGGCTCGCCGCCGCTGTGCTGGCTGACCGCGATGGGGTAGCGGCACTTGCGGTCGCCGCAGTAGTGGCTGCTGTGCTGGCAGCGGCAGTTGCTGGTGAGGCAACTGGGGCGGTGGAGGCAGCAACTGTTGGTGCAACGACTGGTGCGTTAGTAGCTGTTGGGCTGCCACTACTGCACGCTGCCAGCAGGACGGCGATGACCAGCAGGCAGGGGAACAATGCACGGGATAGGCGCTTCATCTCGTTTTATCCTTATTTCGTACTAGCGGTGTTCTCTGCCCGATCATTGATCAGGACTGCTTGCCGAGGATTACCTCGGTTGACTTGATAATGGCGACGACAGTCATCCCTTCTTTGAGGCCGAGTGATTCAACCGAGCCACGCGTGATCGCTGAGACGATCTGGTTTCCGCCGCCGATATCCACCGTAACCTCGGCCATGACTTCTCCCAGTTTGATCGCCACAATTGTTCCCGGTAATTGATTTCGCGCACTCAACTCCATTGTTGACCTCCTCAATTGATCGTTGTGGTCAGTAGGAACCACGTCAGGCCCACGTCGCCGATGAGTATTACAGGCAGCGTATGTCATGTCAAGTAGAGATGACAAAATGTATATCTTAATTGTCTTCATGCTTGACGAGAAAGGCTGTGTTATCCTCGTAAAAAGACGTACCTGGAGGCAAGGAGGGAGAAGCAATGGAGATCAGTCAACTCTTTTTTTCGCGCTACGAAGATTTACGCTCGGCGATGGCTGGGCTGATTGATTGCCCCGAAGCGGAATGGCGGGCGCGCCCGCACGGGCTCAACCCGATGACCTGGTTGGTCTGGCATATGGCTCGCGCTGAAGATAGCGGCTTGAATCGCGTGGTTTTTGATCAACCACAAGTGTTGGATGATCCAGCGGCGCGCTGGCCTGAACGGATGCGGATTCCGTTGCGGCATAATGGCTCAACGATGCCGACCGCTGAGGTTGACACCCTGAACGCCCAGGCTGATATCGCCGCACTTTTTGCTTATTCTGGCGCGGTGGCGGAGCGTACCCGCCTGCTGATTGGACAACTTGATCCAGCAATCCTTGATAGCACTGTGCCGACTCTGCACTTGCAACAGGTTCTCGACGCTGAAGGGGTGTTACGCCCTGGATATGACTGGCCGCAAGATCCGCCATTGTATGGCGGTGTCTCCCGTGGCGAACTGATGATGATGTTTGGGCTGACCCATAATTTCCATCATTGGGGCGAGTTGCTAACTGTACATAGTTGCCTCGACTCGCCGCACTGGCTCAGTCCTGCCTAGAGGCTGGCCTAAAGAGGTTCAACTGCTGATAAGGCGCTTGCCGCTGCCTTGTGGAGGCGGGTTGAGGAGCCTTTGTTGCTTCGGATGGCTGGAGAGCAGTGCCTGGCTGGTTTGCGCGGGATGAGCAGCCATATATGATTGCTGCAATCCGCAGCAGATAGGAGTTATGGTATTATCCTCCCGCGATGTGCCCTGGTCAGGTTTTTGCAATTCACCGCTGACAGATGATGAGGATAGAGATGAGCCATATTCTCCAAACAGTCCCAGTGGGCGAGCGAGTGGGGATCGCCTTTTCAGGCGGCCTGGATACCAGCGCGGCGATCTACTGGATGCGCCAGAAAGGGGCGATCCCGCTTGCGTATACCGCAAACCTGGGACAGCCCGATGAAGACGATTACGAGGCGATTCCCCGGCGAGCGATGGAGTGTGGCGCGGAGCAGGCGCGACTGATCGACTGTCGCCCGCAACTGGTGCGCGAGGGGCTGGCAGCGCTGCAATGCGGGGCCTTCCACATCTCCACTGCGGGCGTACCCTATTTCAACACGACGCCGCTTGGTCGTGCTGTAACCGGGACGATGCTAGTCGGTGCCATGAAGGAGGACGACGTTCATATCTGGGGTGATGGCAGCACCTATAAGGGCAATGATATTGAGCGCTTCTATCGCTATGGCCTGATGGTCAACCCAGAGCTACGTATCTATAAGCCGTGGCTTGATCAGGTGTTTATCGATGAACTGGGTGGTCGCCATGAGATGTCGGAGATGCTTGAACAGGCGGGCCTCGGCTATCGGATGTCCAAAGAAAAAGCCTATTCCACGGACTCGAATATCTGGGGGGCGACCCACGAAGCGAAAGATCTGGAGTTTCTGAATACGGGGATCAAGATCGTCGAGCCGATCATGGGTGTCGCGTTCTGGCGCGATGATGTCACCATCCCCGCGGAGACGGTCACTGTTGAGTTCGTCGAGGGCTTACCAGTTGCGCTGAACGGCCAACACTTCGACGATCCGATTGAATTGGTACTGGAAGCCAATCGGATCGGCGGACGCCACGGCCTGGGGATGTGTGACCAGATTGAGAATCGGATCATCGAGGCGAAGAGCCGGGGCATCTACGAAGCTCCGGGGATGGCGCTGTTCTTTATCGCCTACGAGCGGCTGATTACCGGGATCCATAACGAAGGCACGATTGAGCAGTATCACACGCTGGGGCGGCGCTTGGGACGGTTGCTCTATGAGGGCCGCTGGTTCGATCCACAGGCGATGATGCTGCGCGAGACGCTGCAACGCTGGGTGGCGACGCCGATCACTGGCACCGTGACGATCGAGCTTCGGCGGGGCAATGACTACTCCATCCTCGATACCACCAGCCCGAACCTCACCTACAAGCCCGAACGGCTGACGATGGAGAGCGGTGGATCAGCGTTCTCTGCCCTTGACCGCATTGGGCAGTTGACAATGCGTAACCTGGATATCACCGATAGCCGCGAGAAACTCTTGGTCTACGCCGAAGCTGGGTTGATTGGGTCGGGGACGTTTGAGGGTATGCGGCTGCTGGACGATTCGCAGGACAGTGCGCCAGAGAAGGCAATCACCGCCGAGAGCGCAACGCAGGATGAATCTGGATATTCTGAAGCCTAAACAACCTAAAAACGTATAACAGGCCACTGGCGGCAATCACGTATTCGTCGATGAGGTGGGGCTGATAGCAACGGCTCCACCTCATCGTATACGATGCAGGGTGACTGCTCTGAGGGCTCGTCATTGATTCAGGACAAGAAAACTTAGTGACTGCGGTGATCCTCGTTGTAGGATCGCGTGAGATCGCCGCGCTCATATTTGCTAAGACGAATTGATCCGGTGCGTGATGCCGCTGGTCTCATGACTGATCTGCATCAATATCGACCCACCTCAATTCTCCTGTTCCCTCCACCACAATCAATCCAAGACACTGCTTCGCCTGAACGATGGTGGCAGCACTAAATTGTTGCCATCCATCCGTGATTGATTTGCCACAACGGTGGGATTGGACTGACACATTTTTCACGCACACTATCGGGAAGCGATTGGAATAAGAAGGAGGAGAAAGATGGACGATCGCATGGCTGCTCCTGGCGGGCGGCGCTGGCACCCTGCGGCACGGGTTCTCGCTGGTTTTCTCAGCTTTATCGTCGCCACGATCATTGTGCTGTTGTTGCAAACTGGCCTTGACGCAGTGCTGATACGGATCTTTGGCAGTGCTGCGAGCCCTGAAGACCAGAATATTCTGGTCTTGTCGCTCATCTTTCTGCCGGTACAGGCAATGATGGTCGTCTTGACAGGTAGCGGTATCTGGCTACTGATGCGCTACATTGATCGTCGACCAGTCCGTGAGGCTGGCTGGATCCTGAACGCCCGTAGCCCGCTGATGTTCGGACTTGGCCTCCTGCTCAGTCTGGTGATCGTCCTGCCAGCGAGCCTGATTCTCACTGCGCTTGGCTGGTTGCGCCCTGGCGACTCTCCCGCACAATGGTTTCAGACGATTCTCTGGTCTTTCTCGCTGGCTTTTCTGGTGCAAGGGATTCCTGAGGAACTGGTTTTCCGTGGCTACATCATGCAGACATTGGGGGCGCGACCAGTGCGGGCCTGGCTGGTTTCGTCGGCCTTCTTCGGGATCATTCACCTGATCTCCAACGGTGGTCAGCAGAACCTGCTCGAACGATTCATCTACCTGATCACGCCATTCGGGTTTGGGTTGTTGGCCGGGGCACTCGTCTTACGCTGCCAATCGGTGTGGCCAGCGATTGGGATTCATGGCGGATTCCATGTTGCTAACTGGCTTGGTATGCCGCTTCAGGTGGGGGTAGGCCCGGTGCATTGGACAGTGATTGGCCTGATCTACATTGTCGTCGCGTTGATTGTTTTTCGCTCCTGGCAACGGCAGCCACAGCCGGAGGTCATATTTACCAGTTAGGGTTGCCTCTTTACTGCCGCACAACGGTAGATCTCCAGTGAATGCCACCCAGCGGACTGATCCAGGCGAATGCACGGATCAGTCCGCCGGTGATTATGCTGACCGTTGCTGGGATTTGGGGCGAACAGTAGCTGAGATTGGTGTAGGCGCATGCTGGTAGTTTGGCCTGTAATTCCAGTGCTGGTATCCAGCACACGGCAAGTCATCACCGAAACTTTCGCGCTATCGTGCCACTAATACTCGCCTTTAGCGGCCTAGTGAGGATGTCCTCGTTCGCAGTACAATAGTAATCAGAAGTACACCATAGAAGATGAGTTCGGAGAGCAGGATCGCAACAGCGGCTAACCAATTATGTCCGTGGCGATACAGTAGCGAGGATGCGAGCGCGCCACTCAGCAACGCGGTAACGGCTAATACCTGAGGCCACCAGCGGAGGAATTGCCAACGTCGCGTCGCCATTTGCCTTCCCCTCTGCGACCACCGCGCTACACGTTTGATCACCACCGCTTCAATTGTATATCCATCTGGCGTGATTATGCACCCCACTGAGGAAAAATCTGGAGGTGGGCACGACTGGGCTCGAACTAAGGCCCTCAGGGATGTGAACCATGCGGTCATCCATGCCATCTCGGATCGGCACTCCGGCGCAGTGGTTGAGTCGTCGTGTGCCAGCCGCTGGTTGCAGACGGCCTGATGCTGGTGCGATTGGCAGACAAGCGTGCCAGGATAGCGGTCTGCGATCGTCCGCGGCTGGCGTTTGTGGGGTGAGGCAGCGTCTGGTAGGATGGGCGGAGTCAAACGCGGCGTGGCTCGGGTCCAGGTGGGAACAGCGTGATCGTGCTGACCCCTTGGGACATCGCAGACTCGCATCTTCATGGAGGGCAGAGCACAGTGAACGCAGTGAAAGAGTTGGTTAAATCGGGGAAGACCGCGATCGGCACGGCAGGGTCCGCAACTGGCGATATGGTCATGCTGGCGGATGCTGGGTTCGACTTTCTGCTGTTTGATACGCAGCACTCGCCCGTCGAGGTCAAGCAGTTGATTCCGGCGATCGCATCGCTACGCGGCAAGCGGACGACGCCGATCGTCCGTGTGAGTGCGAACCGCGCTGATCTGATCTGCTTCGCCCTGGACGCTGGGGCGCGGGGGATCATTGTGCCGATGGTCAACACCGCAGAAGAGGCCCAGGCGATGGTGCGGGCCTGTAAATATTATCCAGATGGTGCGCGGAGCAACGCCGGCGTTCGTGGTGAATGGGGTGAGACGAGCGACTACCGTCAGTATATGGACACGGTCAATACTGAGCTCTTGATCGTCCCGATGATCGAGACGCGGCAAGCGATCGCGAACATTGATGCAATTCTCGAAGTGCCGGGAATTGATGTCCTCCTGGTTGGCCCGTCCGATCTCTCCATTGAACTGGGGGTGCCGCTCGACTATCAGTCCGACACATACCAGCAAGGGTTAGATACCATTGCTGCGGCGTGCAAGCGGCACGGCGTCGTGCCGGGGATGTACTTCATCCCCCCCGACATGGAGCCCGATTTCTTTGTGGAGAAGGGGTTCAAGTTCTTCACCTTGCCTTGGGC
>JBDHWF010000169.1:0-7161 GCA_039810045.1 Chloroflexia bacterium
GTGAAAATCGCTCCGATACCCCGTGGTGAACTGCCAAGCTCTTGGGCCAACACCAGGATCACGAGATAGCCAGCGCCGTAGCGCAAGCTGTCGCCGCCACTCAGCAGGGTCAGTACGCGGAGCAGGGGCTGCCGCCAGAGCCAGGTAAATCCCGCACTGACCGATTGATACAAAGAGGTTCGTTCAAGAACCAGCGTGCGTGAGAAGTTGCCGCGAGTGGCCCCCAGACTGAGTACGGAGATCCCAAAGGAGATCGCGTTGACGAGAAACGGTAAGGTAACGCTGAGGGTGTAGAGTGTGCCACCGAGCAACGATCCGATCGTGCGAACAACCGTGGTCGTCGCCTGGGTTTGCGCTAATGCCGTTGGCAGTTGCTCGGCGGTGACGACCGTGGGCATCGCCGCTGCATTGGCGACAGTAAAGAGTGTGCCCAAGACACCCGTCAGGATCACCACCAGAATGATTTGCGGCAAGCTGAGTACTCCCCACCACCAGGCCAGCGGAATCGTCAGAGTCAGGGCCAGCCGCCCGAGATCACAAACGATCATTAAGCCTTTGCGCTCGCGCAGGTCGGCCAGCACTCCGGCAAAGGGACTGACGATCAGCATTGCGATTGTGCCGAAGCCCACCACTGCTCCGGCCAGTGCTGGCGAACCAGTGAGGGCGAGGACAAGTAGGGGCAAGGCAATAAACTGTTGCTGGGATCCAATATAGGAAATCGCCTGTCCAACTTGGAGAAGTAGGTAGTTACTATTGCGCCAAAGTGGTGTTGCGGGCTGTTCAGGATCGTTCGTGTTAATCATCAGTACTCCCACATCGCAAATCGCACCAAAACCAGCGGGTGATCGCCAGTGTGCTATGCGGTGATCAAATTGAATCAGGGTAGGGGAGTAGCTCAGAAAATGGGCACAGCACGGCCTTGGATCACTGTGATGGTACTAACGCTCTTTGCGACGTACTGCCAGGAGAAGGACGCGTGCCATTCGTGTTATCCCTATGGCTTGTGCGGATCGCGTTACCTAATATCGCGCTACGGTAGTCTAGCAGATTGGGCAGAGGCAATCACAGCGTTTGCACGCTGCTGCCATGAACGTGCTACGTTCATGATTGACGGTGCTGTGATGGGGAATGATAATGCTATCTAACGCATTGATTGGTAGTGCTGTCATGATGCGATCAGGGCAGTTGGTATGCCGGTAGGTAGTCCATTGCCATTGATACCAGAGGCGAGAAAAAGATTGGCCTACCCTGATCCTCCCGCACAACCTGCTTCTTCCACGAGTGAGGCTGATTTTCCGCTAGTGATTACTCGGGAAAATGTAACAGATAGATTGCTTGCCGCGGCGGGGCAACAGGCAGAGGATGCCATACTCCGGCAATTCCTCGATACTGTTGCAGTTGATGAAGCACTGACCTTTCTGAAAGATGCAGCGGCGCGCCGCTTGATGATTAATGGACACGAGGCGCTGCGCCTAGCCCAGGCGCTGATCAGATTGGCGATCCTCGCTGAGCGTCCGGATGGCCGGGGCCTGGGTCTACTCGCTGAAGGCGATGCGCTCCGCTATCTGGGGCGATACCAGGAAGCGCTGCGTTGCTACGAGCAAGCCCGGACGCTGTTTGCCGAGCAGGGCGACGAAATTGGTTGGGCCAGAACATATCTGGGTTGGGTCTTGGCGGCACACTACCTGGGCAATGGCGCGACGGCGATCACGATGGTTGGTGCCGCCCGTGAGGTGCTGGTACGTAACCAGGTTTGGTTGCGGGTCGCCGGGCTCGATCTGAACACCGCGATTGTCTGCTATGGTCTGGGCCACTACGATCAGGCGCTCCAACTCTATGATCAGGCACAGCAGGTGTATGAATCGCTGGGACCTCCAGCGGCGGTGCGCGTAGCCTGGACCAAGGCAGATAAGGCGATGGTGCTCACGCTACGCGGGGCGTTTCAAGCTGCGCTGACGTTGCTGCGCGAAGCGCGGCAGACGATTGTTGAGCATGGCGAGACCGCCAATATTCTTCGCCTTGATCAATATATTGCGGATGCCTATGCCGGAAGCGGTCGTTATACCCAGGCCGTGCGTTTGTATGGCGAAGTCCATACGGCATTTGTGGCCGCTGGTTTATCGCTCGATGCTGCCCAGGTGGCACTGAGTATGGTTGGGTGCTATCTCAGCCTGAATCTTCCAGATGAAGCCCTGCGCCTGGCTGAAGAAGCGGCGGCCCGGTATGCCGAGTTAGGGACACCAACTGAGACCGCCCGAGCCCAACTCGGCGTTGCCCTGGCCCTGGCCCGACGTGGTGATCGCGCGACAGCGATCGAGTTACTGGATCAGGTGAGCGGGCAATTTGCGGCGGTTGGGCTCTTAGGGGAGGTTGGTCGAATCGCTTTGCAGCGGGCCAACCTGCACCTTGCCGCCCAGCAATGGCAGGCAGCATTGACCGAAGGAACGACGGCGGCGACGCACTTTCGGAAACAGGGCTTAGTCGTGGGGCAAATGCAGGCCGAACTGGTGCAGGCTCGTGCGTTTGTTGGTCTTGGTGCGTTTGCTTCAGCGGGGACGCTTGCTGATCAGGTCTTGGCAGCGGTGGCGGAGCGACAGGTGCCGTGGCTAGCCCACGAAAGTCATCATATCCGGGCGCAATTGGCGCAACTGGCAGGGAATACGGTGGAAGCCGGAGCTGAATATCAAGCGGCCATCGCCAGCATCGAGCGACTACAAGCGCCAATTGCCAGCGAGTTGCGCGCGAATTTTCTCCACGATAAGTTGCAGGTCTATCACGACGCGATCGCTGCAGCCTTAGCCGCACCAGTGCCAGATATTGATCGGGCCTTTGATTACCTGGAGCGGGCGAAATCACGCGCCTTGGTTGATTATCTCGCCGCTCATCCCGATGTGCGTCTGCATGTGCGGAACACCACGGATGCGCCATTGTTGCAGGAGCTTGGGCGACTGCGCGGTGAGCATAACGGTCTGTATAACCGTCTGTACGGTTATCGGCCAGGCCCTGCCCGGCACACTGGCGAAATCCACGACGACACCACCCTGAGCAGTGATGAAATGGCGGCGATTCAGGTGGCGATTACCGAACGGGAGCAGCAGATTGTGCGCTTGCAGGAACGTCTGAGCGCGCAGCGCGTGATGGGATTAGAAGAACTGGTCCCTTTGCCGATCGAGCAGTTCCTGCCACGCCCGCAGCTTGATCACCATACAGTGTTAGTCGAATACTATTTTGGTGATGATAGCCTTGCGTTTGTCCTCACTGCTGCTGGGCTCACCGTTGTCCCTCTCACCGTACCACTGAGTGCCATTCATCGGCTGTTGCAACGGTGGAAACTGAACCTTGAAGTGAGTACTCGCCACGTTGCTCAGGGACAACCGCTCGATCGGCTCGCGGACAATGCGCGGAGCATCTTGCAAGAGTTATATCGACTGCTGATTCAGCCTGTAGCGCCCCACCTTGCTGGCTATACGCAGTTGGTCGTCGTGCCTTATGGCGCTACGCACCAGATACCATTCCATGCTCTCCATGACGGACAGCAGTTCTTGATTGAGCAGATGGAGGTTACCGTCTGCCCTTCCAGCACCCTGCTTCGGCTTTGTACGAGTTGGCCTCGCCCGCCCGAGCAACGGGCTTTGGTGATGGCCTATAGTGATGAGGGCCGCCTGCCATTTGTGCTGGATGAGGCAAAAGCGGTGACTGCGCTGATTCCTGGTACGTATTACCATGAAGAAGCAGCTACCCGCGCAGTACTCCAGGCTGAGATTGCCCAGTACAGTATCTTGCACCTTGCTGCTCATGGTGAAGCACGGCCAGATAATCCGGCATTTGCCTATCTCAAACTGGCTGATGGACAATTGCGCGCGGCTGATGTGCTGACGTTACCGCTCGATGGCGCATTAGTGATCCTGAGTGGTTGCGAAACTGGACGCGGTGTGGTTCTTGGTGGCGACGAACTGATTGGTCTAGCGCGCGGATTCCTCTTTGCCGGGGCGGCTACGCTGGTGCAAAGTCTCTGGCGGGTGGAGGATCAATCAACAGCGCGGCTGATGCAGCACTTTTATCGCGCCTTGCGGGATCGTAAAACGAAAGGGGCAGCGTTGCGCGAGGCCCAGCTCGCGCTGCTGGCAGAAGGTGGATCGCACCCGTATCACTGGGCACCATTTCAGTTGCTCGGTGACAGTGGCCGACTAGCATCGTAGAGCATGATCAGTGCATTGAGCGTTAGGAGAGGGCTATGCATACGCGCCAACCGATCAGCGAGCCATTCGTGCGCTATGTCCCTGGAGAATTTTGCGCCCTGGTGCAATATGTGCCAACCGGGAATACCGATACAATCCTGCGTGATCAAGAATACGAGCAACTGTATGAGGCGGTAAGAAAACACCTGTCTGAGCGGTTTGCCGCCGCCCAGAAACGACGTGGCGTAGCGGATCAAAAACGCGATCCGCTGACCCAGGATCTGGCTGCCGATGATGATTCCCTGCAGTACTTTGCTGGCGCAGATGGGGTGATTCAAGCGTTTGCCACGCCCCAGCTTACCAGCAGCATTCCTACGACTGATCATCGGATCGTCTTGCCAGCGCCGAAAGGCGATCTGGAGACGGTGCTGTGCTTTTATCGCCTTGGGCAGCAACCGATCCACCTGGGCGATCCGAAAACGGCGGCAGATCTCCCGCTGCACCTGCGCCGCACACGCGACTTTGTCAACCTGCTCTATCAGGATTTGCACCAGCAGGTTAACCGCGATCTGGGGAATGATGGTCTCATATTTCGGGTCACCGCCGTCACCCCGAACTGGATTCTGGGAGCGGCGCAAATCAGTTCCGATAGCCCTGGGGCCAGACCTGCGCCTTTTGACGAAAGTCGCACGGGGCGCTGGACCTTTCGGTTTACCGACCCTCCGCAGGTTACAGCAGCGTCAATAGCCGCTGCGCCACAAAGTGCAGCCATTCGTGACCGACTGGATACGCTCGTACAGAAATATCAGCAGGGAGCTGGGGCTAGCGCAGTCACGGTGGCTGTGCTGGACACTGCGCCTGATCCGCAGGCGGTGGTTGCGGCGGCGCAGGCACACCCGCAGAATACCCTGCTCAATGAAATTGCGGGCCGCGATATTATTGAGCCAGCGGGCGACTTGGCTTGGGCTGCCACGGCGTTTGGTCATCTTGATCGCTACCGTCTGAATCTCGGCTCGACGCTGCTTGCCGATCCTGATCATACCTTTCCTCAAGCCGATCACGGGCTTTTTATCGCTGGGATCATCGGTGATATTGCCCCTGCTGCCGACCTTCATCTGATCCGCGTCCTCAACGATTATGGGCTTGGCGATATGCGGTCGATCGCCAGGGTGATCGCGGGCCTGCCTGCGCGCTTCCTCGCCGACGATCCTGATCGTCGCCTGATTATCAACCTCAGCCTGGTTGCTGACTTACCGGCTGGTGTCGCCTTCCTTGACGACTGGCTGCCAACCACTGCTCATGATCTGCGGAACCAGACAGCCAATCATGCTGATCTGCGTGATATGCTGGGCAAGGCTGCACCCGCCAGGGATCTCCTGCAAACGCTGCATTCACCACTACAGAGCTTGATCGAGTGGTTACATAGCTTTACTGATGCTCGTGGCGCGGGTCGCGTGCTGCTGGTTGCGGCAGCAGGCAATGATTACGATCCGTTTGCTGATCCAGTGAGTGCCACAACACATCGCCAAGAACCACGCTGGCCCGCTCGCTACGACCGAGCCTTTGGCGTGGCCGCTGTTGGGTCGCAGCTTCGTCCAGCAGAATATTCCAACCGTGGCGATGCCTCGCTGTTGGGCAATGGGGTTGCCACCTTTGGCGGCGAGGCCAAGCGTGCTGCCGCGGGCGAGTTGCCAGTGATTGATCTCACACCTGCGGGTGGGGCTGTTGACGCCGTGCGGGGGATCTTCTCTGCGCCCAAACTCCCTGCTGACATTGCCGGGCAGGAGCAGCCCAATGATTCTGGGTGGGTCTACTGGGCAGGTACTTCCTTTGCCACGCCGATCATCAGTGCTTTGGCGGCCCTGATCTGGAGCGCTGAGCCAACACTGCCGCCAGGTGGCCCTGGTGAACCGAATAGTGTCATCGGGCGCGTTCTTGACTATGTATCAGATCAATCGGTATCCGCTGACGCTGATCGGCTTGATTGTCCGGCAATCTATGCGCGACAGGAGTTTCTCAGTTCCTAAGTAGTGTGCATTGAGTTTAGGGATAGGGCTTTGGTGAACAGGCGAGTATTTCTGGGTGTTTTCCTGCTCGTGATTATTGTTAGTGGCGTGCTGCTTGCTATGGCGATAACCAGGAGGAATGGGGTGGGGCAGGCAGAACGCGATGCGGCGCTGATCGCTGCGGCAGGGGCTGGTCGCACCAGTGAGGTTACCCGACTATTACGCGAGGGGGCTAGCGTAGCAGCCACGGACGAGCAGGGTCGCACGGCCCTGATTGCCGCTGCCTATGGCAATCATCTTGAAGCTGGTCGATTTATTGATCGCCGCTGGGGCTGATGTTAACGTGCAAGATCGGACCAGCCAGAGCGCCTATCTGATTCCCACTGCGGACGGTTCACTCGAATTTCTGAGAATGACCCTTCAGGCTGGGGCTGATGTTCACAGTCTCGATAGTTACCGCGGTACGGGGTTGATCCGCGCCGCTGATCGTGGACACGTAGAGATCATTCGTGAACTGTTGACGACTGATATCCCCATTGACCACGTTAATCGCCTTGGTTGGACGGCATTGCTTGAGGCGATTATTCTGGGGGATGGTGGCGCACGGCACACCGAAGTGGTGCGCCTGCTCGTCGCTGCGGGAGCCAACGTAAATCTCGCTGATAGCGGTGGTGTGACCCCGTTGGCGCACGCGCAACAGCGTGGTTTTGCTGAAATCGTGTCGATTCTGACTGCTGCGGGCGCTCATTGACCAGCGTTCCTCGCGTGCGGTGGGATCCCGCCGCACGCTGGAGTGGTTTAGGCCACCGTGTTCACCAGTTGGCCTAAGACCTCGATCTCGGCTTCCACCAGATCGCCCGGTTGTAGGTAGGTCTGCGTTGTTGCCCCAACCCCGCCGGGGGTGCCCATGCAGATCAGATCGCCTGGTTCCAGGGTGATGAACTGTGAGATAAACGCGATACTCTCTGGTACATCGA
>JBDHWF010000170.1:0-7111 GCA_039810045.1 Chloroflexia bacterium
AGTGGTGCTTGAATCTGCCCGACCACTTTGCCAATCAGCACATCGCGTGATGGCAGGCTGGCGATGGTTGACAGGGTTGCCTCGTTGATCGTGCGCGCCCCTGCCAGTCCGCCGCGTACCTGGAGAATACGCGAGGTACGGGCGAAGTCATTGATCGCCTTCGCCACGCTTCCTGGATCATCGTAGGCTGTGATCAGCAACGTTGGCCCCGCCAGATGCTCTTTCAGGCCATCCTGACCTGCCTGCTCTGCGGCAATGCTGGTCAGGGTGTTCTTCGCGATCCGCGCTTCGGCATTGAGGGGTCGCAGCGTGGTACGAAACTGCTGGAGATCGCTGACTTTCAGGCCGCGATAATCGGCGATGATCGTCATCGTGGATCGTTCGAGCATTTCGCGTAACGCGGCAACCTCTTCGACTTTCTTCGGTGTTGGCACTCTTTTCACCCCCTTTCGAAACCGAATCGTTGTTGCTCTTGTTGCGACATCCCGCCGGATGCGGCGAAGCAAGAGCGGTAAACGATAACTCCCCACGCCAACAGGCATGGGGAGTGAAGATTGCGCTGCAACGCCAGGATCGGGCGCGGAAGCGCAGGCTCACTGCCTCACTGCCTTGGCTGGTGATTAAGCACTGTGCAAAGCACAGATGCGCCAGCGGTCTACGGCGGTAGACAAGGAGATATCAGGTTGTCAAATGCGCTGCTTGATCAGCAGGCAGCGCGGTATATCTTAGCGTCGCGTAGCAGTTCCTGCAAGGGCGGCGCTGAGATCCAGGGGAATTCCGGGGCTCATCGTGGTGGAAAGGGTGATCGTTTGGATGTAGACCCCTTTGGTGCCAGTTGGCTTGGCCCGATTGACGGCATCGATCAGCGACATCATATTATCGTGAATCTGGGCCTCGCTGAAGCTCTTCTTACCAATGGCTACGTGGAGCAAGCCAGTGCGGTCGTTGCGGAACTCGACCCGCCCGCCACGGACTTCGTTGAGGACATTGGGCAGGTCTTCAACGGCGCGGACGACCGTCCCACTGCGGGGGTTCGGCATCAGGCCCCGCCGCCCCAGGATGCGCCCAAGTTTACCGACTTTCGTCATCTGGTCGGCCATCGCAATCGAGAGATCGAAGTCGACGAACCCGCCTTCAATCTTCTGGATCAGATCGTCACTTCCGACTTCCTCGATCCCTTCTTCACGGGCGATCCGGGCGGCTTCGCCTTCAGCGAAGACGATCACGCGGACATTCTTGCCGGTGCCGTGGGGGAGGGAAGCGGTGGCCCGCACTTGCTGATCAGCGTGGCGTGGGTCAATCCCCAACTTGAAGTGGACTTCGATTGTTTCGTCGAAATTGGCGTAGGCCACCTGCTTCAGCAGGGCCGCGGCCTCGTCGGGGTTGTAGAGCTTATTGGGCTCAATCTTCTTGATCGCTTCGGCGTACTTTTTGCCATGATGGACCATGATGTTCTCCTTGTGGTGCTAGCGGGCGTTTGCCCTTCCACGCTATTGTGCAGATCGTCCGGCCCCTTAGCCGACGATCTCAATCCCCATGCTGCGGGCAGTGCCCTCGATCTGCTTCTGTGCGCCTTCAACGTCGACGGCGTTCAGGTCTTTCAGTTTCAATTCGGCAATCTCGCGCAGCTGGGCGCTGGTGATCTTGCCCGCCTTGTCTTTCAGGGGATTGGAGGCTCCTTTGTCGATGCCAGCCGCCCGCCGGAGCAGATCAGCAGCGGGCGGGGTGCGGGTGATGAAGGTAAAGGAGCGATCTTCAAAGATGGTAATGACGACGGGAATCACCTGCCCCGCCTGGGAAGCAGTGCGCTCGTTGTACTCCTTAACGAAGTTCATGATCGCCACACCATGCTGACCAAGGGCCGGCCCAACTGGTGGCGCTGGGTTTGCTTTGCCAGCCGGTAGCTGCAATTTGACGATTGCCTTGACGCGCTTTGCCACGCTCTACTCCTTCGATATGGTAACGGCGGCGGAGCGGTGTTGCTCTCCCGCGTTGCCCTTACTTCACTAACTTCTCAATCTGCAAGAAATCTAACTCAACTGGCGTTTCGCGCCCGAAGAACGAAACCAAAACCTTCACCTTGCCTTTTTCCTGATTGATCTCATCGATCAACCCCTGGAAGTCGGCGAATGGCCCATCAATAATCCGTACCGCTTGCCCAACCGCCAGCGTAACTTTGACGCGCGGTGCCTCGGCAGCCATCTGTTTGATGATCGCCTGGACTTCAGGATCACCGAGGGGTGTCGGCTTGTTGCCCATGCCGACAAAGCTCGTGACTCCCGGAGTATTGCGAACGACGTACCACGAATCGTCGGACATCACCATTTTTACTAGCACATAGCCCGGAAAGACTTTGCGCTGGACGGTATGCCGTTGGCCGTTCCGAATCTCAATCTCTTCCTCAGTTGGCACCACAATCTCAAAGATCTTGTCTGCCATGTCGAGGGTGCTGACCCGCTGTTCGAGATTCTTCTTGACCTTATTCTCATAACCAGAGTACGTGTGAATGACATACCAGAATGGCTGGTCGTTCGCTACGTCGTGGTCTGCTTTGGCCCGCCCTGCTTCGCTACGGCGGCGGCGGGGCCGCGTCGTCGCTGTTTCCTCAACCACTGCTACTTCTGTTTCTTTTTGCTCAGACACCGAAAGGTAACCTCACTAGCCACTCAACTGCCCTTGTCAGGACGGCGTCAAGCAACCCGAGAATCACGGCCAAAGCGGTGGACATCCCAATCACAACCAACGTCAGGTTGCGCGTTGTTGTCCGATCAGGCCACTGCACCTTGCGTAGTTCTGCGATGGTCTCGCGGTAGAGCCGCTGGAATCCTTCGAACCGAGCAGCGATGCCACTTCCTTGCGGTGGTGCAGTGACCGCACGCTGTGGCTTTTTCGCTGCCGCGCCGTTGTCGGTAGCGGGGCGCTTCGCTGATACTGCTGCTTTGCGCTGTGGCACCGTCGCTGCCTGGGGCCGCGTTGGGGTACCTTTCTTATTGACCATCAGCCACCGTCCCTTCCGCAATCAGCGGGCTAGCCATCGCAACGCCCGTATAAGGAATAGTAACGCACACAACAGAGGGCGAGCCACTGGCTACGCCCCCATGTCGCCCTGCATCGTCATCGAGGGCGCTGACAGGGTCGACAGGAATCGAACCTGCAACCTGCGGTTTTGGAGACCGCTGCTCTGCCAATTGAGCTACGACCCTTCGGCATCTTTCGCCATTCCGCGCTTGTAGCGACTCGAAAGCCGCCTTGCGGGCACGCCGAAAGACAGGGTTCAAGTATACTCACGCGCCAACGACGCGTCAAGCAGCCTGTTTGCCTGATCGTAGTGCCGGAATGACAAGAATCGATCGGCGTACGAAAGGGGGTTGTGGCGATCAGTTCGCGGGTAGGGCGCGATGGCGATCGGGCAGCTTCCCGATTGTAGCGGGAAAATTGCCCGATCAGGAGTATTGACATATCTGCAAACAGAACGTACAATGCGGAAAGTGTATTTTAGGTAGTACGGACGCGAAAGGAGCCCGCCCGTGCAACAGGCCGCCACGGTAAATGAAGAGTATCGCGGCATCGTAGACGAGGCGTTACAACTCGTCTATAGTCAGCACCATCGGATCATTAGCCGGTTGTTACCAACAGCGATGACCCGGGTTGGGGTCGAACAGTTGCGCGAAGGGCCTCTTGGCGAGGATCTGACGCGCCTTGCGCAGGTTGCCGCAGGAAAGATGCCAGCGGGGCGGGAAGAAGTGCTCGGCGCGATTGATGCCGTGTTGCAGCTCCTGTTCTGGCCAGTCGCCGCAGACACGTACACCGTACCGCGCTCGTTCTGGGAGCAGCCACTCGGCAAGATGCTTTCCCTGGCGAAGTTGCGCTCATTCGAGCCAAGCGACCTGGTGTCGATTGGTGGTGCGGCCAATATCCTCAATGTTACCCGCCCAACGATCTATCGGTGGATGGATGACAAGTCGCTTGACTATGTTCGCGACGATATGAGCGGGCGAACGTTTGTTGTGCGGCAGGATGTTGAGGCGATGCGGGCGGATCTTGATGACGAAGAGGCGCGGAGCCGTCTGGTCGATCATTAGATTCTCTCCCAGGTTCCTCCTGCTACAAGCCCCGACCTGATACGCAGGCCGGGGTATTGTTTTGTCTGAGCCGCGTGGGGCACTGTGGTACACTTTGCCCCCGCAAGGTAGCCAGTGAGCAGCATTTCAAGGAAGGGGCTAACGGTGGGATTACGTGTCGGACAGATCGGTGACAATGAGCTCGTGTTGGAAATTGGGAGCGGCGACCGCCCCAATCCACGCTCTGATGTGCTGCTCGATCGGTTTATTGAGGACAATACCGAGCGAGGCGGCGAACTCTCCATTGATCGCCCACTGATTGTTGCCGATGCCCACCAACTGCCCTTCAAAGATCAATCGTTCGACTACATTATCTGCTTTCACATCCTGGAACATATGGATGATCCCGCCCAATTCATCCGGGAGATCACGCGGGTCGGGAAGCGCGGCTGGATTCAATCGCCCTCCGAGATCGCCGAAAAGCTCTTTCACTGGTCGTTCCATCGCTGGTATGTCAATCTGATCGATGGCAAGCTGATTCTGCACCCCAATACAGGGGAGGAAACGTTCGGCGATCTCTTTGATTACCTCTATACCCATAATCCCCGGTTTGCGCGGTTTAGTCGCAGTATGCCCGCGCTCTTTTATGTGGATCACGAGTGGGATGGCGGGATTCAGTTTGAGATTCGCGATGACTCACCGCTCAACCTTCGCGACCCCGCCCTGCTCCGCCGTCTCACTAAACCCCAGGAAAACTGGCGTGGGGCGATCAAGGGGGATATTCTCTCGTTCGCGCACGACCGTACCCCGCGCCCACTGGTGAAGGCGGCGAAACGGTTTACCCGCCGGCGCGACGCTGCCTCACGCACCTTTGATCTCGATGCCCTGTTTGCCTGTCCTGCCTGTCACGGTGATCTGACAAAGGCGGGCGAGGCATATACATGCGGGAGTTGTGGGCGCAGCTATCCTATCCTGCAAGGGCTGCCCCATCTGCTGCTTGATGAAGCGCGGCTTGGCAGCGAACAGCCCGTGCCAAGCCAGACCGAGGGCTAGTTTCACAGCTATGCTGGAACAGGCTGATGACAACAGTCGCCGCAGGTCAAGCCTGCGGCGACTGTTGCGTTGGGCCAGGATGATGCTGCGCTCTAGTGCTTAGATCCGCGAGCTACTGCCTTCGCCTGCCTCTTGTTTCGTTGCCAGGGCAGCGCGACGGCGCAAGATCAGGAAGATTCCACCAATGATTCCCCCGACAAAGAGAAAAGCGATAATCTTTTGCTTGCCCACTAATGCCAGCGAGAGGACGCCGAACAGGGCGGTGAGTGTATAGACCAGGGCGACAATCTGCCGCACGCTGTAGCCTGCTGCTTTCAGGCGATGCACCAAATGGCTGCCATCGCCGCCGCGAAAGGGCGACCGGCGGCCCACCAGTCGCTGAATGATGACCAGGGCGGTATCGAGGATGGGGAGGCCGAGTACCAGGGCGGCTGTGGCGATCTTCGCCCCCCCGATGATCGAGATCACGCCCAGCGCATAGCCAAGGAACATCGAGCCACTGGTGCCCATGAAGATGCGGGCGGGTGGGAAGTTGTAGACGAGGAAGCCGAGGCAGGCACCCGCCAGCGCGAGGCCAAGGAGGGAGATCGAATGCTGCTGCTCGACAAAGAGCTTCCCATCCGGGCCGCGCTGCAACAGGCTCGCCCCGAACAGAACCAGCGCCCCGATCAGTGAGACGCCCCCAGCGAGACCGTCCATTGTGTCCAACCAGTTCAAGGCGTTGATCATCCCTACGATCCAGATGATGGAGAGAGGAATGATCAGCCAGGGGGCAATGTTGGCAACATTCGCGTTGGAGATACGGTCAATTTGCACGCCCAACAACACCGGGATTGCTGCACAGACGATCTGGGCGAACAGTTGGGGGAATGGTGGCAAGCGGCGGGCGTCATCCCAGGCCGCAAACGGAATCAGTAAGACCGCGCCGAGTGCCAGACCCGCCAGCAGCGGCAGTTCTTTGTAGTTGTCGTAGGAGCGGTCGGTGATTGGTAGGCTGACTGCGAGGGCGATAAAGAAGGCAGCAATAATCCCGTAGCCGCCAGTGCGTCCGATCGGGCGGCGTTGGATTTCGCCAGGGCGGGGCTGATCGACGAGGGGCCCACCGATGCGGAGGCCGACTGCTGCCGCCAACGGCACGGCCACCAGGGCCGCAAGGACCGCCACGGTGAAGATAATGGCCTGTTGGAGGATGGGCTCAACTGTCACGAACTGGCTCCCGGATATTAGCGAATCGTGTGCGCCCAGGCCAAAGCGCGGGCTTTCAGTGCGGCGGGCGCGATGCCAGCTTCCACGGCGGCGAGTATTTCGGCGATTCCGTTGGCGATTGGTTGCCCTGGTGCTGGTTCCTGCATCCCCGTTACGCTGAGAATACCATGATACGGGGCTGGCGCGTACGTTTCCCCAGCGCCAACCAGTTCTTCATGCACCCGTTCCCCAGGGCGACTGCCCGTAACCACAAACGGCGGGGTGCCGCTATGCCCCAGTGTTGTCCAGATGCGCTGGGCGATCTCGAGGACGCTGACGGCGGGTAGAGCATCGGGCAGGAGGATACTGAACGGTTCGTCAAAAGTGGGGGCGGCGGCGTAGGCGAGGAGCAGGCTCGCCTGTGTCGGGCCAATCCAGAAGCGAGTCATCGCTGGGTCCATGATCGCTAGCGCTTCGCCGGCGGCGATCCGGCGCGCAAAGGTGACGCCAACACTTCCCTGTGAGCCGAGGACGTTGACAAAGCGGGCCGCTACGCAGCGGGTTGCTGACTGGGTGGCAGTCTCGCGTAGCTGGGCCTCGATAATACGCTTGGTTGCGCCGTAGAGGCTGGGTGGGTTGACCGCTTTGTCGGTGGAAGGATAGACCAGGCGAGCGACTCCCGCCCTGGCTGCTTCCTCAATTACCACGCGGCCCCCGCCAAGGTTGGCATCGAGATATTCGTCTGGTTGCGCTTCGGCCCACGGTACGTGCTTGTAGGCGGCGAGGTGAAAGACAATCGTCGGTTGAGTGGC
>JBDHWF010000171.1:0-7068 GCA_039810045.1 Chloroflexia bacterium
TTGGAGCGAACAACGCCGCGAGCTTACTGCCCCTGCCCTACTTACCAGAAGATGCCGAGATTATCGTGGCGACTGCTGATGGTTCACGGGGGCATCACGGCGCGGTGACTGATCTTGTGGCCCCGTATTTAGAGTGGGCGGATGCGATCTATGCCTACGGCGTAGAGCCGACCTACGTTGCGCTGCGGGAAGTCTTGCGTGGTTATCGTGGGGCGAAGCCCTTGCCGCCAGCGCAGGTAGCGATGGAACGGTCGATGGCTTGCGGGATGGGCGTTTGCCTTGGCTGTGTGGTTGAAACAACCACAGGCTTGAAGACCGTTTGCCGCGATGGGCCAGTGTTCCCACTCGAAACACTTGTCCTTGGCTAAGTACGCACGCGAATTCCCGCCTAGTGGAGGTTGGTACCCATGACCCAAATGCACGCGAGTATCGACCAGTCAACTGCCGCGACCCCAGATTTGCGCGTTGATCTGGCCCCAAAGAATGCCCACGAACTGGTCTTGCGGAACCCGATCATCGCAGCATCTGGCACCTTCGGCTATGGCACGGAATATAGCAACCTGATCGATGTACAGGCGTTGGGTGCGATCATTTCCAAAGGGGTGACCTATCGCCGCCGTCGCGGTGCTACTATGCCCCGAATCGTCGAAACCCCAGCGGGGATGTTGAACGCTATTGGCTTGCAGAATCCAGGGATCAAGAGCGTGCTGGAAAAATATCCGGCGATCTGGTCGCGCTGGACTGTGCCAGTGATCGTGAATATCGCGGGTGACTCGGTTGAAGAGTTTGCGGAGATGGCCGCAATGCTCGATGAAGCGAATGGGGTTGCCGGGATCGAATTGAATGTCTCCTGCCCGAATGTGGCGGCTGGCGGGATGTTCTTCGGCTGCGACCCTGACCTTGCGGCAGAAGTGACCGCCGCCGTGCGTGCTGCCACTTCCCTGCCAATCATCGTGAAGCTGACGCCGAACGTGACGGATATTGTCGCCATTGCCCAGGCCGTGGTGGATGCTGGAGCAGATGCCCTCTCCTTGATCAATACCCTGCTGGGGATGGCGATCGATACGCGCCGTCGTCGCCCGCTCCTAGGCAATCTCACTGGCGGGCTTTCTGGCCCAGCCGTAAAGCCCGTTGCCGTGCGGATGGTCTATCAGGTAGCGGGGGCTGTGCAGGTGCCAATCATCGGCCTTGGCGGGATTGCGACCCTGAATGATGCGCTGGAGTTCTTGATGGCCGGGGCCACTGCCGTGCAGGTTGGCACCGCCACCTTTGCCAATCCCCTGACGATGAGCAATCTCCTGGCTGAACTACCACCGTGGTTAGCCCGCGAAGGTTTTGCTTCGGTGCAAGAGATTGTGGGGCTGGCAAACGAGCGCGTGCTGGCCCGCACTGCGGCATTTTGAATCAGATGAAATTGGTTGGGAGTCGTAAGGGGGAAGATCGTGGTGAGCGAGATAGCCGCTATTTTTGACAGTGTTGGTGCGATGCAAGAGGGACATTTTCTGCTTTCCTCTGGGCGACATGGCGACAAATATATTGAGAAGTTTGCTCTGTTGATGCGCCCGCGTGAAACCGAGGCTGTCTGTCGGGTGATCGCTGCCCACTATGCTGATGCTCAGATTGAGACGGTTGCCGGGCCGACTACTGGCGGGATTTTGCTGGCCTTTGAGCTTGCCCGCCAGCTTGGGGCGCGGGCAGTCTACGCCGAGCGAGCCGATCAGGGTAATGGTCGTGAGTTTCGCCGTGGCGCTACCTTCCGTCCGGGCGAGCGAGTGCTAGTTATCGACGACATTCTGACGACTGGCGGCGCCTTCCGCGAAACGCTGGCTGCCCTGGCCCCCCACCAGGTAGAGACCATTGGCGCGGCGGCGCTGGTGGATCGTAGTGGTGGGCGCGTCGATCTTGGCGTGCCGCTCTATGCCGCCATGCAGGTTGATATTGCTACCTTTGACCCTGCCGATTGCCCCCTTTGCCGCGCTGGCGTTCCGCTGGTCAAGCCAGGGACAACGGTGAATCCTGGGGGACAGTCCTAGCTGTCCTGGAACGATTCTAGTATCTGTATGGGAGGGTGAGCGCTAACGCTCACCCTCTCGACCGCTTGGCCTCAGCGATAGGCGCGGCGGGACATTGGATGCACCAGGAGTACCAATACGACAATCCCCATCAGCATGGCAATGCTTGCTATGATCTTCAGCCCGGTCGGGGCAAAGAGGATTGCCGGAGCCGTCAGAAAGAGATCAACGAACGTGGCAATGAAGCCAAGGATTGCGGCCTATTTCTGACTCCACCATAGCCCGATTGCGGCGATTACCTTCAGGGCAGTCACGATAAAGCCCATGATCAGCATAACCTGTGGTATATCTGCATCGGCTGGGGGCGGGACCAGGTTGAATGCTGCCAGTATCACCAGCAGCACTATGGCAGCGATGATTGTTGGTGGTCGACGTTCAATAGCAGATGGTTGTATCGACTGCATCATTGGTCTCTCCTTGGCTAATGCAAACAGTATGGCTGCTCTCTAGAGCATATCGAGTAAGGATGAGGGTGTACACGCACGAATGACCTGAGAACCCACACAAATACCCACACAAGTCCGTAGAATAACGATGGAGTTGGAGCGGCGTGGATGGTGCTGAGTAGATCAAGGCTCTCCTTGCTGTGATCCGACCATTCCCTTGACAGCATGGCAGCACCCCGATACACTGTCTTTCGCACTCGCTTATGCGGGGCATAGGGCGCATTCGTCTAGCGGCCTAGGACACCGCCCTCTCAAGGCGGAGACCACGGGTTCGAATCCCGTATGCGCTACCTGAGCAGTGAAGGCCCACGTCAATGTTGGCGTGGGCCTTTGTTTTTCCTGATTGGGGAGAGTTATCGTGAAGCGCGAAGAATTCGAGCAGATGTATCAGGCCGAAGATCGCCTCTGGTGGTATCGGCGGCTACGTGATCAGGTGATCGAGTTTCTTGATCTGGAAGCGCAGCACCCTGCTAGGCCATTACAGATCCTAGACGCAGGTTGCGGCACTGGGGGGATGGCGGCGCGGTTGCAGCCATATGGCAGGGTAATTGGAATTGATCTTGCGCCTTTTGCTATTGCCGTCTGCCGTGAACGCCGTGGCCTGTCTGAAACTGCTGTCGCCTCGATCACTGCCCTGCCCTTCCCTGCTGCTGCTTTTGATCTGGCGGTTTCGCTTGATGTTATCAGCGATGCTGGCACTGGCAACGATGCCTATGCCCTGGCGGAGTTAGCCCGGGTGGTGCGTCCTGGTGGTCGTATCTGCCTGAATCTCCCGGCGTTTCGCTGGCTGGCTGGCGAACACGATCTAGCCGTGGAAACGAAACGTCGCTATACACGCTCCGAGTTGTTGGTGTTATTGGCGCAAGCTGGATTTCTCCCTGAACGTCTGACCTATTGGAATAGTGTCCTTTTGCCTGTCGTCGCCGCAGCGCGTGGATTGTCGCGCTTGCGTGGACACGATACGACGACGGCCCGTTCTGATGTACGGGTGCCTGCTGCACCGATTAACGGCACCCTTCATGCGATAACGCAAATGGAGGGGCAACTTCTCCGCCACACTGACCTACCGCTTGGCTCATCATTACTCTGTGTTGCCCGCCGCGGATAGGTGCTGATCCAGTCACCACCGTAGGGTTCCCACCATAAAGGAGCAATAATGGCTAGCACACTGGCTCTGGCATTGCTGATTGGTGTCGCCACAATGGTTGCCCCCGTCAATGTGCAGTCGCCAGCGCAGCCACCGACCGCTCAGATTATCGGGCGACGGTATGTTGGCCCGGGCATCCGTGTTTACCGCGCCGCCGATCAGACGATCACCTATGACCTTGATTATGGCACTGGCTGGCACCCTGGGGGCAATCTGGGCGGCAGCGATCTCCAGCCACGCGACCACCTTACGGTGCTTTTTGCCGACACCTATCTCTACGTTTTTATCACTGCTGAGACCAATGGCAAGAGTTACTGGAAACGGGCTGACCCCGATGCTGGGATTGATCGGTGGACGGCTGATTGGCAGCAATGGACCCCGTAAGCGATGGTCTACGAACGCGAGATCAGCACCACGCCAATGCCAATTACCGCAATTCCTGCCCAGCGCGTTGGGCTAATCGTTTCCTGAAAGAGAATGCGCGACATCAGCGCGGTGACGACATAGCCCAGCGCCAGCATAGGATAGGCAAAGGAGAGTGGTACCCGCGAGATCACGGCGAGCCAGAAGATTGATGCCCCAAAGACAAAGATAAATCCTAAGAGAATTGGCACCTGCGTAAAGACACGGAATAAGGTTGGGATCAGCGTCGCTGGGTTGAGGTCAAGGACGCCAAAACGATTCATCCCATATTTCAGTAACAATTCACCAGTGACTGATAAACAAATACCAATAGCTAAAAGGACAAAGACCATGAGCGGGCGAACCTCCTTTGTTGTGCGTGTCGCAGGATAGGCCAGCGGTTGCTCAACCGCTGGCTCTACGCTGTTGTCAGTACTGGTCGTCATGAATCCGTTGGTCGTTTCCGTTCATCAGTCAATAATTAATCAGCAGCAACGGCGGCGGCCAACGCCACCGGCGTCAGCCAATCGCGATACGCTGGTGCTTTCCCTTGCACGATGTCGAAGAACTGCTTACTGATCGTGCTACTGATTGGCCCGACTTTGCCATTGCCGACTGGCCGCCGATCAATCTTCGTGATCGGCATCACCTGCACCCCTGTACCACAGAAGAATGCTTCTTCAGCAAGGTACAACTCCGTGCGATCAATTTCGCGTTCTTCAACCGCAATACCAGCATCACGGGCGATCTGAAGCACCGAGCGGCGGGTAATCCCTTCCAAGATATCCGCGGTGATCGGCGGGGTAACCAGGGTATTCCGGCGCACCATCATCAGGTTGCAGGCACTCCCTTCGCTCACCTTGCCCCGGCTATTCATCAGAATCGCATCATCGAACCCATAGCCAACAGCTTCATCTTTGGTGATGGCTGAGTTGATATACGCGCCAGAGATCTTCCCGCGGGCCGGAATCGAATTATCCTGTACCCGATGCCAGGAAGAAACCATCACCGATAGCCCATCGTCAGCACTGTAGTAGCCGTCGAGTGGCAGTAGATAAATCGAGAAGTCACCAGCGACCCCTTCCAGCGTGGGGCCAAGGTCTAGACCCGATTTGTAGGCATACGGGCGGAAATAGACATTTGACTTAGGGGCATTGCGGCGAATCAGTTCAACAGCGATCTCGCAGAGTTCATCGATGCTCTTGCCCAGATCAATCTTGATCAGCCCAGCCGATTGACTGAAGCGGGTCATATGATCGCGCAGGCGAAAGATATTGATGGTGCTGCCATCATGGTCAAGGTAGCCACGAATGCCGGCAAAAACCCCAGTGCCATATTGCAAGGCGTGTGTAGCGATACTGACCTTTGCGTCTTCAATTGGCACAATCTTGCCTTCAAAGTAGCAATAGGGCAGATGAGTCGCTTGCATAGTCTCAACCATCCTTTCGTGCAGGAAAATCTTCAGGCCACCGAATGTCTGATGCCCCTAGTATACACGGCGAAGCAATGCGTGGGGATTAGTCGGGTGGGGCATAGTGGTGCCAGTGCTGGCGATAGAAGGCGATGGTGGCGGCCAGGCCGTCGGCCAGGCTGGTGGTGGGGCGCCAGCCCAAGGTGGTGGTGATCTTGGTATAGTCGGTAAAGACATCGCCAATATCAATCGCTTGGCGTTCGGGCGGGAACGGCACCAACCGATAGCCGCCCGGACTCTGCGCGAGGTGCACCAACTGCTCGACGGTCGCCCGCAGGCTAATTGGCGGGCCGCCCAGATTGAAGACCTGCCCTTCAGCGGCGGGGGTCGTCGCCGCCAGCAGCAACGCTGCAACCACATCATCGACATAGTTGAAGTCGCGGCGCTGCTCACCATCGCCAAAGACCTCAATCGGCGTGCCTTCTACGGCCAAGCGAATCAACCAGCCCAACGCCGTCTGGCGATTGTGGCGAATCAGCATGCGCGGGCCATAGGTATTGGTCAGGCGTAAAGAAGTGGTACGAATGCCGTAGACGCGGTGGTAGAGGATATGATACGCCTCGCCCGCAATGGAGTTGATCCCATTGACATCGACCGGGTCCTGGGCGTGCCGTTCATCAATCGGTAGATACTGCGCGCGGCCATATTGCTGGCGGGTAGCGGTGTGGACCACGCGAATGGTGGGGTTGAACGCGCGGCAGGCTTCCATCATCGCCAGTTGGGCGCGGCAGTTGATTTCCAGGTCAGTGAACGGATCACGCATCGAATCGATGTGGCTGACCTGGCCCGCGAGATTGAACAGATAGGCCTGGCCGTGCACCAGATAGCGGAAGCTGACGGGGTCGCGGACATCGGAGATATTGATCTGCACCTGGTCACGCAGATCCGCCAGATTATAGAGATTGCCGCCCGCCCCCGGCAGCATCGCATCGACGACGGTGACGGTGGCTCCCAGCGCGACCAACTGGCGGGCCAGGGTACTGCCGATGAACCCTAACCCCCCCGTCACTAACACCGGCGCTCCCGCAAACGCTCCGCCGTAGGTGGGCGTACTCATGGCGCAGCCTTTCGACGTCCTTCAGGGGCGGAGACGGTCGCTTCCGTAGCCGGAACGCGCTGCACACGTAGCTGCCACCAAAAGGAGAGGATATCGGTCATGGTGCGGGCAATTCGGGGGAGGTTGAAGAACTGTGATTTCCCATAGGCGCGGTGATAATGATGCACTGGCACCTCGGCAAAGACGCAACCAGCATCTTGCAACTTCTTCACCAGTTCCAGGCAGATCATTCCCGTGTTCGCTGTGAGCGTGATGCGATCAAGCGCCGTGCGGCGAATCAGCCGGAAGTCACAGTCAACATCGCGTAGTTTGAATTGAAAGAGCAGTTTCATGGCCCAGTGATAGAGTCGCCCGATAATGATTCGCCCAATGGGGTCGGAGCGGCTGATCTTGTAGCCATTGACAATATCCACTTCTGGGGTCAGCTTTTCGAGCAATAATGGCAGTTCGCGGGGGTCGTATTGCCCATCCCC
>JBDHWF010000172.1:0-7020 GCA_039810045.1 Chloroflexia bacterium
ATCACCAGCTACAACACTAGGATAGCCTGGGCCGCTAGCTCAATTGGCAGAGCAGCTGACTCTTAATCAGCGGGTTAGAGGTTCGATTCCTCTGCGGCTCACCCACGAATCCCCAGCAATAGCAAGGAAAATCAAAGGCGGGATCATGCGCCCGCCACTCGGCTGTAGGCCGCACTCTGGCGGGTACTATAGGTATCCGACCCAAGGCGTACCCTCCCAGGCTTCCGCCCGAGCAAAGGTCGTCGCATCGGCACTGCCGATACCGTTAGGTGGTGTCTTTTCTCCCTGGAGTTGCTGTGTCGCCGCGGCGATTACCCTATTGCGCACACCAGCGCCACCAGTGGCGATCAGCGCAGCACGTTCAGCTCGTCGAGGGCGCGATGGCCGCGCTCGACCACCCCCAGAACGATATTGTGGCGACCAAGGCGGATGGGGAGCTCGAGCATGTGGAGGGTGTGTGCCGCCGCGAGCATCGCCGCCTGCTCCCAGCCGACCAGGTCGAGGATCCTCGTCCACAGCCGCCCTCGAACACCGTCCAGCAGCGGATCCCGGAAGGTGTACCACACGAGGGTGGTGAGATCGGTCGCCCGCGTGCCGCTCCCCGCGTTCCCGAGATCCACGACCGACACCACCGCGCCGTCGCGGACCAGGACATTGCCGGGGGTGGCGAGATCGGCGTGGACCATGTCGGGTGCCTCTCGTGGTGGTGGGATGTTGGCACACAGGAGCCGCAGGCGCGCGACCAGGGCCGACACTGCGGACGAATAGCCCGAGAGCCTCGCTATGGCCTGGCGGAGCAGCAACTGCTCGGGCGTCTCGTCGAACTCCAGCCCGGCAACCGCCGAACCCTGACAGGTGGCGACCCGCCAAGCGTACGACCAGTGGTCGTACGGCTCGGAGGCTTGGCCAGCCTGGAGTTCGATGATCGCCATCAGCTGCTCGATGAGGGACGCAGACAGCTCCGGCGCGGAAGCCGCGTCAACGAAGTCCATCAGCTGCCAGACATGCGTGGCGGTGGCCCCCACGCCCAGCCAGGCCGGGGTGGGATAGCCGCGCCTCCGCATGTGTTCGACCACGCGCTGGGCGCGCAACGTCTCGGCTATCTGGTTGGCGTGTGCCCGGGGCACGGCTTTGAGCACGGCATTCGCCCCTCCAGCCAACCGGACGCGCACGGCACCCCCATTGACGCCTCCGGGTAGGCAGCTGAGAAGCGTGACCGCTGCCCAGACTACCCTGGCCACGTCGTCCAGGACCTCGGCTGGCAGCGCTTTGGGATCGTTGCCCTGGTCCATGCTGTCCTCATCAATCCAGTGCCGCAACACACCGGCGCCGCTGGTGGACCGCCTCGACCTGCTGTCCGCCTGACGGGGGCAGCAGCTCCCCGTGGCCGACGTGCTCCCGTTCGGCGCCAGAACCGACAGCCTGCACGACGAGTCCGCTCGCGTCGTTTTCGCATGATACGGCACGCTTGACCATCCTGGCCAATAGGTTAGTCAGAAATAGCAAGCCAATTTGACTGCAGCACACCTGGTAATTCTTGGCCCTTGTTGTGTAATCTGGCAGCTTTGGAAGCAAATAATGAGTACACGGTGCAGGATAATCGTCCGGGCCAGAATGGGCTTCTGCAGTATCTCGCGGTATCGCGATGCGATTACAGCAGAGCACAGGTTCAGGCGAGGTTGCGGCGGTTGGATCTGTCGGCAACTAGGCGACAGGTCGATGTTCAGTGGTCGCCGTCAGTGGCCGCAGGGTGCCGATACCGCGCCAGGCTCGTGTCAGGTGGTGCAGGTCGAGGTTAGTTTCCCCAGGCTCAGTCGCCGCGGTCTCAGTTGTTGGCGCATCATTGTCATCAGGCTGTTCTGTAGTGGCGGGTGGGGATGGCTCAGGGTTTTCTGCGGCTATAACTGGCATGAGCGGATCTCCTTCCACAGTACTTACGCTACTGGGCGCGAGTACCGCAATACCGAAACCTTGCACTAGACGACACGAGGATCAGGCCAGCAAGTGCACGGAATCTCTGCTAGGAGTAGTATTTCTGATTGGCTGCCGCTCCAAGCATCAATATATCGCCTCTTCTCTACCTACCTTAGCCTGTCTGCCATTTTGCGACAACCCGCCAATTGGCGGTAGGGCAGCAGCTATTCGGCGGGATTAGTACGGTGATGTCCCCGATGAGTGATGGTGCGCTTGCCCTGGCCCCTCGCATAATCACCTGACTGAGGCTGCGGTTCGAATGCTCACTTGCTCTTTGCTTCATGGGCAGTTGGCTCTGCTGTAATCAGCAAGCGTGCGGGTATGGAAAGAGGGGCTGGGGAGTTTCCGGCTGAGCAGGTTGGGGGCGGTCAAGCAGGATGAGCTTGCTTCCTGGATCAACAGTGAGAGTTCCATCTGGCGGAGCGTGTACGGCCTCGTGAAACTGTGTCTCTGTCATGATCGGGGGCCGAGTCAGCATAATTGGCACCAGTCCGCACCAGCAGACCACCTTTGCCACACGGCCCAGACCAGCCATTGCGCTAGTATTTTGCCCACAGGTAGTCAAAATGACGAGGGCGGCATTATGGCGCACAACGGCGGCGTTGATCCCTTCGGACGCATCGCCAACGGCAATTTCCACCGTGGCCCGGATACCCTCACGCTTCAGCATCGTCGCCACCGCCTCCAGGTATCGTTGTGCAGTGGCCTGCCGCCTCACCAGTTCTGATCCTGACGAAGACGCAGGAACCCAAGCCATTCTGGGGGCAATGATCCGCAGGAGAATGAGTTCTGCTTCCAGGGCTGCACCAAACTTCTTTGCCAGGGGGATGGCCGCCTCAGCGAGGGTCGAGCCATCGAGTGGGACGATAATACGGGCGCCAGTTGAGAGGCTGGAGGAAAAGTGAGGGGAGTGCCATTCCCGCACTAATAATACGGGAACCGCGAGTTGAGCGAGTAGCTGCTGGGCCGTACTGCTGCCGCCAATTGGACCACGGCCCCGTGTCGTCATCACGATTAATCCAATTGGATAGTGTTTGGCAGCAGCGGTAACGGCCTCAACGATCTCGCCTGAAGCAGTGGTAGTAAGCACTACAAGTTCGCGCTGCCGCAGGGGATTGACAACTCGTTCAAGGTAACTGCCTGGTTCAGGCTGATCCTTGAGGTCATCAGTATGCCGTGCACCCTCAGAAGTATGCACGATCAGTAACGGTGCAGCGGTCGCTTGTGCAAGGGCTTCGGCAAACGGAAGCGCCTGTTCTGCAAAGCGCATCCCATCCAGTGGGATCAGGATCGTTGGATCCATCATCTCCTCCTTGCTCCCAGCCCGCCTGCTCTATTCGCGAAGATCCCGCTATACTAGCGGCGCTGGGGTACTCGTGCCAGCAACACCTGCTGGTCATCGCGCGATTCTAGCCCGCTGACGACCGTACCTGCCGCAACCGTTACTCCATGTTGGCGGTAAAAACCGTTCAAGAAACGAACGTGCCCTGCTGGGAAAATCCGCTCCCCTATCCCAGCGCCAGGGAAAAGAAGCGTCACCTTCTTCTCATTCATGCTGAGTGCCGCAGCGATCTCTGAGCCGATGCCCCCCCACCAATTACCGCGAAATGCTCGCTGCGTTCAGTGCGTGCGCGTAGATGCTGGTAGTCAGCCAAAGTCCGATAATAGATGATCGTCTCGCCACCAAACGGGAGCCGCCGTAGTGAACAACCAGTGGCGAGTAGAAGGCGATCATAGGTATAAGCCGTACCAGTATCATCGACAACGCTTTTCTTCGCTGGATCGAGGGCAACAGCCGTGCGATCAAGATGCAACGTTAAGCCTTGCTTGGGCAATTCTCGCCAGATCGTATCCAGCGCATCGCCCTTCCACAACGATTTAGACAGCGGTGGACGATTGTATGGCCTGACTGCTGCCGTGCCAATCAACCCAATCGCGCCCTTGCTATCGACCTGCCGAATCCCTTCCATGGCAGCCGCCGCCGTCATCCCTCCACCGATAATCAGGTATGGGTAGTGTGGCATGATGACCCTCCTCTACTAATCTCTGCTCGATCCTGTTTAGTGTAGGGGATAAACCGCGCCAACGGCTCCTGCAATGCGGCAAGCCACCACTCTGCTGAGAGGATATCGCGTGGTGGTGGTTCCCCACCACTAATCTCCAGTGGAAAAGAACGGATCCGTAGACGAACCCGATCCTGATATTCTGGGAGGATCGCCTGGAGGCGCACGGCTCCAAGGTAGCACCACGGTCAGTAGAACTCGGCCCACTCCCAAAGTTCAGGCAAGTTTGGCCCAGTCATCTCTTCCTCCTTACCCCTGCCCGTGGCGGGCGCGATAGCTGGCGGTGGCCTGCCACCGCTTCTACAAGTATGGTAGCGACCAGCAGCAAGAAAACCAACCCGCCGATCAGGGGAAACGCAGTAGCCATTCAGCGGGTATACCATCACGGCGAGGAACCAACGCCAGCCTTGATAGCGCCGCAATGCAGGCAGTCCAGGCCGATCCCTGCTCGTACCACAGTCGCCACCAGCACGTTCACCGGGTATCATGGCCCTGAGGACAGGGGCTGTTCCTGTCGCTACCGTTTTGCACGCAGTCTGCCCCATCCAGATTAATTGAACCTGCAGAAACAGCGAGGTTTGTGATGAATGCAGCATGGGAGGGGCCGCACTGGTCAGTGAGCCCACATAATTTCGCCGAGGAGATCGCCATCCCACCACGACCAGTGCAACTACACGATGTCACCTTGCGTGATGGCGAGGAATGCGCAGATCTGGCCTACACGGTCGATGCAAAAGTGCAGATCGCTGAAGCGCTGGCGCAATTGGGGATCAAGCGCACGGAACTCTTTCTGACCGTGCCGGGCTGGGAAGCAGCGGCGCGAGCGATCATCGCCCGACAACTGCCCCTCGACCTGTACGTCACCTGGGATCCCCTGAAGACCCCACGCCTGCTGGATCTGGGAGTTCGGCACACTATGGTCTGGTATCGGGCGAGCGATCTTTATCAACACCATGTCCTACAGCGAGAACGAGCCGACCTACTCGATGAGGCCCTCACGGCCATTAGTACGGTCAAAGCTGCTGGTGGATATGTCAACCTGTTCATGCCCGAATCAACACGAATGACGCTCCCCCAACTCCGCGCCACGATCATCGCCGCTGAGCAGGCTGGTGCTGACGCCTTCACCTTGGTCGATAGTCTGGCGATCTGCCGACCAGCGGCCCTCGCCTACCTAGTTCGCCAAGCTACTGCCCTGACCGATCGCCCGGTCGAAGTCCACTGTCATAATGATTATGGGCTGGCGACGGCCTGTGTACTCGCCGCATACGAGGCAGGGGCAAGTGCGCTCAATTGCTCGATCAATGCAGTTGGCTACCGGGCGGGGAATGCGGCGCTTGATGAAGTCGCCGTTGCGTTAGAGGCGCTCTATGGCGTATCAACAGGGTTACGCCTGACCCTCTTGCCCTGGGTCACGCAGCTGGTCGCTGAACTGACCGGGATCCCACGAGGGTACTTCAAAGCGATCACCGGGGGTGGAGCAATGCGGGTGGAGCAGTGGGGAGCAACAGCCCGCCTGATCGCCGCTGGGGAACGCCGCGCTGCCTTCGCCTTTGAGCCTGAGTGGGTGGGCCGAACGCCCGAAGTGGTCGTGGGGAAATGGAGCGACACCGGGGCAGTGGCAAAGAAGCTCAATGACTTCGGGCTGCTGGTGACCGCATTGCAGCTAGGGCAATTGTTGCGACTGGTGCAGGAACAGGGTCTTGCACAAGGGCGGCCACTGACCGACGCGGAGTTTCTCACCCTCGCGCACCAGGCTGGGGCCATTGCTGATGATCCGCAGGGAGCCAAGGGGTAATCGCGAAACTCACTACGTGCCCGTCGCACGGTTGTTGATGACGGGAGTAATGATCTCAGTGAGATCTGCCCAAGTGCTTGCTAATCACCTGGGATCATGCAGCCAATGGCGGTGCTACACTACAGAAGAGAGGCAGGTTTGCAGCTAGCGTATCGTAGCCGACGCCTTCGACGAAACGCGGCCCGATTGCTGTCTGCAAAGAATATCGTCCCGTGGTGGCCTCCAGTTAGCAAGCGGAGTCAGACCAGGATTTGAGGAGTACGGCATGATGAAAGCACTGGTCAAGGCACAGGCGGCACCGGGCCTCTGGATGGAGGATGTTCCCGAACCCGAAATTGGGATCAACGATGTGCTGATTCGTGTCCTCCGTACTGGTATCTGTGGGACCGATCTCCACATCTATTCCTGGGATGACTGGGCACAGCAAACGATCCCAGTGCCACTGGTTATCGGGCATGAATTCGTTGGCCGGATCGTCGCAGTTGGGTCGAATGTCAGCGATTTCGCCCCTGGTGATCTGGTCAGCGGGGAGGGGCACCTGGTTTGCGGGCGGTGCCGGCACTGTCTGGCAGGGCAACGACACCTCTGTGCCCACACACAGGGCATTGGAGTAAATCGCACTGGCGCGTTTGCCGAGTATATCGCCTTACCAATGACGAATATCTGGCGCCACGCTGAAAGTATCGACCTGGACGTTGCCGCAATCTTTGATCCATTCGGCAATGCCGTCCACACTGCGCTCGCCTTTCCCTCGCTGGGCGAGGATCTGCTAATTACGGGCGCGGGGCCGATTGGCCTGATGGCTGCCGCAATCGTCCGCCATGCCGGGGCACGGCACGTTGTCATTACCGACGTGAATGAGTACCGTCTGGATCTCGCTCGGCGTATGGGCGTGACCCAGGCAATCGACGTACGCACAACGAAACTAGCCGATGTGCAACGCGAGTTAGGGATGCAAGAAGGATTTGATGTTGGGCTGGAAATGTCCGGGAACCCGCACGCGCTGCGAGAGATGCTCGCCAATATGGCGCATGGCGGGCGAATCGCCCTACTGGGGATTCCTCCCACCGAGTTTGCCATTGATTGGAACACGGTCGTGTTCAATATGTTAACGCTGCGCGGAATCTATGGACGACAGATGTATGAGACGTGGTACAAAATGACCGTCTTATTGCAGACAGGACT
>JBDHWF010000173.1:0-6941 GCA_039810045.1 Chloroflexia bacterium
AAGGAGAACGGGATGGCGATTGAGGCAACTGCGCGAACGATCCCGCGTGCCGCTGTTGACGCGCAGGGCGCTTATAGCGCGCTGGCGCGACGACGGAAGCTCATTTTGGGCGGGCTGCTGTTGGCAGTGATCCTCTCACTGCTCACCGATGTGGCCCTTGGGCCAGCGCGATACTCCTGGTGGGAAGTGGTGGAGGCGATCATTTCACCGAGTACGGGCGACCTGAATCGGCAGGTGATCATTTGGGAGATTCGCCTGCCGATCGCCCTGCTGGCGCTGGTAATTGGCGCAGCGCTGGCGATTGCGGGCGCGGAGATGCAAACGATTCTGAATAATCCGATGGCGAGCCCATTCACGCTGGGTGTTTCGGCGGCGGCGAGCCTGGGCGCGGCGCTGGCGCTGGTGCTGGGGGTCAGTCTGGTGCCGTTTGCTGGCCCATTTCTGGTGGCGGTCAATGCGTTTGTCTTCGCATTGCTAGCCTCGGCGGTGATCTACCTGTTCAGCCGCTTGCGCGGCGTCACTTCCGAGACAATGGTGCTGCTTGGGATTGCGCTGGTCTTTCTGTGCAATGCGTTATTGGCACTGCTGCAATATATCGCTTCTGAGCAGGCATTACAGCAGGTCGTTTTCTGGACCCTTGGTAGCCTGTCGAAAGCAACCTGGGGCAAGGTGGGGCTGACCACCCTGGTGCTGACTGCCACTGCCCCGCTCTTTGTTTTCCACGTTTGGAAACTCACGGCCCTCCGCCTGGGCGACGACAAAGCGCGGAGTATGGGGATCGACGTGGCGCGGTTGCGCTTACAAGTATTGCTGGCGATCTCCCTGCTGGCCGCAGTATCGGTGGCGTTTGTTGGCACAATCGGGTTTGTGGGGTTGGTTGGGCCGCACGTGGCGCGGATGCTGGTCGGCGAAGATCAGCGGTATTTCCTGCCTACGTCGGCGTTGGCTGGGGCGCTCCTCCTCTCGGTAACGTCGATTGTCAGTAAATCGATTATCCCCGGGGTGCTGATTCCCGTGGGGATTATTACCGCGCTGGTTGGTGTCCCGTTCTTCCTGACGCTGATTCTGACTAAGCGCAGGCAGCTATGGTAGCAACCGCCGCAGCGCTGGGGCTGCACGTTGAAGGGTTACAGTTCAGTTATGGCAACCATGCGGTGTTGTGCGGTGTCGATCTGGCGCAGTTGCCCGCTGGGCAGATCACTGCTGTCATTGGCCCGAACGCGACTGGGAAGACGACCTTTTTCAAATGTCTGGCGGGGTTACTTCCCGGTAAGGGGCGGGTGATCCTGAATGGGCAAGATCTCAGCCTTTTGCAGCATGCTGCCCGGACCGAGCAGGTCGTCTATCTGCCGCAGGAGAACCAGAGCGCGGCGGTGCTGACAGTCTTTGAGGCGGTGTTGCTGGCGCGCCAGCAGGCGGCCACCTGGCGGGTGACTGACGCTGATCTGGCGAGTGTGGCGGCAGTGCTGGATGATTTGCAGATTAGCGACCTTGGTTCGCGCTACCTGAACGAATTGAGTGGGGGGCAAAAGCAACTGGTCTCGATCGCGCAGGCCCTGGTGCGGCAGCCTGCGGTACTGCTGCTGGATGAGCCGACCAGTAGCCTGGATCTGCAACGACAGTTAGAGGTGCTGAGCCTGTTGCGGCGGGTCACGGTGAAGCGCAACATTATCACCCTGATCGCCGTCCATGATCTTAATCTGGCCGCCCGCTACGCCAGTCGCGTGATTGTCTTGCAAGGCGGCACCACGTTTGCCGCTGGCCCGCCAGCTGAAGTATTGACCGCTGCGATGATTCGCCGTGTCTACGGTGTGGAGGCGCGCGTCAGCCTGGACGATCAAGGCTTTGCCCAGGTGATCGCCCTGCGCTCAGTGCGTGATATCGACTGAGCATTGGATAGGCTCAGGTTGCCAGCAACTGCGCGGCGATCTGGTGCAGGGTGGTGCGGAGTTCGGGCGGGCTGTTGACGGTGAATCGATAGCCAGTGGCGATCAGGCGGCGGGCGATACCGTCGAGGCAGTCGAACTGCCCGGTGAAGATGGTGCCGGGGCCAGTGGGGGCGGGGCTGATCGTGCCGTAGTGGGCAAGGTCAGTTTCCGCTAGCTGGGTTGGTGTTGCGGTCAGCGTAACCTTGACAGCCCAGCGCCCGGGATAGGCAACCATCGCCTGCGCGACGTAGGCATAGGGGTCGAAGTTGGTCGGGGCGGTGAAGCGGCTGGTGAGGGTGGTCGCGGTGGCGATTCGATCGAGCCGAAAGAGGCGAATCGCTGCGCGGAGGTGGCAGTAGGCGACCAGATACCAGGCACGAGACCAGCGGGCGACGCCGTAGGGGTCGATCAGGCGGTTGGTTGGTGGGCGATCTTCGGCGCAGTAGGCCAGCTGCATCTGCCGCCCCGCGTGGGCGGCGGCACTGAGGGTGGCGATCAGGGCGCTATCCGCCTGATTTTCCGTGACTGGGGCGACGCCCACGCCACGTTCGAGCGCACGCATCTGCGCCTGGAGCCCGGCAGGGAGGATCCGTTCGAGCTTGGCGCGTAATCCCGCCGCGACGCCGGGTTCCAACGCGAGACCGAGTTGGGGCATTGCCTGCAATGCCAACGCCAGCGCGATCACTTCGTCGTCAGTGAGCAGCAGTGGGGGGATTTTGCGGCCTGGGCGGAGCCGATAGCCGCCGTGGGGGCCGCGCACGGTCTCCACTGGCACGCCGATCTCATCGAGCATCTGGATATAGCGTCGGACACTGCGGCGGTCGATTTCGAGCCGCTGGGCCAACTCTGCGCCGCTGATCAGGTCGCGGCTTTGTAGCAGTTCCAGCAATGCGAGCAGGCGGGTTGTGGGGCGGGGAATCATCGGGCGCACCACCTTTCCACGAATTAGGACTGATTATAGCCGCTACTCCTGGTATCGTTGGGCGTGAGGATCGTTTGCCGTCGCAGGCAGGCAGCGTGCGACCAGCGATCCACAGCGACGAGAAGATGGAGGAATCGTATGGCGAACGTGGTATTGGTGCATGGTTTCTGGCTTGGTGGTTGGGCCTGGCGCGATGTTGCGCCAGCGTTGCGGGCGGCAGGGCATACGGTCTATACACCGAGCCTGACGGGGCTGGGGGATCGGGTGCATCTGGCGAGTCCGGCGGTGAATCTGGCAACGCATATCAACGATATTGTGAACCTGATCGGCTATGAGGAATTGGATCAAGTGCATCTGCTCGGGCACAGCGGCGCGAATGTGGTAGTGGCTGGGGTGGCCGACCAGATCCCTGAGCGAATCGCCCAACTGATCTACCTCGACACTGGCCCACTGCCGAGTGGGATGGGCGTCGTTGACTTTGATGGCACCGATGAACGTGCCCAGAAAGAGCAACTGGTGAAGGAGCAGGGGGCGGGTTGGCAGTTGCCCGTGCCAGACTGGATCACGTTTGGCGAGCAGCAGTTGCAGGGACTGGAGCCGGAGCATTTTGCGCGGATGGAGCGCTTTTGCGTGCCGCAGCCGTGGGCCACGGCGGTTGATCCGTTGACACTGACGAATCCAGCGCGGGAGCAACTGCCGAAGCTGAGTCTGGCGACGACCTTTACTGAAGGGGATGTGCAGCAGATGGTTGCCTCGGGGGTGCCGATCTTTGCGCCATATACCGAGCCGAACTGGCGCTTTGCCGAATTGCCAACCGGGCATTGGCCGATGTTCTCCGAGCCTGCGAAACTGGCGCAGATGCTGGCGGATGCTGTGGCTGAGAAATTGTAGGAGCGGGGGAACAATGCCACTCTTGCAGGCGGCGCTGAATGGCTCACGAGCGTTGGGCGAACATCCCTGGTTACCACTTACGACGGATGAACTGGTGCGCGAGGCGCTTGCGGCGGTCGATGCCGGAGCGGGGGCGATTCATTTGCACCCGCGTGATACGGCAGGCGTGGAGCAGTTGACCGGGGTGGTGATCAATCAGACGGTGGCCGCAGTGCGGGCCGCTTGCGGCGTGCCAGTGGGGGTCTCCACTGGCGCGTGGATTGTGCCAGACCTGGCAACCAGGCTGGCGTTGATCGCTGAATGACACGCGCCCGATTACGCCTCGGTCAATCTCTCGGAGCAGGGCGCGGCGGCGGTGATAGCGGCGTTGCTGGCGCGGGGCATTGGCATTGAGGCGGGGGTCTGGACGGTGGCTGATGCCGAATTCCTGGTGGCGTCTGGCTACGGTCCGCAGGTGCGGCGCGTGCTGGTTGAGCCAGGGGAAATGCAGGTTGGCGCGGCGGCGGCAGATGCCCTGGCGTTGGCCGAGGCGATTCATCAGGTGCTGGATCGTGCTGGACTGACCGTCGAGCGGTTGCAGCACGGCGATGGGCGCGTGGCTTGGCCGTTGCTGACCGACGCCGTGCAACGCGGCCTACCGACCAGAATCGGGATGGAAGATACGTTCCAGTTGCCCAATGGGGCGATTGCTGACGATAACGGCGCGTTGGTAGCAGCGGCGGTGCAGTTGGGCGCAGGTTAGGCTGGCCCAGGGTCCCAGGTGAAAATCCGCTCGAACGTCTTGATCTGGATTGCCTGTGGCACCAGGCCGATGGCGCGGTTGCGGCAGGCGACGGCGAGCGGGTTGCTCCATTGCGCGGCCCAACCGATCTGGCGCGACTGCCGCTGGATTTGTGCGGTGCGGGGGCGACGTTTGGCGGCATACCGTTGTAAGGCGGCGGGAATGTCGGCGGTATCGCGCAGAGTGGCAGCGAGGACGACGGCATCTTCGAGCGCGAGGCAGGCCCCCTGGCCCAGGTTCGGCGTCGTGGCGTGGGCGGCGTCGCCAAGCAGCGTGACGCGCCCCGCGCTCCAATAAGGCAGTGGCGGTAGGTCGCTGATGTCGTGTTGCAGCAGGGCTGCGGGGTCGGTGGCGGCGATCAGGGCGGGGATTGGCGCGGCCCAGTGGGCAAAGCGTTGCTGTAATTGGGCGATGCGGCTGGTCGGGGTGCTGTGGCGGTCGCTGCCCGGTGGGGCATTGTGCGTGGCGAAGTAGTAGATGCGGTCGTTGCTGAGCGGGACGATCCCGAAGCGGTCGCCTCGGCCCCAGAATTCGCCCCAGAGAGGAATCTGCCGATGGGGAAAGGGGATGGTGGCCCGCCATGCCGTGTGTCCGGCATAGGTTGGGGCGGGGTCGTGGCCGCCGTAGAGTTGGCGACGGGTGGCTGAGTGGATTCCGTCAGCGCCGATCAGCAGGTCGCCTGCGGCTTCGCGGCCATCGGCAAAGAGCGCGACAACCTGGCCCCGTTCGTTGGGCAGGTAGCCGCGTAGCCGTGCGCCACAGTGCAGGTATGCGCTGCCGAGCGCGGCGATCAGCAACGCCTGGAATTCAACGCGATGCACCACCACAATCGGATAGTTGGCCTCGGCTGGCAGCCGCACTGCACTGAGGACCCGCCCATCCTGATCGGCGATCGTGCCAGATTGGGCGTCAACGATCCCCGCCGCCTCGATCACGGCGGTCAGCCCCAGGTGGTGCAGGGCTTCCAGGGCGTTCGGCCAGAGCGTAAGGCCCGCGCCGACTTCGTGGGGGGCGGGTGCGGCTTCGTAAACGGCGACTGTCCACCCGGCTTGGCGGAGGGCGATGCCCGCTGCCAACCCTCCGATCCCCGCGCCAATGATGATCGCTTTGCGTACAGGCACTCTCCACCTCATATTTCAGTCATTTACCCAAGTGTACACCGTGGATGACCGCTGCTGCCGTGCCACTGCGGTCATCCACGGTATACTGCGTAGCAGCGGTGCTGGTCTGGAACATGGGAGGGTGCGATGAAAATCCGCGCGATTCGGGAAGCAACGGCGTCGATGGCGTCGGCGATGGGCAACGCCTACATCAACTTTCGCGACATGACGACCTCGGTGGTGGCGATTGAATCCGATGTGCTGCGCCAGGGCCGCCCAGTGACGGGCTACGGCTTCAACTCCAATGGGCGCTACGCGGTGGGCGGCTTGCTGCGCGAGCGGTTCATCCCGCGTCTGCTCCAAGCTGACCCCGCCGATCTGCTGGACGACACTGGCGACAATATTGACCCCGCCCGCGCCTGGGCGATCATGATGACTGGGGAGAAGCCCGGGGGACATGGCGAGCGTGCGGTTGCGGTTGGCACCCTCGATATGGCGTTGTGGGATCTGGTGGCGAAGCTCGCTGGGCAACCGCTCTATCGGTTGCTGGCCGACCGCTATAACGGCGGCGTGGCTGATCAGCAGGTCGCGGTCTACGCTGCTGGTGGCTACTACCAGGAGGGGAAAGACGACCGGGCCTTGCAGGATGAGTTGCGCGGCTATCTGGATCTCGGCTACACCGCTGTGAAGATGAAGATCGGCGGGGCTGACCTTGCGACTGACCTACGGCGGATTGAGGCGGCATTGGCCGTGGTCGATGGGGTGGGCAGTCGGCTGGCGGTTGATGCGAACGGGCGGTTTGATCAGGCGACCGCGCTGGCCTATGGCGAGGCGCTCGCGCCCTATAGCCTGAAGTGGTATGAAGAAGCGGGTGATCCGCTCGATTATGCGATTCAGGCGGCATTGGGGCAGACCTATGCGCCCCCGTTAGCCACGGGCGAGAATCTGTTCTCCGTGCAGGATGCGCGCAATCTCTTGCGCTATGGTGGGATGCGCCCCGACCGCGACATCCTGCAATTTGACCCGGTGCTGAGTTATGGGCTGGTCGAATATCTGCGGATTGTGGCATTGCTGCCAGAGTACGGTTGTTCGCGGCGGCAGTGTGTGCCACATGGCGGGCATCAGATGGCGTTGCATCTGGCGGCGGGGTTGCAGTTGGGGGGCAATGAGTCGTATCCGGGGATCTTCCAGCCGTTCGGGGGCTTTGCCGACGCGGTGCCGGTGGTCGATGGGCTAGTGGGGCTGACGGAGACGCCCGGAATTGGCTTTGAGCAGAAAGCTGCGCTCTATCAGTTGTTCCAAGACCTAGTCGGTTGAGC
>JBDHWF010000174.1:0-6927 GCA_039810045.1 Chloroflexia bacterium
GTTGCTTCTTCGGTGATGGGGCCATTGGTGCGCGTGGGCCGCAGTTCCTGTTGCAACTGTGCGCCGATAATCTGCCAGAGATCAGCGATGCAGGCTGGGGCATAGACTTTCGCCAGATCCAGCTCGCCTTTCCCGCTCAACTGTCCCAGGATATAGGCGATATCTTCACCAGAGGCGACTTTGCGTCGCCACAGTTCTTTGACCATCCGATCAGAAGCCGCTTTGAACGCTTCATCTTCCTGGCTCAGTTTATTGATGAAGTCGACAACCTTCTGCCGATAGGAGAGTTTCTGAACACTCTCCACATAAATCTGACCCAGCCAGCGGCCTTTGCCTTCGGCGGGCTCCTGGCCCAGATAGAAGGCGCGATAGCACCAGAGGCACGAGATGACGTGTCGCCCAATATCGCCAATATAGTTGGCCCGAATGACCTGCAGGCCAGCGTGGTCAAGGATGTTGCAGAGCGCATTCCCCAGCGCCGCATTGCGGAGGTGGCCGACATGAAAGGCTTTGTGCGTATTGGGCTGCGAGAACTCGACCATGACTCGTTCGTCAATTGCTGCCCCGCGACCGTAGGCAGCACCTTCCGCCAGCACCCGTTGCACTGTTTGCAACGCCGCCGACGCCGCATCAAAGTAAATATTGACAAAGCCATTGACCGCCTCTACGCGGTCTGCCGCACCAGCAGCAACTAAGCGCTCGGCCAGGCGCTCGGCGATCTCCTGGGCTTTGGCGTTGGTGATGCCAGCGGCCTTCGCCTTCGCCTCTTTCTTTTCTAACCCTGCCGTCGCTACTGCAATATCGGCGGCGGCAGCCTGCCCCGCCAGTGACTTCGCCACGGAGGTGGCAGCACCCCAGGCTCCAGAGAAGGGAATTCTCCGTAGGTCGATTGATTTCGGCTGATAGCCAAGTTCGGCTAAGACCTGGGCGATCCGCTCTTTGATCACCCCTTCTTTTTCTGCTGACATTGCCGTTGCCTCCCAGTCATATTCGATTGCGCTTCGGCGCCTACTACGCCGTACTGTTCACCAAATTCTTGCGCTGACGAGAAACGGGATGCGGCCAGATCCCGCACCCCGTCATACTCAGCTTCGTTCACGAGTTGCGGTAGCACGTTACCCTACGGTCTTCTGGGGAAGGCTGCTCGGTGCCGCTTCCGCACTCAGCGCCTTTTCCGCCCAGAAGACGTTACTACGGTAAAGACTCTCGAATGTGCCAGCATCACTCCAGAAGCCTTTGAGCTCTTCCCAGTGTAATTGCCCATCTGCCAGATAGAAATTGTTCACATCAGTAATCTCAAGTTCACCACGGCCTGATGGCTGCAAGCGATGAATGTAATTGAAGACCTCGCGGTCATACATATAGAGGCCACTGACCGCAAAATTGCTCTGCGGTTGTGTTGGCTTTTCTTCAATCGTCACGATCCGTGTGGGATCGGCAGGATCAAAAACCGGGCAGCCATACCGCTCAGGGTCATGAACCTCTTTCAAGAAGATCTTGGCACCAGCAGAAAAACTCTCGACAGCGGGGCGAATATCGGCATCAGTCGTATTATCGCCAAGGATGACCACTATCGACTCGTCATCGGCAAAGTCTTCACACAACCCAAGCGCCTGGGCGATCCCCCCCTCTTGCTCCTGGTAGGTATATTCCAGATGCCGCAAACCAAGCTGCCGTCCGTTCTGGAGGACACGCAGATAGTCACCAGCGTGTGGCCCGCCGGTGACAATGATCACTTCATCAATTCCCGCATTGACCAGGGTGGCGATCGGGTAAAAAACCATTGGCCGATCATAGATCGGCAGCAGGTGCTTATTGGTTGCGTGCGTCAATGGGTAGAGCCGACTTCCTAGTCCGCCCCCCAGAATCACCCCTTTCACTCGCCGCCTCCCCCGCAACAATACGCACGCTAGACGCGCTTTTCTACTTCTTCCTCGATGATTTCTTCTTCGTCTTCGTACTCATCGTCTTCATATTCAACGCCATCCTGGCGCATCAGGATGATCCCGGCAATGACCAGGACGATGCCCAGCACCAACCCTAAGAGTTGCTTCCAACCGAAGCTCGACGTTGGCGCACCCAGACCAACCTGATCAGCAAGTGCCGAGACCAGGGCCAGGAGCACCCCCACCACAATAAACGCAATGGCTAAAATGCGACTTTGCGACATCTTCTTCTCCCTCACCAGTGCCATTGATTGCGGCACTGTGTCTGATCATCTGCCCCTGCACCTCTGCAAGAATGCGCGTTAGAGTATACCATGCACCCACGCCTGGGTCGGTGTATGCAGAAAAACGCTGCTAATCAACAGTGGTTGCAGCAAAATTGCCTGTTTCTACTGACACAAAAGTTGACAACGGTATTTATAGCGACTATGCTCAATGGCGTATATCAGGCCGATTACTCATGGTCGACAAGGATCAGGCAATGCCAGAGGAAACCCCCGTTTATGTCATCAGCGTGGCTGCCCGCCTGCTCAATGTTCATCCGCAAACGCTGCGGAATTACGAACGAGCTGGTTTTCTGCGGCCCACCCGCACCGAAGGTCGACGGCGGCTCTATTCAGCCAGCGACATTGAACAGTTACGACACCTGATCGGCACGGTAGAACAATTTGGCCTCAACCTCACTGGCTTGAAAGTCTTGCTCACGCTGCAAAGCGAACTGCAAGCCCTGCACACTACGCTTGATCGCCCACTCGCCGCGACCGAAGCCGAGGCAGCGCGGGAACAGGTCGCAAGACTCCTGTTGCTGCTCACTGGCGATCTGACACACCTGCCCCCTGATGCCGAGGAACCAGACGAGTAACGCGCTGCGCTCAGCGCATTGTTGAGGGCAAGATCCCGAGTTCAGCACGATATTTCGCCACCGTACGCCGCGCAATCCGAATCCCCTGTTGCAACAAGCGACTACAAATCTCCCGGTCAGTCAGCGGTTGCCCCTTCGCCCGTTCCTTAATGATCATCTCGCGGATCACATCTTTGATCGACAGCGATGGTGTAAAGAAGTCGCTGAAGGGAATCACCTTACGAGTGGGCAACATCACATATTTGTTCGCGGTGGCCCGACTGACGGTCGACTCATGCACCCCAACTTGCTGCGCAACTATCGCGCGCGTTAGGGGGCGCAACTCGCGTACACCGCCACGCAGAAAATCTTCCTGCAATTCGACCAGACAGAGCGCAATCTTCCGTAACGTCTCTCGCCGCTGCTGGATATTAGCGATGAACACTTTCGCTCGGGAAGTAAACTCTCGGATATGCTTCCGCTCGGAATCGCTCACGTTGGGCTGCGCCTCTTTCTGGGCCAGCGATGCGGCGATCTGGTCATACATCGAATTCATCCGCAGGTAAAAATGACGGGCCTCAACTACCTCAACCAGAAACTCTCCTTCATGTAGCGAAATCACGACATCAGGAGCGACGTAGGCGGCACTGCTGGGGCTTTTCCATGATCGCGCTTCCTGGCTCTGCAAGGGAAAGGGACTGAGTTGGCTGCGGATAAAGTCCCGCGCTTCTTCAACTGCTTCGGTAGAAATCGCTAATTCCCCTGCGATATAGCCATATTTATGCGCGCCAAGATCTTCCAGATACTGATCCACAATCTGCCGTACCGTGTCCGAAACTGCGGCGTTGTTGCGACTGAGATAGTCGAGCTGGAGCATCAAGCACTCGCGCATATTCCGTGCGGCGACACCAATCGGCGCAATCTGCTGAATCACCAATAAGATTGCCTCAACCTCATCTTCAGTACGATCGAACGTTTCTGCAACACTGGCGAGCGCAATCGTCAGGTAGCCACGCTCATCAAGGCTCTCGATCAGGTATTCAGCAATGGGCATCTCGTCTGGCTCGAGTATCGTACTGACATCCGAAAGAATCTGCTCTGGCAGGCTCGCTTCTGACGCGATCAGAGTCATCGGGTCAAAGTCGTCATCAGCGATCCCATTCGGCGATTGCTGCGTCAGCACTTCGGGATGATCTTCGTAGTTGGTTTCCTGGCGTTCCATCTGCTGATTCGTCAGGCAAATCGGGCAGAACGACCCCTCAATCACCCCACCACACATGGGGCAGATCTCTTTATCATCCATTTCCAGGGCGGGATTCGCCAGCATCTCTTCACGGATAACTTCTTGCAGTTCCTGGCGCGAGAGACTGAGAATGTAGTTTGCTTCAATCAGGCTTGGCGATACCCACTGCCGCATCTCAGCGGACATCTCCATACCCGCATCCATCCGCATACTCATGACACTATCCCTTCATCGCTCAGCAGATCACCGCTATCAGGAGCAGGAATAGTTGCCCTGCCCGTACTGAGTATAACGGTAATTGGGTTTCCACGCACCTCCGTGGCACAATTCTTGCTGCAATATGATGTTATGTCAACCAAGCTGTGCCAAATAGCGTTAATCGATTCCTCGCTCACGCTGCCTGTGACGCACCCGACACCGTACAGCAAGTGCTATGATGGCAACAGGTAGATGAGGCTCAGGTTATACCGCAGATACGCCACCCAAGGAGTATGATGACTGCCTTACCAATTCCCGCAGATAGTATTACCGTTGAGGAGGGGCTACGCCGCGTGCTGGCCGCCACCCCGCAACTCACACCACGGCAGATTCCCCTGACCGAGGCCGCTGGCCTGATCCTGGCCGAAACAATTGTTGCGCCCGAAGATTTACCACCATTCCCGGCGGCGACGATGGACGGCTATGCCGTCATTGCCGCCGATGGCGCAGGTTGGCGAGCATTAGTGGGCGATCAGATGGCTGGGTATGTCGCCGACCTCACGGTTCGGCCTGGCACAGTCGCCCGCATTACGACTGGTGCCCCCCTGCCGCCCGGTGCCGATGCGGTGGTGATGGTGGAGCGTACCTGTGAACGCGATGGTCGCGTAGAGATTCAGCAATCCGCGATTAAGGTGGGCGAGAATATCCGTCCAATAGGCGTTGATCTCGCCCGTGGTGAAGCAGTCCTGCCCGCAGGCACCACGCTTGGGCCAGCGGCGATTGGCCTCCTTGCCAGCCTCGGGCTCACCACCCCAACCGTCTATCCCCGCCCACAGGTGGCCTTATTGAGTACGGGCGACGAATTAGTTGAGCCGTGGGAACAACCACAGCCCGGGCAGATCCGCGATGCGAATCGCTATGCGCTCAGTGTAGCCCTCGGCAAGCTACAGATCCCAATCATTTATTCCGCCATTGCGCCTGACGACGAAGCAGCAACCTATGCCACCCTCCGTACGGCTCTCACCCAATCCGACCTGTTGATCACCTCTGGTGGCGTCTCAATGGGTCAACGCGATCTGATCAAGCAAGCGTTGGGCGACCTCGCTACTGTCCACTTTGGCCGTCTCTTCATGAAACCAGGGAAACCGCTCCATTTTGCTACCACTGATGACCAAAAGGTAATCTTTGGCCTACCAGGTAATCCTGTCTCAGCCCTGGTCGGTTTCGAGATCTTCGTTCGTCCGGCTCTCCGTCAACTGGCCGGAGATCCACAGCCGATGTCACCACGGCTCACCGTCACCCTCACTCAACCGATCACCCCTGGCGACCGCCCAGAGTTTCAACGAGCAATTGTGCGACAAGACTCTGCTGGTCGCCTGATCGCCACCACCACAGGAGCGCAGGCTTCATCGCGGCTCGCTTCAATGCTGGAGGCCAATGCCCTACTCGCGCTGCCCGCCCGTGCAGAACCATTTACCACTGGCGAGCAGGTCGAAGCGATCATGACTGGGGCTGTGCAGCGCTAAGCTAGAGGAGATATTGATGACCACACAGCAGCAAACGGTTCGTTCACCATTCGACGTATTGGGCTACCATCCGGGCGAAGCCCGCAAACTACCTTCTTGGGCCGAAGTCGTGCGCTACTTCCGCGAGTTGGGCGAAACCAGCGATCGTGTTGCCTTCAGCGAACTTGGGCCAGCAACCGAAGGTCAACCGTTTGTGATGGTCACGATTGCCGCACCAGAAACGCTTGCAAACCTGGAAGATTTTCGGGAAATCCAGCGACGGCTCGCCGATCCACGCCAGACCAGTGAGGCGGAGGCTGCCCAACTGATTCGCGATGGCAAGACGATCGTGCTGCTCACCTGCTCAATTCATTCGACTGAGGTTGGCTCAACCTTGATGGCGCTGACGCTCGCCCACGAGTTAGCCACCAATAACGATGCACAAACCAAGGCGATCCTCGATAATGTCATCCTGCTGCTTGTTCCATCGCTCAACCCCGATGGCTGGCAAATTGTCCACGATTGGTACACGAAAACGCTCGATACGCCACACGAAGGGACAGCCCCGCCAACCCTCTACCACACCTATACCGGCCACGATAATAACCGCGACTGGTTCATGTTCACCCAGGCTGAAACAAAACTGGCAGTCGGGCAGATCCATAATCGCTGGCACCCCCAGATCGTCTTTGATCAACACCAGATGGGTGGCGAAGGGGCCAGGTTCTTCGTGCCGCCATTTATCGATCCCTACGACCCGAATGTTGACCCGATCCTACAACAACAGATCAATCAACTCGGCTACGCAATGGTGGCTGATCTCACGGCGGCGGAGAAAGCAGGCGTGGCGACAGCGATCATCTTTGATGCCTTTTCGCCCTCCCGCGCCTATCAGCATTATCACGGCGGTGTCCGCATCCTGAGTGAAGCAGCATCGGCCAAAATCTGTACCCCGATTACTACCCCGAAGGAGAACTTGCGCGAGGCACGAGGCTTTAATCCCCGCATTGCCACCACAAACCACCCGATCCCCTGGCAAGGTGGCGCGTGGACCGTTGCCGATATTGTCGAATACGAAAAGATCGCCACCTACGCCTTGCTGAATAACGCCGCGCAGATGCGCGACCGTTGGCTACAGGGCTTCTATCAAGTTCATAAAAAGGCGGTGGAACGCACCAGCCCTTATGCCGTTGT
>JBDHWF010000175.1:0-6924 GCA_039810045.1 Chloroflexia bacterium
CCCCGCCGTTGGCTCATCCAGCAGCAGCAGTGCGGGCCGATTGACCAACGCCTGCGCGATCCCCACGCGCTGCACCAACCCCTGCGACAGGGCCTTCAGCTTCGTCCGGGCGTACTCCGCCAGCCCCGCCTGCTCAATCGCCGTCGCCACCGCCGGACGGATCGTCGCCACGGGCATCTCGCGCAGCAACGCGCAATATTCAATGAAGGCGAAGACGGAGAACTGCGCGTAGTAGCCGAATTGTTGCGGCAAATACCCCAGCCGTTGCCGAATCCACCGCTGCTCTCGCCGATCCGCTGGATCGCGCCCCAGCAGGCGCAACGTCCCGCCGCTGGGCCGCACCGCTGTCGCCAGCGTCCGTAGCAGCGTCGTTTTCCCCGCGCCATTTGGCCCCAACAGGCCAAAAACACCCCGCCCCAGCGTCAGATCAAGGTCGTGCAACACCTGCTGTCTACCGCGCCGCTGGCAGAGGCCCCGCGCCTCCACGCCCAGGCCCAACCCCTCAGCCGTAGTGTCAGCCTGCACCGTCACCATCGCCAGACCGTCCTTTCTCGTTGGCGCTCGCCCGTTGCCCAGACCACCACTGCCGCCGCCACCAGCAACCCCAGCAGATAGGGCAACGTCAACGCCGCACTGTTCACCGCCGTGCCCAGGCTGCCCCCACGGAGCGCGCCGATCACGACGATCAGTTCCCAGACCCCCACGCCCACCAACAGCCCCGCCGGAGCCGAACTGGTCAACGTCGCCACGGCCAACGCCAGGGCCGCGATCATCGTCATCGGCAGCAGCCAGCGCAGCGTCAGCCCGGTCGCCTGCGCGTTCGCCGTTAGCAGCGCACCAAGCAGCCCCAACAGCGCATTGACCGCGAAGATCGCCAGCCCCCGCACCAACAGAATCAACTGATCACTGATCGCCATCGTCCGACCCAGCGCAAAGGCGGGGTCCACCGCTGGCCCATAGGCGTAGGCCATCCCCGCCGCCATCAGTGCCGGAGCCAGCAGCGGCACCCAGGGGTCGCCCGTTGACCAGGTGACGACCACCCCGACCGCTAACACAACGACGTTGGCGATCAGCCAGGAAAGCAGCAGCGATGGCGTGATCAGCAACGCCCGCGCCAGCCCTGGCGACCCGAACAACCGTCCGAGCAAGCGCTCCACCGGGCCAGGCGGGACGCTCCACACCGTCGCCGCCACGCCCGCCCAGGCCCGCTCCAGATCGACATCCAGCGCCTGCCCACTCGCCCGCGCCTGACATTCCGCACAGCTCGCGATATGCTCTACCTCATCGGGATGCGCCATCATCTTGTCCTCCCCGCAACGCCCCCGCAACGCCCGCCGTAAGGCGTAGACCCGGCTCTTCACCGTTCCTTCGGGAATCCCCAGCCGCGCCGCCACATCAGCCACCGACCGCTCCTCGACAAAGACCAACTGCGCCAGTTCGCGCTGCGCCCCTTCGGGCGGCAACGTGGCGAACGCCGCCGCCAGATCGACCCGCTGCGCCGCCGCCAGCGCCGGATCTTCTGGCACCGACGCGGGCGGCGTCGCCCGCCCGCCTGCCTCCTGCCGCCGATACCAACGCGCCGCCTGCCGTTGGGCGATTCCCCACAACCAGGCCCCGACCGCTCCGCGCCCCTGATACCGCCCAGCACTCTGCCAGACGGCAATGAACGTTTCCTGCACAATATCTTCGACAGCGTGCGGGGGCAGCGTCCGCCGCAACCGCGCCGCCAACCAGGGCGCGTGACGGATAAACAGTTCCCGCAGGGCCGCGTCATCGCCAGCAGCCACGGCAGCGAGCAGTGCTGCATCATGTGCAGTGCGGTTGGTCATCTCCCTGCCTTTCAGCGCATCATCAGGGTCCTGTCCCTGATACTACACTGTTCCCGATCAACCACGATCGGTTCATTTTCGTCAAAACCCGTTACAATCGTTGCTGGCACCGCCGCGCTGGGTGGCACCAGGTGGCGGTCAATGCCGTAGATCACACTATGCAGGAGCGCACATCGCGCTGCTCTGTGCGGAATTTGGGGGAACGATGACAGAAACAGCAAGCGTACCGACAACCACAACACCAACGGCGGGGCCACCCGCGATTCTGGCGCGCGGGCTGCGCAAGACTTATGGCGAACACATCGCGGTAGCGGGCGTCGATCTGACGATTGGGCGGGGCGAGATCGTCGCCTTCCTGGGGCCGAACGGGGCCGGCAAGACAACGACGATCAAGATGATCACCGGGCTACTGCTGCCGACCGCTGGCACTGCCGAGATCCTCGGCCACGATATTCAGCACGACAGTATCGCTGCCAAGTCGTTATTCGGCTATGTGCCAGACACGCCAAATCTCCCCGGCAAGCTGAAGGGGTGGGAATATCTGCGCTTCATGGCGCGGCTCTATCGGATTCCGCCCACCGAAGCCGAACCACGCGCCGCCGAACTGCTGCGCCTGTTCGACCTGACCACCGCCGCCAGCGACCTGATCGAAGGGTATAGCCACGGGATGAGCCAGAAGATGGCCCTGGCGGGGGCACTGGTTCACGAGCCGCAAGTCCTCTTTCTCGATGAGCCAACGGTCGGCCTCGACCCGCGCTCGGCCCGCCTGATCAAAGACCTGCTAGGGCAGTTGCGCCAGCGCGGGGTGACGGTCTTCCTCTCGACGCACATTCTGGAGATCGCCGAACGGATGGCGGATCAGATGGTGATCATCAATAAAGGGGCGATTGTGGCGACTGGCACGCTGGCGGAGTTGCGGCACGGCGGCGAAAGCTCGCTGGAAGATATTTTCCTCAGCCTGACTGGTGGCGCAGAGTACGCCGAGATCGCGCAGGTGTTGGCCTGATGGACGGCGATACCGCTGGTATTGGCGCAACCGCAGAAAGAAGTTCGTAATGCGACAGTTCTTCAGTGACCTCTGGCTCCTGATCGGCCTGCGCTGGACCCTCACCTACAACGGTTTTCGCTCGCGCAAGGGCTGGCAACAGGCCCTGCAACTCGTTGGCGTCGTCATGATTGCCGGGTGGGTCATCTTTGGGGCCGGGGCGCTGGGCTACGGCCTGGGTTGGCTAGCCAACCATTACCGCGATCTGGGCCTGGAAGCGTTGTTCCCCGGCCTGATCCTCACGGCGGTCGCCGTGGTGATCCTGTTCAGCAGTTTCGCGGTCGCGCTGGGCGCACTCTTTCTCACCAACGACCTCGAAACGCTGATGACCGCGCCAGTCAGCAGCCGCGCAGTCTTCACGGCGAAGATTCTCGATGGCCTGACGACCTATTACGGGATTGTGCTGATCTCCGCCGTCCCCGCGCTGATCACCTATGGGCTGGGCCTACACTACGGCCCGCTCTACTACCTGCTGGCCCTCGTCACCGTCCTGGGTACGCCGCTCCTGCCAGCGGGGTTCGGCGCATTGCTGACGATGCTGGTCGCCCGCTTCGCCCCGGCGCGGCGGGTGCGGGAGGTGCTGGGCTTCGTTGGTGCGATGATCGGGGTCGGCTTCAGTATCCTGGGGCAAAGTTCGCGCCTCTGGATGCGCGGTTTCTTCGAGCCAGACAGCGACCCCCAGCAGATCCTGGAGGGCGTGCAGCGGCTCTCCGTGATTCCCCTCCCCTCACTAATCGCGGGGCGCGGGCTGGCTGATGCGGGTACGGGGCATTGGGTCGCCGCCTTTGGTAACGTGGCCGGATTCCTGCTGCTCACGTTCGGCTGCTTTGTCGGCAGTGTGCTGCTGGCTGAACGGCTCTACGCCACGGGCTGGGCGCGAATGCAAAGCGCCGGGTCGGCCAGCCGGAGCAAGGCCCAGGTGGCGCGGGACGCCGCCAATGCGGGGCTGCTGGGCCGCGCCCCGGCCTGGCTGGCGATTGCGCTGAAAGATTGGCGGATTATCCCGCGTGACCTCCGCAACTTCGCCCAACTGCTGACGCCACTCTTTATCCTGCCCGTCGTCTATTTCAACCTGCTCGCCACCCGCAATGCCCAAGGCTCTAACCAGAGCCTCGACCAGATCTTGCGCGGCGATCAGGCCGGGTCATTCTCCTCCACCGGGATTATGATCGCCATGGGGATTCTCCTTGCCACGGCCCTGATCTTCCGCCGCATCGCGTCGAACTCGATCAGTATGGAAGGGCAAACGTGGTGGATCCTGAAGATCGCGCCGATCAGCCCAGGGGAACTGATGCGCGGCAAACTCGCCGCCGCCCAGGTGCCATTCATCATCCTCAGCACTATCCTGCTGCTGATCGCGGCGATCTGGCAGCGGTTCAGCGTTCTCGGCACCCTCTATGGCTGGCTGGGGATTCAACTGCTCGGCATGGTGATCCTGGCGACGGCAGTTGGCGCGTCTGCGCCGTGGGCCAAGCTCGATTGGGACGATCCGAAGAAGATGACTTCTGGCTGGGGCAGCCTGATTTCAATGGCGGCGGGGCTAGCCAGCGCGGGGCTGGCGGGGCTGTTGCTCCTGCTGCCCGTGCTGGCCCAGAACTTCCTGCCGAACTTCACTGCGGCGGCCTGGGCGCTCGGCCCACTGCTGGCCGTCGGGGTGATCGGCGTCACCGTCTGGCTCTCGCTCTCGCTGGGGTCGCAGTTCCTGCGGCGGGTGGGGGAAAGCTAGCAGGCTGCCGTAGACTGACGACTACGGCAGCCGCTCCAGGAACGCCTCTAGCTCCGCCCGCAGTTCGCGTTGCTGCGGCAAGGGGCTGGCGTTGGCGGTTTCCAGGTGCGTCCGCAGGCTCCGCAACAGCAGCAAGATCAGGATTACCTGTTCACTGAGGGTCGCCTCGCTGTTGGTCTCCTGCTCATTACCAAAGTTTGGTACGGCGGCAGTGGTCGCGGGCGGATTGAAGAAGCGGGCGGCAGCGCCTAACACACGGGTGGCGGTGTGGGCGTCGAGTTTGCCCGCGTCGCGGGCCTCAATCGCCGCCAGATGGAACGCTTCTTCCTTATTCAGATCGGGGTTTTCCTCGCGCAGGGCGATTGACCGCCGCGCAATGTCCGCCAACAGCGCGGGGTCTGGCACCCCGCTGGGGACGCTGGGACGCGGGCGGCGGCGCGGCTTCGAGGCGTAGACCTCACGCGGGCGGATGATTTCGCCCGCCCTGGCCCGCGCCAGCCACTCCTGGCGGGTATCGGCGGCGGGAATTGAGGCGATCGCCGCGCCCGCCGATTTCGTCAACAGCCCCGCTTCGACAGCATCTTCCACATCTTCGTGCCGCAACAGGCGCAATCGCTCGTCGATGTAGCCCTGCGAGCGTTGGACGCGCCCCGCCAGGCCCACCGTCGTCAACCCCTCGATACGGGCGATCTCCTTCAGAGCGCGGGCTTCCTCCACCCCGTTCAGATCTTCGCGCTGCAAGTTCTCAATCAGTTGTAATACGCGCCGCTCGGCCTCTGCGCTGTCGTTGATCACGACTGGCACGCGCTCCAGGCGGGCGCGCAGGGTATCATCCGGGGCGGCCTCTAACGCCAGCTTGATCGCAGCGTAGCGGCGACCGCCCGCCACGATGATGTAGCGCATATCGCCCGCGGGGTCGAGGCCCGCCTGTCGCACCACAATTGGTTGTAATAAGCCGTGGGCGACAATCGAGGCCGACAGTTCCGCCAGTCGGTCGGGATTCATAAACTTGCGGGGCTGGTCGGGGTCGGGGCTGAGTTGACTGAATGCCACTTCGCGCGCGCCAGCAAAAACGCGGTCGGTGCCAAGCTGCACGACCGTCGGGGGCGTGGCGGGCTGCGGATTCGTCAGGCGGGGGCCATTCGCGTTTGCGGTGATGCGGGGGCCACTGGTTCGCTTACTCATCGCCATCCTCTGCGCCGATAGTGGCGGCGCAGGCTGGGTTCAGCCGCACCGCCAACGAACGAAACGCCGCTGCCACCGATGATTTTGGGCTATTCTGCACCACTGGCACCCGCGCATTGATCGCCCGCTCGATCAGCGGGGAATGAGGAATCGGGGCGGCCACCAGATCGCCATAGCCGCCGCGCAACGCCGCGAGGCCGTCGCGTTGTGGTGCTTCATCGGCGTGGTAGTTCGAGGGGAGGATGGCGACCAGTTCCGCCGTGGTGAACCGATAGGCGGCCAATTCATCGCGCAGGGCGAAGATGTCGACCAGGGCATCAATATCCTGTTGGGCGCCAGTGCGGGTCGGCACAATCGCCAGATCCCCCGCCAAGAGCGCCGACGTTTGCGTAAAGCCCAGCATCGGGGCGGTATCGATGATGATCGCGCCGTATTCGTCCGCCACCTGATCAAGCAACAACCGCAGGCGCAGCGGGCCAGCGGGGTTCTGCGCCAGGGCGGCGGCAGCCACTTCAATCGAACGGTCCCCCGGCACGAGGTCTAACCCCGCCGTAATCGGGCGGATAATGTCGCGCAGGCCCCTGGTTGGCTCGGCGATCCGCGCCCCGATCCCCTGCTCTGCCGGTACGGGGTCGTCGGAGAGGGCGCGGGTGAGGCTGGCCTGACTATCGAGATCGACCAGTAGGCAGCGCAGCCCTTGTTCAACAAACGCGCCACCGAGATTGTAGCTGGTGGTACTTTTCGCGCTGCCCCCTTTGCGTCCGAGAATCCCGATTCGCAATGGTGGCCGCTGCCTGGTCGGGGAACTGGTCATCGGTCATCCCTTCACGCGCCGCACAATTGTTCGTACAGTGTAGGTCGCCTGCGGCGAGTGCGTCAAGGGAACCCACGCCCCATCACCCAACTGCCGCAACCCCAGATTACCAAACTTTGGTAACGGGCTAGCGCACTGCCACCAACGACCACCCAACGCCCCACCCTGCCCCCAGTCCACCGCCAGCGGCGGCAGTGGTCACGCAACCGCCAGCACACCCACGATACCCTGCGTATTGCGCTTGCCCGAGGCCCACCAGTTGATCGCCCCACAGTTGCCAACTGCCCATCGCGCCGCCCTGACCTACAGTCGCCCGTCTCCCAGC
>JBDHWF010000176.1:0-6924 GCA_039810045.1 Chloroflexia bacterium
GTATGGCCCTTATTGCTCAGTCAGCGCGGCCAGGCCGATCAGATAGGTTTGCAGTAAGCGTTGAAAACTTTCGTCCAGGTCGAGCGGTAGACCGAAGCCACCCGCAACTTCCAGCGTCACGAAGCCGTGCAGCAGGCTCCGCAGACCACGCACGGTATGAATCATCTCATCGCCAGTCAGCACATAGGCGCTCAACGCCGCGACCACCACGGCGATCAGGCGATCGCCTGCAGCCACCAACTCCTGATCATCGGGCGGTGCAGCCTGCCAAAGCGCCGCCGCATACAGCCCAGGTCGCCGCCGCGCAAACGCCCGATACGCCCCCGCCAACGCCACAATCGCCGCCTCGCCCGACCGTCCCAGCACCGCCTCGGTCAGATCTGCGCGCAACTCCCGCAACCCCAGCAACACTAACTCCCGCCGGAGGTCATCGCTCCCAGCAACGTGGTTGTAGAGCGATGGTGGCCGCACCCCAAACTGCTCGGCCAGACGGGCCAGCGTCACCTGCGCCAACCCTTCAGCATCGGCCAGCGTCGCCGCTGCTGTCACTACTGCCGCCCGATCAACCCCCGCCCGTGGCATCGCACATCCTCCGCATTCATCATACTGCATGGCCCCTTCGTGCAGGGGCCATGCAGCGAATACCCCAATATCTCGCCGTTATTGCTGGCGCAAGAAGCTGATAATCGCTGGCCCGACTTCAGCGGGCCGCTCAGCGTGTGGGTAATGTCCCGCCCCTTGCACAATCAACTGTTGCCCATGCAGTTGCTCAGTCAGCCACTGCGCCTCTGCCGCCGGGTCGGGGAAATCTGGGTCAGCGCTGCCCATTACCACCAAAGTTCGCCCCTGCACCTGCCCTAATCGCGCCGCGCAATCAGCTTTCGACGAGGCCAGGTAGCCGCGTAACGCGGCCAGTCGCCCCGGCTCGCGCAGATTCGCTTTCAACGCTCCACGATACGTCGCCAGATCAGCGGGCTTCGCACCGGGGTAGAGCGATTGATAATATAACCCCCAGGCCGCCGCGGCCCACGGCCCACCGAACGCCACCTTTAGCGTCAGGGTCGTCGCCAAACCAACTGGCAAGTCGCGCACGAATGGCCCAATCAAGATCTGCCCTGCGATCAGCGTTGGGGCCTCTGCCGCCGCCCACACTACCGCACCCGCTGATAATGACGTGCCAATAATGTAGGCTGGCCCCGCCCCTAATTCGTGCAGTAACGCCACCAGATCCGCCCCGACCGCCGCCGCTGAATACTCGGCCCACTTGGCGCTCGATTCTCCCTGACCGCGTAGGTCAACCGTCACCACGCGGAATCCCGCCGCCACCAGTTGTGGCACTAAGTAGCGGTATTCCTGCCGCAAATCACCCAGGGAGGGGAGACAGACGACTAATTGGCCCGTTTCATCACCCTGCACATCATAGGCGATCCGTCCCTCTGGTCGCGCCAAAAAGCGCGTGGTTGGCACCGCCGCCCCAGGCAGCGCCACCGCTTCTGGCAACGCCGTCGCTGGCAGCACTGCTCCATCGAACTGATCCAACAGGGGCGGCAACACGCCGTAGAGTCCCACACTAATCATCGCCATCAATCCTCCACTCACCAGCACTATCCGCTTGATCCATCGCCGCATTGCATCCCTCCAGCAAAAACTATCTATAGTAGTTTTTATACTACTCTAATTAGTATTTGTCAAGTGATACTGGAAACTGAATATCCGCATGATGCTGTGCTATCCTGGTAGGTAGTGCTGGTAGTAACGGGTTTGGTGCAGCGATATTGCACCCTGCACCACGCAATATGCGCTGTCTTCTATAGTGTCGTAGCGCAGTGAGCAACGAGGAAATCAGGTGTCCGACGACCGCAAAGTGCAATTCGAGGAGATGTTTCCCTGGGAGATTGCGGCGGCGCTCACCGCTGCGCCGATTGGCTACCTGCCGCTCGGCACGATGGAATGGCACGGCGAACACGCTGCTGTCGGCCTGGACGCACTGAAGGCGCACGCGATCTGTACCCAGGCAGCGCAGCGGGCAGGTGGGTTGGTTCTTCCACCACTCTACTGGTCAACCGACTGGCGCGAAGACCTGCCGGATGGCACCTACCTGACAGGTGGGATCGAGCAAGGCGAACGGTATCACGTTCCAGGCAATCTGTTCTGGCTACGCCCTGAAACATTCCACAATCTGCTGCTCGATATCTACGAGGCGATGCACCGACGAGGCTTTCGCGCTATCGTCGTCCTCAGCGGCCACTGGAACTTTGCCCACAATATCGCCGCGATCCGCACTACTGGCAAAATATTCCAGCAAGCCCACCCGCAAACTGGCTGGGCTCTGCTTACCGATCTGGAAGTTGCCACTGGACTATTTTACCCACGTGAGCATGCAGCGGGCGGCGAAACATCGCTCCTGCTGGCGCTCCGCCCCGATCTCGTCGCGCTCGACAAAATATTCGAGACTGACCGCTCACTGCGCCCATATTACGCGCAGGAACAGACACATCTGCACCACCGAGCCACCACCAGCCACAAATATATCGGCGTATTGACCGGGGTCAACGATGACACGAACGACCCTGAACTGGCAACCGCCGAGCGTGGTCAGTTGCTGTTGGCAACCATCGTGGAGCGCGTCGCGACAGCAGCACAGGCGCTCCTACAAACAGTGACGGCGGACGCGAACCCCACAAACTGAGGCCCTGGACGCGATACTCAATGCAGTGAATCATGGCGGATAGCCAACCACCCTAAGGAGACGCAGATGCGGCTGACAATGCTCGACTTCGGCCAGATTGATATGGACCTGCGCGTGATCATGCCCGCCAGTGCGCCGGGGCAACGCACCATCGTGCCAGTGCCAGGGTATCTCCTGCAGACTGCCGACGCGACCATTCTGATCGATACAGGTATGCCCCGCGCCATCCTGCGCGATAGCAGCAGCATCGCCCCCTGGATGCGGGCGCTGGGCGGCGAAGCGGCCCACGCCACCGCCGCCCTCGCCCGTCTGGGTCTGGCCCCGCACGATCTGACCCAGATTGTCGCTACCCATTTTCACTTCGACCATGCCGGGGGATTAGCTGAGTTTCCCGGAATACCAATCGTGGTGCAAGAGGCCGCCCTAGCCGCCGCCCGCGCTGGTAATCCCCAACAACAAGCGTATGCCAATGCCCCTGGCCTGATCTGGCAGGAGATCAATGGCGACCACGAATTGCTCCCTGGGGTACAACTCTTCCTGACCGAGGGCCACGCCCCCGGCCACCAATCGGTGCTGGTAAACCTGCCGGGCGCCGAGCGGTTCCTCCTCGCCATCGACGCGATCTACACCCCCGCCCAACTCGCCGCCGATGATTGGGGCGCCTATAGCGACCGCACTGCCGCGCGCGCCAGTGCGCGACGCGTCCAGGAGTTAGCCACCAAGCACGCAGCCACCCTGATCTACGGCCACGATCCCGCACAATGGGCCACGCTGCGGCACGCCCCCGCCTATTACGGCGAGTAGCCACGGGAGCGCCTAGCGCGATTTGGGAAGGTAGCCATCGTCAACTGGCTCGTAATTTGCCAGCACTGCTGCCATAAACCGCGGGCCCCATGCTTTGAGCAAGTCATCGTCGGTGGCGTCGACGGTGAGAATCAGGGAATACTGTCGCGCTTCAATGTTCGCAATGATCCCCGCAGGGTCCCAATGCCCTTCCCGAATCATCAAGGAAGCCAGAAACGGATCATCAATGACCACCGGACGATTACGCATGACCAAATAGCCCGGATCATCAGCCAGAATCAACACGGGATTACGTTGCTGATCCACATACCGCAAAATCGGATTCGGGTCGCGCTGATCCAATGGCTGGGTTGGCACATAGAGGCCCACAATAAAGAGCGTGTAGGCCCGCACCAGATGAACTGCGATCAACAGCGCGGCCAGGCTGCCAATCGCCAGCACGGGTAGTCGCCGCGCCTGCAACAGATCGCCCACCCCCAGCGCCGCCACCAGGCCCAAGGCCAGACAAAGTTCCACATAATAGTTGCGGGCGCCGCCCTCAGACCCAGCCATCAGGAAGATCAAGGAAGCGGTTAGGGGAAAATAGCTCAGCGGGGAGCGTGGTCGCCGCCAGACGCCCCAGATCGTGGCAATCACCGCCGCGCCAATTAACGGCCAATGCTGCGTCAAAAACTTGGTATTCAGCGACTCAAAGCGGTCCTGTCGCCAGTAGCGCAAGTTATAGGTAATCAGGTGATCGTACAGCGTTGGGCCAACCAGCAGCCACAACGCACCCAGCCCAGCCAGCGCAGTCGCGCCACAACTGAGGGCAAAGGTCAGGCCACGCCGCCAGTGCTGGCGCGTCGCTGCCAGCAGAATCGCCAATGTCGCAAAGCAGACCGACTGCTTTGTGAGGCCTGCCAGCCCACAGCAAATCCCCGCCAGCACTGCCCCACGCCAATCACCCCAGAGCGCATAGGCAGCCAGCCCCGCAGCGGCAAAGGCCAGGGCGATCATATCGGGCTTGGCAATCGAGATCTGCTGAAAGACGGGGACAGTGCAAAGGAACAAGCTCCCACCCAGCACGCCAATTGCCGCCCGCCAGAGCCGCCCGCCCTGCACTGTCGCAGCGACCGCCACCCCACCAGCGACCGCCGCCGCCAACCCACCGAGCAGCGCCAACGCCCGACCGGTGATATAGCTCGTATCGCCGGGGTCAAGGGTCCAGAGAAAGAGATAAATCGGCGGGTAATTTCCCGCAAGAAAGCGATCAGACCGTTCGGGGCCATAGATTTCGCGCAGGCCACCCAGGAAATCGTTGTTGAGCAGTTGGGTTTCGTAGAGCATGGTGGATTCCCCACCATGAATCTCGAACGGCCACTTCAGGATCGCCAGGGCCATCCAGCAATAATAGAGCGCCCGCGCGGCTATCAATCCCGCGATCAGCAGAATCACCAACGCAATCCCGCGTCGCAGGCGAGGATCATCCCAGGGCCGACTTACTACTATGCGCGCATCTCTCGTTGCCATTGTCAGGCTTCTTGCCTCCTCACGCTACCCAACCTGGGCGCTGGACAGTGCCGCTCTGATCGTGAAACGCCTCGCCAGTCCCTACGGTAACGGCGGAGTGAACGGCGCATCTCCTAGTTGTTTCCCTGACCATTGATCACTGGATAGGTCTGCCCAAACTGACCCGTAAAGACAAACGACTCCAGCGGTTTTCGTTCGCGGGGGGCGCGAAACTGCGCCTGCATCTCCTCGGGCAGATCGTCAATCTCACCTGGATAGCCAATCGCCATCGCCGAGACTGGCTCATATTCCTTTGGTATACCATAGCGCTGACGGGTGGCGTCGCGGTCGAATCCCGCCATCTGGCGCACATTCAGGCCCATCGTCTCCGCCTGCACCACCAGCCCCATCACCCCCAGGCCCAGGTCATACTGAGCGTGGAAATGCTCTTTGCCATTCTCCCGAATGCACCGTGTCACCGGAAAAACGAGCAACGCCGCCTGCTTGGCCCAGGTTTGATTCGATTCATTGAGCAATTGCAGGGCGGCGGCAAAGCCTTCGGGGTCCCGTGCCTGATCCGCCACAATAAAACTCCACGGCTGCCCATTCCCTGCCGACGGCGACCACCGCGCCGCCTCAAAGAGGCTGCCGATCACGGCATCAGGGAGTTTATCTGGGCGCACAGCACGGGAACTCCAGCGGTCGCGCAGTGGCTCCGCAATCGGAAACTCCGTTCGTGCCCGCCGCACCGCATCTTCAGCGGCGTTCGTTGACCCCATCACCACTCCTTCTTTACTACAGCCTGATCACTGTGAGCATTGCCCACAGCCCCCCTGCTCATGCGCTCAGCAAGCGCACCGCCACCAAGGATACAGGGCGCATCCGCCCTTGACCACTCTATGCTACGATGCCCCCACAATGGACACCGCCCAGACCAAGGAGGAATGCGCGATGAAAATCACTGGTTACGAACTGTTCAAGGTGCCACCACGCTGGCTCTTTCTCAAAATTACCACCGATGATGGCGTGGTTGGTTGGGGCGAGCCAGTGGTCGAAGGCCGCGCCGCGACAGTTGGCACCGCCGTTGATGAGTTGATGACCTACCTGATCGGGCAGAACCCGTTCCGCATCGAAGACCACTTCCAGGTCCTCTATCGCGGCGGCTTCTATCGGGGTGGGCCAATCCTCACCAGCGCCCTCTCGGGGATTGAACAGGCGTTGTGGGACATCAAAGGGAAAGCCCTCGGTGTCCCAATCTACGAACTGCTCGGCGGGGCCGCCCGCGACCGTATGCGGATCTACTCCTGGGTGGGGGGCGACCGGCCCAACGATATTGCCGAGCAAGTCGCCGCGCAGATCGCGCTGGGGATGACGGCGATCAAGATGAATGCGACCGAAGAACTGCACTTCATCGACTCGTTCGCCAAAGTCGAAGCGGTCGTCGCCCGTTGCGCCGCCGCCCGCGAAGCTGGTGGCCCCGATTTCGGGATCGGCATCGACTTTCATGGCCGCGTCCATAAACCGATGGCGAAGGTGCTGGCGAAAGAACTGGAACCATATCACCCGATGTTCATCGAAGAACCAGTCTTGCCGGAGAATAACGAGGCCCTGCGCGAGATCGCCCATCACACCACGATCCCGATTGCGATTGGCGAGCGAATGTTCACCCGCTGGGGCTTCAAGCAAGCGCTGGCCGATGGCTACGCCGACATCCTCCAGCCCGACCTCTCGCACGCGGGCGGCATCCTTGAAGTTCGCAAAATCGCGGCGATGGCCGAAGCGTATGACGTGGCGATTGCGCCACACTGCCCCCTGGGGCCAATTGCGCTGGCGGCCTCGCTTCAACTCGACGCCTGCACCCCCAACGCCTTTATTCAGGAACAGAGCCTGGGGATTCACTACAACGTCAGCAACGACCTGCTCGATTACCTGACCGACCCTGG
>JBDHWF010000177.1:0-6743 GCA_039810045.1 Chloroflexia bacterium
ATCTTCTTTACCGGGCAGGGGTCGGCCCTCTTTGTGCCATTCGGCGCGAACGGCACCGCTGGCACCCTCGACGTACCCGAAGCGTCGCCAGTCCCCCGCCCCCCAAAGTAAGCCCCTAACGCCAGCGCAAGGGCGCGGCGCCCAACCCCGACCCAGCGCACGGACAGACGGCCACGGTGTCACCTGAACACCGTGGCCGTCTGCGTGCTGCACCGTTCGAGAAAGCCCACTGCGCGCAAGGTGGCGCGGCAAGGTTCGCAGCACCACCCCATACCCAGCCGCGACTACCCCACGCCTACCAAACTTTGGTAACGGCCCTGCTGCACTCAGCGCGGCGGCCCTTGCGCGATCCGCGCCCGCAGGTCAGCCAGCGCGTTCGGCTCCGACCAGGGCGACTCAATCCACCAGGTCGCGCCCGCCTCGGCAAAGGGCCGCACCTGCGCGGCGGCGGCCTGCGGGTCGCCAGTCGGCGTCTGCCCTTCCAGAATCAGGTCAAACGGTGGGGCTGCATCGCCGCGCTCCTGCTGCACAGCGGCGATCGCCGGGGCCAGATCGCGCAGATCCTGGGGCGTGAGCGGCGTTTCGAACGTCCCCGTAGTCGGAATCAACCCCTGATAGCGGAACGCCCGACCCAGGGAACGCTTGCTCCCCACCTTGCCCACCACCCAGATCGGCACCCCTCCGGGCTGCGCGGGCGTGGGCAGAAAGGTCACTGCCGGGAACTGATAATGTTGCCCCTGATAGCTGAACGGTTGCCCGCTCCACAGCCCCGTCAGAATCGCCAGCGCTTCATCGAGCAGTGCCGCCCGCACCTTGCGGTCTGCCTCCTCGCCGAATGGCCCGAACGACTCCACCGCGCCAAGGCCCACGGGCAGAATCAGTCGCCCGTGCGAGAGTTGATCAAGCGTCGCCGTTTCCCGCGCCACCTTCCAGGGCCGCCGCCGCGAGAGTGGCGAAAGGATCGCGCCAATCCGAATCCGACTGGTCGCCAGGGCCATTGCCGCCATCGTCACCCAGGGGTCCAGCACCGCGCTCTCCGGGCCGACGTAGATCCCGTCCCAATAGAACGCAGCGTCCCACCCCGCCGCCTCAATCTCCCCCGCCAGCGCGGCGATCGTGTGAACGTCGCCATGCGGAATCACAAAGCCATACTGCACCTGCCCACCTCCTCTTGCTGCTCATGCGCCACACCAAGAAGCGTACGCGGTCGCCAGGGGCAATGTCCACTGTTCTCCCGGACAGGCCAGCGCCTGTCCAGGCTGCCCCGCCCGCAGCCCGCCGCCAACCAGGGCGATTGCCTGCTGCCACCGCAAACGCTAGAATGCCAAGGCAGCCCCCATAGTCGTGTTAGGAAAAGGAGGCCCGCCGATGGCTGATTCCCCCCGACCACACCACCAGAACTTTGCCAGCAACAACGTCGCCGCCACCGCCGCGTTCTATCAGCAACTGCTCGATCTGACCCCCGTCACGCTCCCACGTGATGAGGGGGAATACGGCGCGACGATCGCCACGCTCCAAGATGCGGCGGGGTATCAGTACCACATCATCCCGCCCGACCCCACCTTTGCCGAGCGGCACGGCGTGCCAGTCAATCCGCTGATCGGGCATCTCGCCTTCCGCGTCCCCGATATCGCCGCGATTCGGGCGACCCTCGATCAGGCGGGGATTCCCTACAGCGATCTGGGCGTCTGGGCGATCAAAGGCTGGCACCAACTCTTCTGCCAGGACCCCGATGGGCGCGTTGTCGAGTTCCATCAACTGCTGGAGCCGGAGGAACCAACGGCAGGAGCGGCGGAATGAACGCAGCAGTCGGCGTGATCGGGCTGGGCAATATCGGCGCAGGGCTAGTACGCAACCTGTTGCGCCACGATTTCCCAGTCGTCGTCTTTGACCTCCGCCCCGAGGCCGTCGCCCCGCTGGTCGCCGCCGGAGCCACGGCGGCAGCCACCGTCGCCGATCTCGGCAGGCACACCCAGACCGTCCTGCTGGCTGTGCTGAACTACGCCCAACTGACGGCAGTGACCCTCGGCCCTGGGGGGCTGGTCGGCGCACTGCCCCCCGGCAGCACCATCATCGGCTGTAGCACCGTCGCCCCGCACGAGGCGCAGGCGCTCGGCGCGGCGTTGGCGCAACACGACCTGCACTACATCGATGCCCCGGTCAGTGGCGGGCGCGTTGGCGCAGAGGCTGGCACCTTGACGATCATGGCGGGGGCCGACGCAGCGGTTTTCACCGCCGCCCAGCCGGTGCTGGAGGCAGTCAGCGCCCAGATCTATCACACGGGCGCAATCGGCAGCGGGCAGGCCGCCAAGCTCTGTAATCAGATCATGGTCGGCGTCGGGCTAGTCGCCACCGCCGAATGCCTGACCCTCGCCGCGAAGTTAGGGCTCGATCGGCAACAGATCTACGAGATCATCACGCACGGCGCGGGCGATAGCTGGGCCTTTCGCAGTCGCGGGGCGCGGATGCTGGCAGAGTCGGTGCCAAATATCAGCCGCCTCGACATCTGGCAAAAAGATCTGGCGATTGTGCTGGACAGCGCGGCCCAACATCAGGTCACCCTCCCCGTCGTCACCGCCGCGCAGCAGTGGATTCAGCGCGGCCTCGACCTTGGTTACGGCGCACAGGACGACTCAAACCTGTTGCGCGTGGTTGAAGCGGGGCCAGACGGCACACCCACGCCCCGCCCCTAACCCGAGATATTGCCTATGGGGGCAGGGCATCAGGACGGCAAAGGCGTGCAACTGGCACTGATTGAGCGCGATCTCACGGCGTTCGCCGTCGCGGGCCTCCTCCTGAACGTGGGCTGTCCAGGCGATGGAGCGTTCCACCACCGGGCGGCGTGGTAGTCTTCCCGCATACTATGGTAGAGTATGGCCCGCTTCAGGCTGGCGCATGGGCGAAAGGAATGCCTGCTCCGTGTGCCAGTTATTGCGCAACGCGACCAGCGAATCACCGCGTTTCACTGTCCGAGGCAGGACAGTGCAGCGTATTGTAGCGAAAACGCGGGCAGCGCGTGTTCGACAGCAACGAGGAGGCAGGGATGCCCCAGGCCCTGCATTTTCCCAAGACGATCCCCACGCTCAGCAGTGAGCGGCTATACCTCCGCGAACTGACCGAGGACGACATCCCTGGGTGGTTTGCCCGCGCCTCAGATGCCGAGTCGGCAGACCTCGCTGGTGACACGATTCCCGCATCAATCGAACAGGGCGCGCAGTGGCTGGCGCGGCATCGCGAGCGCTTTCAGCAGCGGCAGGGGCTGCGCTGGGCGATCGTGCCAACCGAGGCAACGAGTAGCGTCGGCACGATTGGCTTGACGATTACCGCGCCAACTGCGCGCGAAGCAGAGATCGGGTTCGTCGTTGGGCGCACCGATTGGGGCCGTGGCCTCTGCACCGCCGCCGCCGCGCTCGTTCTGGATTATGGCTTCAACGAGCTTGGTCTGGCGCTGATTCACGCCGAGGTTCTGCACCGCAATCACGCCTCCCGGCGCGTCCTGGAGAAACTGGGATTTCGGATCGAGCGCGACGTTCCCGGCGACCCGCAGGCGGGTGGTGTGGCTGATGATTGTTTCATCTATGTATTGCAAAACCCCGCGCTACCTGGTGGCTTGCCCACCTGATTGGCACGGGGGTCTAGCGGAAAGGCAAGCCCCCAACACTCGCCCATTCAGCACCGTACGCTGACCGGCCCCTCCTGGTTCCGCTGCCCTGCTGCCTGTGCGCTCTACCTGCCCCGAAGAACCTTACTGGCTCCCGCCACTGCCCCGCACACACCCTGTCCACGGCCCGATTGTGTGAAGCGCGTGGACAGGGCCAACTGCGGCGATTGCCCTTGCGAGTGGCCCAGCGGCGACTGATGGGGCAACGCTTGCAGCCTGCCGCCCACGCCCATACCGTTGGCAGCACCCACCCCAGTCCGCGCAGGCGGACTTTGTGGCCCACAGGCCAGCCAGCCGCGACTGTAGTCGCCCGGCCCCCACACCCCTACCACCCCTCACACCGTGGACAATCGGTGTGCGCGGCGTGGACAGCTTGCGTGAATGGCGTGGACAAGATCCGTGATCCGCGTGGACAGTCCGCCCGTCCACGGCGATCACACCCGTCCGCAAAATGTGCCAATCTGGCACTCTTGCGCCCCTTGCACGGGTTCGATCATACGAGGCAGTGGGGCGATCTGGCAACCTGAGGGTGTCCACGCGTTTCACACCGATCAGGCCGTGGACACGTACGCGAACGGGAGGTGTTTTCGGCTTAAAAGTATGATCTGGAAGTGTATTAACCTGATCGGGCCAATACCTCCCCCCCAACGCCACACTGATCAATAGTAAGGGTGGGCGAGCGCGTCGCGACGGTCGCGATGGTTCCCCCTGAAGGGATAGTGACGATGGCAAGCGGGCCGATGGAGCAAATACCAGGAGCGCAGCGCGGCACGCAGCCACTCTCGCCGGAAACGAAACGGCGGGTGCGGCTGGCGGAAGGCCAGCGCAAAGGCTTTGAAACGGCCTGGAACGAGTATTTCGACTGCTACGCGACGACGACCTACCTGGACGCGCCGCTGATCAGGCTGGAAGATATTTCCTATCACCTCTACCTGAAGAAAAATATCAACCCGACCAACCCCCGCTGGGAACTCCCGTCGTTCCGGCAACTGAAGAAGATTCTCGGCCTCAGCCAGGACAAGATTCAGGGAATCGAGGCGCGGCTGGGCGAGGCGGGACTCCTGCTGAAAGAATCGGGGAAGGGCAAAGGGGCTAAAGGCGAGAATGTCGCGAACGATTACCTGCTCTATGAACCACTGGAACTCGCCGACTTCCTGGCGGCAGTCCTGCGCGGGCAACTGCGCGGCACGCTGAACGAAAAAGGCCAGCGGAAAGTGCAGGAACTGCGCGACCGCCTAGGTCTTGCCAGTAACCCGCCAGGGGCCACCACCGCCAGCAGCCCAGCCGATCGCCCCACAGCTCCCCCTGTACCGAAAAGCGGTACACCAGCTGTACCGACCACCGAGCCAGGGGGTGAACCGCAGGGCGGTACAGGGGGCGTACCGCTTTCCGCTGCAGCCGCCGTACGGCATTTCGGTACAGAAAACAAACCCCGTGAAACAAACCCGATCCAACAGACCGATCAACAACAACCTGCCGCCAGGGATGCCGCAGCGCCAGCAACCACCGCGAGCGAACCAGCCCAGCCACCCGTTGTTGTTGTCGGTCAAAACGATCTAGTGCAGCGGGGGATGACGATCAGTGTGGCGCAGCAGCTATTACGCACCGCCCCGCCGGCAGTTGTCGCCCGGCAGGTGGAGATTTTCGACTTCTTGCGGGAAACACAGCCCGACAACCCCAAACTGACCGCCGGACGTTTGCGGCGGCAGATCGAAGAAAACTGGTCAGCCCCCGCGGGGTTTGTCTCCGCCGCCGCGCGACAGGCCGCCGCCGCCGAACAGGCCGCCGCCGCTGCCGCCGCCCAAGCCGCCGCCGCCGCGCAGGAAGCGGCGACCGCCCAGGCCGTGGCGACGCGGCAGGCGGAACTGGCCGCGGTCGGCCTCACCGGGGCCGATCAGGCGACCTGGGCGCGAATCTCCCAGATGCAGCCGCCCCTGCCGCCCCCGTTCCGCGACGCCCTCTTTCACGTGCCGGGAGCCGATGGGGCCGCCGCCGTGATCTTCCGTGAGCGCACCGCCTGGGGGCGGGCGATGAGTGGGGCGCACCTGGCGACCCGCGTGCGCGTCAGTAGCCGCGTCGCCGAAGTGTGCAACCGTCCCGGCGCGAAAGTGCATTACCTGGTCTACGAAGACCTGCTCGCCATGATCACGGGCGCGGACGCCTGATGCGTGCGGCGCTAGTCGTTGGCCCCCACGCCCAGCGGCGTGACCAGTCCATCGATCGAGCGGGCGTTCTGCTCCTGCTGATAGGTGGCGAGACCCTCCGGCCCTTTGACATTTGCCCAGGTCGCCAGATTGTCCCGTTCGCCCTGATAGGCGAAGTACGGCACCCCGAAGCCGCAGGACGTTTGCACCCGATCGATCTCCGCCACAATGATCTGGCGAATCCCCGGTTGATCGGGGAACAGCGCGCGCAGCTCCGCCCAATCAGCGGTATCTGGCAGCACCGTGCGCCCCTGCCCATAGAGCCGCAGGATATTCGGCGGGCCAGCGAAGGCGCAGAACATGAAGGTGATTCGCCCATTTTCGCGCAAGTGGGCCGACGTTTCGTTACCGCTCCCCGTCAGATCGAGGTAGGCGACGCGATTGGGCGTCAGCAGGCGAAACGCATCAAGCCCCTTCGGAGAAAGATTGACGTGGCCCGCCGCACCGAGCGGGGCCGTGCCAACGAAAAACAGATGCTGCGCCTTGATAAACGCCTGCTGCGTCTCATTGATCGTCGCATAGGTCCGCGCCATCGCAAAGCCCTCCTTGATCACTCAGCGGCAGCCACCATGCCGCCGCCAGTATAGTTGATCGGCAGGCACGCGCCGGGGCTGACAACAGGACGCTGCTGTTACCTTGTAGCACGACGGCTCATCCTCCAATGCTGTACTATATAGTAGTACCACTGCTGGTCTACATTCTGCTGTAAGAAACCTTCATCGATGCAAGCTCCGCTATCGCTTGGATCAGCAGAACGGTGGAATAGGGAAGGAGGAAGAATGGCTGTACGCGAGTACCCCATTTTGCGCGCAATCGAAGCAGCCCACTACTTATTGTATCTCCGCAGCGAAGATTTCTTTGCTCCAGAGCCAATGACC
>JBDHWF010000178.1:0-6706 GCA_039810045.1 Chloroflexia bacterium
AGATTACTTCGGTAAGAATGCCGTAGTGAAGCAATCCTCCACCTTAACATCTTTCTGGATAATGTTGTTGGTGCGTAGCCAGGTTGCATACGCCTGCCACCGTTCTGTTGTCTGCTCGCCAAAACGGTTCACGCCGCTATACCAAAGCGGTACAAGCTTGGCGAGGCCTGGCTGCTCCACTCGCGGATCAGCATCCTTATATGCAGTAGTCAATGCCGCCAACGCCGCCGCCTGATCGTTCCGGGCATCGGCATAGCCTTTGGAGACCGCATTCATAAACTTCCGCACCACCTCTGGGTGCTGCTTGATCATCGTGTCATTCGTCACCAGCACTAACTCGTAATAGTCTGGCACCCCAAAATCTTGCACCTTGAACGCGCCAACTGGCTGCCCCTGCAACTCAGCCACCGTTGCCTCATGGACTTCATAGGCGCCAATAACGGCATCGACTTTCTTCCCTAACAAGGCAGGTACCAGATCAAAGCCCACGTTCACCTGCTCCACCTTGTCGATACTGGCCCCATCCGCCGCCAGCATAGTCTTTAACAGCGGCGTATCTGACGGCACCCCTGGCACCCCCACTTTCTTCCCTTCCAGGTCTTTCGGGCGCGTAATCCCCGAGCTCTTCAGGAACATGATCGTGTTGAGTGGGTGCTGCACCAGCGCCGCAATCGACTTCACCGGGATCCCCTCAGCCCGCGCCGTCAGTACGTCCGTTTGATAGCTGATCCCAAAGTTATCTGGCCCCGCTGCCACCACCTTCAAAATATCTTCGGGATTGCTCGGCGCGTGGATCTCCACTTCCAACCCCTCGGCCTGGAAATAACCACGCGACTGCGCCAGATATAGGCCCGCGTGATTCGCCCACGGGTACCAGTCCAACACCAGCGAGATTTTCGTCAGGCCATTCGCCGTCTTGGGCAGGGTATTCGTATTTCCACCACAGCCAGCCAACACCAACCCCAGGATCAGCACGACTATTGTGCCACGAGCGAATTGCCGCATCTCCACCTGTTCTATCCCTCTCTTATTTTCGCTGCCAGGGCAACAAGAGCCATTCCGCCGCCCGTACCAGCAGAAAAAGCACAACCCCCAACAACATCAAAATCAACGTTGCACCATACACTGCTGCCGTATGAAAGAGTGGCGTTTCGTGGCGAATGTAGTAGCCCAAGCCTGAGCTTGCGCCGATCAACTCGCCAAAGACCGCGCCAATCACACTCACCGCCGCCGCCACACGTAGGCCAGAGAAGAAGAACGGCAAGGCCGCCGGCCAGCGCACCATCTTAAAGAGCTGCCAGCGTGAAGCGCCATAGGTACGGAGCAAGTTCAACGCTTCAGGATTCACCCCGCGCAAGCCATCGACTGTATTCACCACGATAGGAAAGAAGCAGATCAACGTTACCAGCACAACTTTCGGCAAAACCCCATACCCAAGAAAGATCAACAGCAACGGTGCCAGGACTGGCAACGGCACCGTTTGGCTGGCGACCACGAGCGGATAAAGCGCGCGCTCGATCAGCGGTGAAAAAGCGATCGCCACGGCAACAAGCAAGCCAAAGAGAATCGAGACAGCCAACCCCAGTGCTACCTCTTGCAGTGTGACCAACGTGTGGCGCAACAGGTCACCACCATCATCGATGATCGCGCCAGGAATGGCGCTTGGCGGCGGCAACAACCAGGGGGCAACCTCCCCCAGGTGCACAGCCGCTTCCCAGGCGAGCAGCAGTAGCAACAGCAAGGCCAGTGGCGGCAACCAGCGGCGCATAACGGCAGAGGCTCTGGTATCAACCCTCATTACCGCCTCCGCAATAGCAGCGAATCGGGGTCACTGATTTGAGTAGCTTCTTCGTCAATGGTCGGTACTGGCTCTACACCGGGGGTATGACGCAACACCTGCAACAGTTGCGCCTTCAGCGCCATAAACGCTGGGCTAGTCAGCATCTCCGGGGTACGTGGGCGGGGCAGATCGACAGGAGTAGTGAGCGCGATTCGCCCCGGGCGGGGTGTCAGCACATAGAGCCGATCAGCCAGAAAAATCGCCTCATCAACATCGTGGGTGATAAACAAGGTGGTACGCCGTTCACGCTCCCAAACCTGCAGCAACCACTCCTGCATCTGGCTCCGTGTCAAGGCATCAAGCGCACCAAATGGCTCATCAAGCAACAGGAGATCGCCACCAGCCAGCACCGTCCTCAGGAAAGCGGCACGTGAACGCATTCCCCCCGATAACGCCCGTGGGTAGGCCGCCTCAAATCCTGCTAAACCAAACTGCGCGAAAAAAGGCAGCGCCTGCCTGCGCGCCGCAGCACGGGGAACGCCACGCACCTCGAGCGGCAATATCACATTATCGAGTGTGGTACGCCAGGGAAAGAGCAGGTCATTTTGCGGCATATAGGCCACGCGGCCCAGCCGTGGCCCCGTCGCCTCTCCAGCGATCTGGATTGTGCCACTATCGGGTTCATCCAAACTCGCGATTAGATTAAAGAGCGTACTCTTGCCAGACCCACTCGCGCCAATGATTGTCACCAGTTCGCCCGGTGCTGCCCCCAGATCAATATCAAGCAGCGCCTGAATCATCCCAGCGGCACCCGCAAACGCCTTGCTCACTCCTTTCACCTGCAATGCAAGGTCAGCCATGACTGGCCTCCAGGCCGCACCAATCGACGATCAGGCGGGCATAGACACGCGCAGCAGTGATCAGATCAGCGATGGCAATCGACTCGTTCGTCGTGTGAGCCTCGGTTAGCGAACCGGGGCCATAGATCACCGTCGGGATCCCCGCTTGCGCCAGCCAGCCAGCATCAGAGACTGAGGGCCACATCACTGGCACAGGAACACTGCCAGTGATCGCCTGATGCGCTGCCAGTAAGGTTGCTAGCCCAGGGGCATCATCCGCCAGCGCGACTGCCGGGAAAATCTCGCCACGCTCATCGATCATCGAGCGACCACCCCACTGAAACGTTGGGGGATGTTCGCGCAGCCAGGGATCAGCGGCAGCCACCCGCAACAGGTGATCCTCGATTTCGGCAACAACCGCTGCCCACTGCTCATTGGGATAGAAATGTACGGTAATCCAGAGCGCACAACGATCAGCCATGAATGCCGGATGGCGGCCACCTTCGATCACCGCAGGGTTAATCGTCGTTGCCCCTGGCGCAAACCCTGGATAACTTTTCCGCACCGCCCAATCGCGTTCAAGGTCGTTCAAGCCAGCGATTAAGCGCATCATCTTTTCGATCGCATTGGCCCCAACTAACCCACCACCTGCATGGATCGTGCGCGCACGCACGCCATCGTGCAATGTTTCAGGGCTCTGAATCGTCACCCAGCCTGTAATAACCCCACCCTGCCCACACGGTTGCAAATCCGTTGGCTCTGGCACAATTGCCAGATCAGCCCGATACCCACGCTCAATACAGGCCTGGGTACCCCATTCGCCCGACTCTTCACCTGTAACAGATTCAATCAGCAGGTCACCCTGGAGCCGTGCGCCACTGGTGAATACCGCTTCAGCCGCAAAGATGGCCGCCGCCAGTCCGCCTTTCATGTCGCAAACCCCGCGACCAACAAGCGCGTCAGCACGGATGGTCGCGCTGAACGGTGGGTACTGCCAACCCTCAGTCGCTACTTCGGCAACGTCGATATGGCCGTTGAACAATAAGGAGCGGCCACCACGCCCAGCCAATCGCCCTACAACTTCGTAATCGCCTGGGTACAGCGGGATCTGGTCAACAGTACAGCCGATAGCTGTCAGCCAGTTGGCGATATACTCCTGCGCCGCAGTGGTATTACGACCAGGAGGGCTGAGGGTCGGGAAGGCCACCAGATCACGCACGCGAGCAATGAGCGCGGCATCGTGCGCCACAATCCAGGCATCAATCTGTTCAATCAACGGTTGGTCACTCATTTACATCAGCCCTCTGAGAGCCTCCAGCCCACAACAAAAAGGGAAGAACAGAGGGTGCGCCTCCATTCTTCCCGAAATTGCGATAGCCGTTCGCACTCGGTGCGCATCCCTCCGCCGGTATTAGCCGGATCAGGTTCTACGGTCGGTGGCGGATTCCTAACCACCCTCTCAGCCTGGTTCACCCAAGCCCCCGCGGCAAACTGAATTGTTAAATCCACCTTAATATGCCGTTGCACGAATGTCAAGTTCGGTATAACCAAGCAACGTACCCAACGTTACTGTAGTGCATTACTTGCTTCCTCGAAGGTCGCTTATTCGTCATTTGGTGTCCGTACAGGTGGATCATGGTATACTGCCGTCGTCTGGTAACAGGATGGGGTAAACCGCGTTACTGAATCTGCGCTTGGGCCCAATGGAGCAATGGGGCTAGGGGCAAGGCAAATCCGGCAATTATGGCGGTGTAATGGATCAAGTGCAGGGCGAAGCCCACGATAGTTCAGTGCGCCCGCGCAGGCTCACCCGGCCCTACGTGGTTTCGCTTTGCTTTGTCATCGTGCTGCAACTCCTCAATATCAACTACCTTGGCCCACTTGGGCAATCGATACCCCAGGTGCAGGTTGCGGCCCGTACTTCCACGATCCCCTATACTGATATGAACCCCTATGGCGCGAATACCTTCCTCTCGAAAGAAGTGGAGGATTGGAAACGCGAAAAAACTGTCCAGATGATGTCTGAGGCGGGGCTCGGCTGGATGAAACAGCAATTTCCCTGGTCGGAGATCGAGCCAAAGCAGGGGCGCTTCTGGGATGACAAATACAACCAGAATAGCTGGGACAAATATGATCGGATCGTTGACTTAGCTGAGAAATATGGCGTGCGGATTATTGCCCGACTCGATAATACGCCAGAGTGGGCGCGTGGGCAAAATACCACCCCGCAGACACCACCAGAGAGTTTTGAGCGATTCGCCGATTTTGTCGCCATCTTTATCGAGCATTACCAGGGGCGAGTTCAGTATCTGCAAATCTGGAACGAACCAAACCTCCGCGCAGAGTGGGGCGATAAACTCGATGCCAATAGCTACGCCACCATGCTCAAAATCGTCTATACCAAAGCTAAGGCCGTTGACCCCAATATCGTGATTCTTAGCGCACCCCTAGCGCAAACCCTGGAAACTGGTGATCGTGGATTGAATGATCTCGAGTTCCTTCAACAATTGTACAATGCTGGCTTTGCCCAATCGTTCGATATCCTGATGGCGAATGGCTATGGATTTAATCAACCACCAACGGCCGCGCCTGACCCACAGGTGCTGAATCTGCGCCGTGTTGAGCTCTTGCGTCAGATCATGGAACGGAACAACGATGGGGCAAAACCAATCTGGCTCAATGAGTATGCGTGGAATGCCTCCCCTGCGTCGATACCTGCCGAAGATGTGCCCTGGCAGCGCGTCACCGAAGAACAGCAGGCGAATTATACCGTCGAGGGTATTCGCTATATGCGCGAAAACTGGCCCTGGCTCGGCGTTGTCAATATCTGGTACTTCCGCCAAGTTGGTGATGTCCCTCCAACCAAGGGCGAGTTTTACTTTCGAATGGTTGAGCCTGAATGGAATGTCCGACCAATTTATACTGCGGTCGCCCACGCGACAGAAGCCCAACGTCTGGCGATTCCTGGTCACTACCCTTCACTCTCACCAGCCCTGACCACCAAGGGCCGCTGGGTCATTGGTAATCAAGCGACAGCAGCGCAGCCGACCATTAGTAGCACACGTGCTGGCGATACCGTGGAGATTCGCTTTCAGGGGAATCGTCTCCAGCTTGAAGCCGATGTTGGCCCGCAAGGAGGGCGCCTTGGTGTCCTGATTGATGGAACCGGGGATGCAGTGCAAGCCCTACCCAAAGACGATAAAGGCTGGCGTTATCTCGACTTTCGCGCAGCCACCGCCCAAACGACAACGCTGACCGTCGTCAGTGGGCTTGATCCGTTGGGCGCAGTGAAAGAACATCGTGTGCTGCTCAAAACGCTCCCAACAGCCAACGGTAGTCCCGGCACGGTAACGCTGCGCTCAATTGAAGTGGCCCATCAGCAATCCTCACCGCTCTTTCTAATTGTCTCGATCATTGCAGGAGTCGCGATTATCTTGCTGCTGATCCCAATCACCCGCTCAATCATCCGCCTCGTTCGGCGAGCAGTAAGGTAAGCCAGCGGATGCGTGAGAGATTCCGCTTTGGACAGCGTCCTGGCGAAGTACCCCCACCAACGACCACCACCACAGTCAGTAACAGCGTTCGGCATCCCAGACCAGCCCTGCATAAACTTGCCGTTGCTACGCTGCTGGTCATCGTCTCAGCAGCATTAGTAATCAGTAGTATTGGTATTGATGGCTTTCTCAATCGCGGCGTCGTTTATGGCACCCCAACAGGCGCAGGCGGTGGGCTATCGTTGGGGATGAATGTCTTCCTTGAAAAAGAGGTAGAGCGCCAGAATATCGTACGCTCAGTACAAATGTTGAAAGATGGCGGCGTTACCTTTGTGCGCCAGAGTTTCCCCTGGCAAGATATTGAACCAGCCCCTGGGTACTATCGCAATCAAGCTGGCGAAGATAGTTGGGCCAAGTACGACTTCATTGTCGATCAGCTCAGTGCCGCAGGCATTGGCATTCTCGCTCGTGTCGATACAATCCCCCGCTGGGCACGCCCACCAACGGACGACTTTAAGAATTACGACAAAGGGCCACCACAAGACTTTAACAACTATGCAAACTTTGTGGCAGCGATGGCCGCCCGGTATAAA
>JBDHWF010000179.1:0-6690 GCA_039810045.1 Chloroflexia bacterium
GATATTGACCGCCTTGCTGCTTCGCTGGAGCGCGCACAGGAGATCTTCACCTTCTAACGATTGCAGGATCTGATGGATAGCTCATTTTATCGTGAACAGATTATGGATCACTATCGTAACCCGCGCTATCAGGGCAGGCTCGCTGCCCCTGCTGCCTCCTACGAGGAGTTGAATCCGCTCTGTGGTGACATGATCCATATCGATGTTGCTATTGCCGACGGACTGCTTGCCGATGCCAGGTTTGATGGGCATGGTTGCGCGGTGAGTCAGGCCACGGCCTCGATGCTGCTGGAAGAAGTGGTTGGAAAACCATTGCCAGAGGTTGTCGCCTTTACCCGTGACGACCTCTTTGACCTGATCGGTGTGCCACTCTCGCCAGCGCGGATGAAATGTGCGTTGCTTTCCCTTGGTGTCTTGCGGGAGGCGCTGCGGGCTGGCGGGGTGGCTACGCCAGTGATCACTGAGTAAGCCAGTCGCGCGGTCTTGCCCGTTCAGGGAATGCGCTCGCTGTGGCTTGGGTATTTGGCTGGTGAGGACGTTGATGGAATTTGTACGCGTTGCAACAATAGACGAGATTAAACCTGGTAAAGCCAAGCGATTTGAACTAAGTGATGACGAGCCAGTAGCGATCTTTAATGTTGGTGGGACTTTCTACGCAATCGGCGATACCTGTACGCATGAGGAAGCGTCGTTATCTGAAGGCGATGTTTTCGGCACCTGTGTCGAGTGTCCGCTGCACGGGGCTGAATTTGACCTGCAAACGGGGGCAGCCCTTTCCCTGCCTGCCGTGCTGCCTGTACCAACATATACCGTAAAGGTGGAAGGGACAGAGATTTTGATCAGCGCGGTACCGAACGAGTAGGGCTTATCACGTACAGCCCATCTGTTGTAACAAACAGGCGGCTACCAAGAGATGGTAGCCGCCTGTTTGCTTTTTGCCCTGCAGAGAAGTAAACCTGGTCTTACTTCTTGCGGGCTGCTGGGTCAGGAACGACGCCAAGGGCAGCGGCAAGTTCAATCTGGTGATCCTGCTCCTGCACAATCAAGCCGCGTAGAATTTCGGCTAGGGCGTATTCGCCCAACTCTTCTGCCTGTTTGATCCGCTCCCGGTAGTGTGTAATCGTCGCATCTTCGGCCCGCAGATCGGCCCAGAGCATTCCTTCATTATCCTCTGGCACTTCGACGGTGTCGACCTTATTGGTTGGGTACTCACCAAAATAGTCGAGTTGTTTGGCGACAGCGATGGCGTGGTCAAGTTCTTCGTGGGCATGGGCCTCTAGCTCGGTGGCGATGGTTTGATATTGCGCACGATCGAGCTTTTGGCTATAGATCACATATTGAATAATCGCTTTGTATTCCCGGGCCAGATCTGCTTGCAGGCCATCGATCAGGGCTTTCTTGGTCGTCTTTGTCTCAGCCATGAACTCCTCCTATTATTGCTGATGGCATATTATTCTGATCGCCAACAATTGGCTTCACTATGCATACCGCATAGTAGGTGCCATCAATCTGCACTGACAGTCCGCTGATTTTCTGATTCGTACCACCTATTCCCCCTCTTGGGTTTGTCTCTCTGCGGGCGCAGCATATGATAATTTCGCGCTAGGTTTCTACAATCGCGGCAAAGGCGATACTATGTGTTGGTGATAGCCATCACGAATATATCGTCGATACTGCATGAGAGGAGCTAGGGAGATACTGCGCCATGAAATATATCTGCTTGTTACGAGGGATCAATGTTGGAGGGAAGAATCCAGTGGCAATGCCCAAACTCCGCGACTGTTTCACCGATGCAGGCTACACGAATGTCTCAACCTATATCAATAGCGGCAACGTGATCTTTGAGAGCGCAGAGCGCAGTATCCCCAAACTGATCGCGGCGATTGAAAAGGCGATTGCGGAGCAGTTTCAGTTGAAGCTGCGGGTAACGGTGGTTTCGGCGAAACAGCTTGCCAAAAATATCGCTGGTGCCCCAAAAGATTGGGGCAACGACACCACGCGAAAACATAACCTGCTCTTTGTCCGCCCGCCGAAAACGGCAGAGGATGTGCTGAAGGCGATTGGCGAGACGAAGCCAGACCTGGAAACGGTCAGTACTGGTCAGGGCGTAGTCTATTGGTCGGCGAGCCTCGCAGCATTTGGCCGCACAGCCAGTTCCAAATTCGCCAGCAAACCGATCTATCAAGATGTGACCGTACGCAACTACAACACGAGTGTGAAGCTGCTTGAGTTGACCCAATAACCGAGTGCTGCTGTCAGGAGCGTCATCGAGAGGGGCTGTACGGAATCGCCATGAACCGGACTGAGTAAGTGCTACTGGCTCGGTTAATTGTGGTCTGCGTGGCTTGCCGGAGAACATCTCCGGCAAGCCACTTGTGCGTTCTGGGTTGGTCAGTCGTCGGTGCCAGCCTCAGCCGCAGAGACAGGTGCTGTTGGAGTCTGGCGCAGCGCACTAAGGATGAACAGGATCGCTGGGCCAAGCAGCAGCCCAGAGGCGGTGATCGCCGCCCGAATCGAATAGGTATTCCCGACCCAGCCGAGGACGGGACCGCCCGCGATCTGCCCAAGGGCATCGCTCTGGGCGGTCATCGACAGCACGGTGGCGCGGGTATTAGGGGTCAGCTGTCCGTTGATCCAGGCGGTCATGACGGGATTGATCGTCGTACGGCAGGCGCTGGTGAGCAGATAGGCGATGGCGGCAATCCAGAAGTTGGTTGCTAACCCCAACCAAACGACAGCCCCAAGTTGCAAGAGGTTGAGGACAAAGACCGTTCCTCCTGCCTTCCGGGGATCGGCGACATCGACCCGTCGTTCGACGAAGGCGCTGAGGCCAATCGTCAGCATCTTGCTGGCGGCGATGATCCCACCGATCCAGATCACTGGTTCCAGATTGCCAATGGCGGGAATCTGATAATTCGTCAGAATATGTGGTTGCCAGAGGCGGTCAAACGTTTCGCTGGCTGCCCCACGAAAGAGGATTACTGCCAGAATCGTGAGCAGGACAGCGCTGGCGCGTACTACTCGTGCGCCAGTGAGGAAGGTATGCCCCATACTCTGAAAGGTGTTGCGATCTTCTTGCGGGGTTGGTTGAAAGTTAGTCTCTGGCATTGTCAGGGCGAGGAATCCAGCGAGACCGATGGTGAGCGCGGCTCCCAACACAATCGGCCAGTTCAGGCTGAAGGTGGCGAGGCCGATACTGACAAAGGTGCCAATCAGCGAACCAGTCTGATAAAGTTGAGTACCGCGCAGAAAGTAGCGTGGTGCCTGAACTTCACCTACTTCGTCCGCGATCCAGGCTTCGGTTGCCCCACTGGTAAAGGTAATCCCAATGCCCCAGATCACCTGCGTCAGCAGGATCGCCCCAAAGTAGGGAAAGAGCCCTTCGATCAGAAAACCCAGCCCGACCAGAAAATAGCCAATAATCACTGAGAGGCGTCGACTATAGAGATCGGCGACGATCCCAGTTGGCACTTCGCAGAGGAAGGCGACTGATTCGAGCAAGGTGCCAACCAGCACCATCTGTAATGGATTGAGATGCGCTACTTCAAACTGGTAGATCATATTGACGGAGGCGATCAGGGCAAAGAAAAAGCCGAATCCACCCGATTGAATCAGATAAACAAGACCTGCTGGTAGCCGCCGACCTGCTGGCCGACTTTCGCTATTCACGCTTCGGCATCCTTTCTCCAGGGACGATCAGGCGTACTTTTTAAACGGCACACCGATCGCCGAAATTGCGTCCACAACTGGACGCACTCATGCTGTTAGATGAGAAAGGACATCACAATGGTAAGCCGCTTCACCTGGCAGCGTTACGGCAGGTTACCTGAGCGTTTTATTCGATGGAGGGATTTCGTACAGGGGATCGTCGCTACTTAGGCCACTCCAGCACGGACAATACTCAGGTTCCTGGTCATGTCCTTATGCATGAGGGTTAGCATGAGTGGCACTCCTTAATAGCAGGTGTCTTCAGTGACGACTTGTGCAGTATAGCGACGCGGTGAGGCGCTGTCAATCGCTGGCTTGTTGCTCTTGTAACGTGGCTGTTGTGCTGGGCGGACGTTGGCGGGTGGCGTACTGCTGCATCTGCTTTTCCGTTGGTAGGAAATAGGCAATCGCAATTGTAGCGAGGACGATCACTACTTGAAAACGTAGGGCATTGGGGATGCCATAATGGTCGGCAACAACGCCAGTGACAGGTACACCAATCGCGCCAGTAATGAAGCCCAACCCGAGGATCAGGCCCGAGGCCAGCCCCGCCCGTCCGCGCATCAACTGTTGCGCCATGACTAGCATCAGCGGGCCAGTTGAGGCTGCTGTGAAGCCGAGTATGGCCCCCAGCACCAAGCCGATTGGCCCAGTGAATTGGGTAAAGAGCAATAGCACGGGGATGGTGAGAACCAGTGAACTAATTGTGACTGCGCGTCGCCCAAAGCGATCGGCTAATCCGCCAGTGCCGATATTGCCAAAAGCACTGGCGAGGACAATAACTGTGGCGAGGGTGCTATAAAACCCCGCCTGATAGCCAAGGCTGGCATACCAGGTCGGCACAAACGCCTGCACACTGATCATCGTCCACGAACGCGACATCATCGTGCCGACGACGGCCAGGAGCGGTAAAAGGGGAATTGGCGGGGCCTCTGCGGCAGCCTGCTGTTTTGCCGCCGGGGTGGCGCGGCGCAGGGCGACCTTCCGCATTTCAAAGAGCATCCAGATCGCAATCGTCACGCCAGGGAGGATCATCAAGGCAGTGCCGCGTACCCCGAAGAAGCTGAACAGGAATGCCCCAATCAGCGGGCCAGATGCGACCCCCAAGGTACCCCCACTGACGTAAGCGCCCATCGCCGCATTGCGGCTGCGCTCGGGGATAACGGCAGCCGCATTCAGGGAGCCAAGCGGGTGATAGGCTCCTGAGCCAATGCCCGAAGCTGCGGCGAGCAGGACGAGAATCGGAAAGGATGGTGCAAAACCAATCATGGCGAAGGTACAGGCCGTCCAGATCAAGGCGAAGCCGATATAGCGCGTGCCATAGCGATCCGCGAGCCAACCAAAGAACGGTTGGACTAATGAAGCCATGCCACTATAGGCTAACGTGACCAGACCGACAGTGCCAAAGTCAAGGCTGAACCGGCCAATCAGCAGTGGGTAGAGGACAGGGAGGATGCCGACATACATATCGACAGTGAAATGACCGAGCATCAGGGTAAGCAGGGGCCGATTCTTGATGATGTCGCTTGTTCGGCCTTCCTGATCCATTGCCATCTAGTGTCTATCCCTCCCCTGGCTGATCGCCACTTGTGGGGAATTGTACCAGCCTCCTACGGGGGATGCTTGGATGCGCTGTTGGCGTGAGCCATTGCCTGCTTTTGCGGTTGTTTGGGAACGCGATTGCTGCCTATTCCGTACAATAATTAAGCAGGTAAGCTTGCTATACGGCAAGATGTCTTGCAGAAGTGTGTAGGATGAGAAAGGGGTGACGTGATGCGTTTGCTGCTGCGCTGGTTGGTGGTCGCGCTGGCGTTACTGATTACTGCCAGCGTGGTGCCGGGTATCCGTATCGAAGGCAGTAATGCCTGGGTCACTGTGGCAGTGGTTGCGGTGGTGTTGGGGCTGGTCAATGCGACGATCCGCCCACTGTTGAGCTTCCTGTCGTGTGGCCTGATCATCTTGACGCTGGGCCTGTTCACCCTGGTGATCAATGCGGTTATGCTTGGTCTGTCGTCCTGGATTGCCGTGAATCTGCTCGGGATCGGCTTCTATGTCGATGGCTTTGTGCCAGCGTTGATCGGGGCGATTCTGGTCAGTATTATCTCAGCGCTGCTGTCAATTTTTCTGCCCGATGAGCGAGAATAGCCCTTCATACGCCGACCGCTAGTTGTTGTATTTCCCTACAATACCTGAGCGTTCAGTGCTAGCGGTAGTATCCTGCTGGTCTGGCTTTGTCTGGGGATCAATGAAGCCGGCGGCGAGGCGGCTGGCTTCAGCGTGTACGGTGGCGAGCGCCACGTCAGCATTCTGGGCCAGGGTTACACAATCAGCATATTCCGGGACAGCGCCAATCACCCGACTGTTCCAGTGCTTGAGTTTGACTTGCACTGGCCCCCAGGATGTCTCGACGTGCGTAAAGCTGCGGCGGGCTTTGATCCGACTGTAAGGAGTACGCCGTACCCCGAGGGTCGTTGTCTCGGTCAAGAGCAGTGCAGTTAAAGCCGATGCATTTTCAGGGGAGGTTAGGACACAGAGCTCAATCGCCGGACGACCTTTCTTCATGATGATTGGGTTCAACCAGGCATCAAGCGCCCCAGCAGCCAGGAGTTTGTCGAGCAGTGGGGCGTAAAACTGGGGATTCATGTCGTCAATATTCGTCGCCAGTTGCAGCACCTCGTCCTGTTCGCTATCGGCTGGGCAGCCTTCCATTATGGTGACATTGGTAGATATGGTGCCAAGCCAGATTCGTAGGGCATTGGGCCAGGGCAATTCGCGCTTGCCAAAGCCATAGCCAACCGCCTGTAGGTGCAGTGGTGGTTGCCGAAACTCGGCCAAGGCCGCCACAATCGCCGCCCCTGTAGGCGTGACCAGTTCGCGGTCGGTTGGCGCTTCGCGCAGCGGCGCACCAGCCGCGGCGAGCAGGGCTAAGGTGGCTGGGGCAGGGATCGGGATAATCCCATGCTGCGAACGGGTGAAGCCACG
>JBDHWF010000180.1:0-6636 GCA_039810045.1 Chloroflexia bacterium
CCCAGGCTGTAACAGCCACCCCAGTAAGAGCGGGGCGACCACGATTGCCAGCAGCATGACCCAGATCAGCAGGGCAAAAGACGGGTGCAACCCATTACGGCTGGTGGCGCTCCCCGGCCAAATCGGCAGGAGCAGCGCCACTGCCACGAGTCCGGCGATTCCCAGCACCAGCAACCGCCGCATGCGGGCAATGCCCGTGGCGGCGATCAGATCAGCCAGCCCCTCAATTGCTGCGATAAAGAGAAACGGCAGGATCAGTGCCTGATACTGATGAAAGAGGTCAAATTGCACCAGTTCGCCAGAGAGGAGATTGAGCGCAAAGATCGGTGCAGCGATCAAGAGAATCCGGGGACGCAGCAATGGTAAAAACGCGAGCGGCCAGAGCAACTGGGCCAGATAGCGCCCTTTCTCCAGAGTAAAGATGCCCTGTGCGGTATAGAGCGGGTCAGTCAGCACCCGCACGAGGATCGCCCGTGAGTCTGCGCCCAGCCAGGCATAGTTTACCTGCCAGAGAAAGCCATGCCCGTTCGCCAATGCGGGAATCACCAGGAAGACCGCCACTAGCCAATACCCAAACCCGCCAACTGCTGGCAACCAGCTATAACGCCAGTCACGACGTTCACTCAGTGCATAGACCCCAAACATCCCCACGACCAGGCCAACGTCAGTACGCACGGTGATCGCCAGCAGCAAACAGAGCCAGAACGCCAGCGGGCGTTCGCGGCGATAGCACCAATAGGCACCCAGCAAGGCCGAGGCCGCGAACAGGCGCGGCTGAAACTCACTGAGCGTAATTGTCCCTAACGGTAAATAGAGCAAGTAGAGGATTGCCCAACCCAACCCAAGCAAGCCGGAATGAAACCGCTCACGGGCGATCAGCCAGATCGGCCACGCCCCCAGCCCTGCCCCAAGCGAAATCAGGGCAAAGAGGCTCATTGGCCCCTGCCAAAGCGCATAGAACGGCGCAACCCAAAGTTCAAAGAAGGCGAGATCCACGCCAAGATGGGTTGGTGAAAATGAATACATCGATTGGGCAAATGGCCGCCCATGCACGGTATTCCAGATCGGCTGCTCGTAGACCAGGAAATCAAAGCCCTGCCGCAGGTTGAGCAACCGATACCAGTTCAGCCCGGTAAAGATCACGGTGTACAGAAAGATCAGCCCAGCCAGAAGCAACCCCGACCGCGCTTCCCAGAAGTTGCGGGGGGCAGGAGTGCCGCTAGCTTCGCGCGGTGCAGCAACGCCAGTTGTGGGGGTGGCTGCCTGCTGCGCTTGCGGTTCTTCCATCCAGCTAGGCCCGCCCGCTCGCCATAATGCCATTGCCCACCAGTGGCGGATATGGCAGGTTGACTACCCGCGGCAATCGTCGTCCACCAAACCGCAGCGCTGGCTTCCAGCCAGTGCGCACCTGCACCTGGCTAAACCCAGCCTCAGTCAGATAATGGTGAATCGATTGCGGTGTTTGTAAATTGATGTGTGTGTCATCCAGGTCGCCAGTCCAGGTTGGGCCACCAACAGCAGCGAACGCCCGCCGAATATCCCAGAGGTTGGGCGTCGTCAAAACCAACGCGCCACCAGGCCGCATCACTGCTTTCAGTTCAGCCAACAATAACCGCAATTTTGCAACGTGTTCAACAATTTCACTCATCAAGACAATGTCAAATTGCTGAGCAGCGAATGGTAAGCCCCGTTCGAGATCACAACGAACCAGTTGCGCTGTCGGGAGCAGTTGCTGGGCCGCGACTAACGCCGCTGCCGAAACATCGACCCCAACAGCCGGAATGCCACGATCAGCCAAATAGCGTAAACCAGGGGCCGCCCCGCAACCAACGTCGAGGACGTTCGTTGTACTGCTGGGGCGCACGCCCACAAATCGCAGCATCCGGTCATACTGCCAGGCGATTTTGGTGTCAGACTTGGTTCGCTGTCGATCAAAATATTCGCTGGTATAGCGAGTATGGAGCTGTGCCTGCATCAGGTTCCTTTTCGCGTCGCAGACTTGTGCATTCCGGCCACAGGAACTTGTGTCGTGCGACACTCGTCGCGTCGGCCCGTCCAGTAATGGAGGTACGCTGGGCGGAGTAGAGCAGAGTATATCGCATGCGCGATGACTGAGGCGAATAGAGTTGGCAGTCCCGCGTGTCAGGAGAGCGCTTACGCAAGACTATACGCTGCATTTACCGTATGCCGATCGACCCATTGCTCATGCTAAACCTACCCGCATCAGGCATAGCAACGTATACTAGGTCACTGTGCCTTGGTGGGCAAGGTATTGGGTTAAGGCGAATGGTGCCGTGGAGCAAGGAACACGTAGCACCCGGTTGACGAGCAATGACACATTGGGTGTCGTTAGAGGAGCTAGGCGAGGAGTTGATTCATGGGGAAGACCCAACGCAAAATCTGGCGAATCATTCTGCCAGTACTGCTTGGCCTACTGGTCAGCGGTGGATTATTTACCCAGCCACTGGTTCAACCAGTAGCAGCAGCAGATGATGGCATTGTAATTTCAGGTGGGGCACCACCAAGCACCCGCCCAGATATTACCGTCAGCCCAGATCGCACGCGTGCCTGTGTGACCTGGGGTGCATTTGATCAAGATCCCAATCATACCTATGTACGGATCTACAATATCAGCAATAACACCTGGAGCCCAGATCTGGGCCGATCCCCGGTCGACGTTTCCCGCGGCGGTGATGGCTCCACCCAAGGCAATACCGCCCAGTGTGTGATCGATGGGGCTGGCCGTACCCACGTGGTTTGGACCACTAATCCCGGAGCCGCAATCAGATATACCAGGCTGGAAGCAAATGCTGATCCAGCTAACGCCAATAACTGGTCGCCACCGATCACCATCACCCAGGGTGGTCAAGACGGTGATGGGCAAAACCCAGATATTGTCGCCATCTATTCCGATCCGAACGGGAATGTCTGGCTGGTTTACTGGAGCCTTGATCTTAACGGTGTATTCGTACGCAACTGGGTCAATGGCACTGGTTGGAGCGGGGCCACCAAGATCTCGACCGAAGGGAATGCCAAGCACCCCCGAATCGGCGCAGACAATGCGGGGAACGTCCATGTGATCTGGGATCAACCAGGCCAGGGCGTCGACTATGCTCGGCGTGATCCAGCGACGGGGCAGTGGACCAGCCCGATGGTGATTCCTGGCACCAATGACGCGGTTGAGCAGTTGAGCATCGCCGTTGATCGTACAGGCGGGGATGTTCACATCGTCTACGCCGCTGGACATGGGTCCACCGACTCAGAACGAGCAGTAGAATATGTCCGCAAGATCGGCGCAACTAGCACCAATTTCACTACACCAAGAGATCTGACTGGGCAGGGCAACTATGTTGTGCCACGCATCGCCTGGTCGCCCGCAGGCAAGCTAACCATGGTGGTGGACAAGCGCAATGATCCCAAGGGCGTCTGGGTCAATATCAGCAACGACAACGGCCAGTCGTGGTCTGGGGCCAGCCAACTGACCAGCGAGGGCATGGGGTACTCGAATCCGCAATGGCCTGCGGTCACGATGGACTACGCTGGCAATTCGTTCATTGTCTACTGGGCGGGGAGTGACATTCGCTTCGTCCGCATCGGCAATACCCCGAATCCACCAGGCAGTGAAGCCACTCCGCCAGTGCTCACCACCACCTTCTACGACGTGCCAGCAGGCTACTGGGCGCATGATGAGATCGATCATATCTACGCCAAGGGGATCACCAAAGGTTGTGGTACTGGCGCCTGGGGTTACCCGATCTACTGCCCCGAAAAAGGGGTGACGCGCGCGGAAATGGCGGTCTTCATCGAGCGGGCTCTGGGAAATACCGTGCCCCGCCAGACGGCGACGCAAACGTTCGCCGATGTGCCAACCACCTACTGGGCGCACGACTTCATCGAAGCGTTCTACCAGATGGGGATCACCCAGGGATGTGGCTATAATGCCGCAGGCCAATTGCTCTACTGCCCTGAGCAGGGCGTGACCCGCGCGGAAATGGCGGTCTTCCTCACGAAAGCGAAGACCGGACTGCGAACACCACCACCAACCGCGACACGTTCGTTTGCTGATGTACCAACCAGTCACTGGGCCTATGGCTGGATTGAATACTTCAAGACCCTGAAAATTACCGAGGGTTGTGGCTATAACGAACAACAACAGTTGATCTACTGCCCAGGCAAGGGGGTAACCCGGGCAGAAATGGCGGTCTTACTCGCGCGGGCGTATCCATAAGCAACACGCGGCAGCGAACGCCAACGAATACACTGCGCCGATGCATCGATGCATCGGCGCAGTGCCGTTAACAACCTGGTGCTATACTCAGCCGTGGGAGAAAGCGTGTAGAAAGGAAGGATGGGATGATGGGCCAACCATTGCCGCCGCACCAGCATCGACCAGTCGCGTTGATCATTCTCGATGGTTTTGGCCGCTATCATCCATATCCAGGCAACGCCGTCGATCTTGCCGATACCCCCAACGTTGACCACTGGAACCAGATCTTCCCCCACACGGAGATGACTGCCTCTGGGCGCGACGTGGGCCTACCAGTGGGACAAATGGGCAACTCGGAGGTTGGACACCTCAACCTCGGCGCTGGTTTTGTGGTTGATCAGTGGATTACTCGCCTCGACAAAGCAATTGAAGACCATTCCTTTTTCACCAATCCCACCTTTCTCAACGCGATCGCCGCGGTCAAAGCACGGGGCACTGCCCTGCACTTCCTTGGATTGCTTGGCAATGGCGGGGTTCACGCCTCTGATAACCACCTGCGGGCGCTGATCAAGCTCGCCCATGACCAGGGTGTGACCAACGTTTTCCTGCATCTGTTCACCGATGGTCGCGACACCCCGCCAGATAGTGCTGCTGGCTTTATCGCGCAACTCGACCGCTATCTGGCAGACCTTGGCACCGGGAAAATTGCCACGGTGAGTGGCCGCTACTACGCAATGGACCGCGACAAACGCTGGGATCGGGTGCAGCAAGCCTACGCCGCAATTGTCGATGGCACTGGGGAAACCGCCCCCGATGCAGCGACGGCAATTCAGCAGGCGCACGCCGCAGGAACAACCGACGAGTTCATCAAGCCCACGGTGATCACCCAGGCCGATGGCACCCCCACAGCCACCATCAGGGACGGTGACGCGGTGATCTTCACCAACTTTCGCAACGACCGCGCCCGAGAACTGACCCATGCGCTGATCGATCAGGACTTTGCTGGCTTCCCACGACCACGGGTTCCGCAAAATCTCCTCTATATCACGATGACTGAATACGAAGCGGGCCTGCCAGTGGCTGTTGCGTTTGCGTCGCAAGATATCGCCGCGCCGATCGCTGCGGTGGTTGCTGAACATGGGTTACAGCAGTTCCACGCGGCAGAAACCGAGAAATACCCGCACGTTACCTTCTTTTTCAATGGCGGTCACGAGGCCCCCTTTCCTGGTGAAGAACGCGCCCTGATCCCATCGCCAAAGGTCGCAACCTATGACCTGCAACCAGAGATGAGCGCCGCAGGTGTTGCCGCCGCCGTGATTCAAGCGGTGGAGTCTGGGCGGTTCGCCTTTATCGTGGTCAACTTCGCCAATCCCGATATGGTGGGACATACTGGCGTGCTAGCTGCCGCCATCGCCGCCTGCGAAACCGCCGATCGCTGCGGTGGGCAGGTAGTTGAGGCGATCCTCAAGGTTGGTGGCGTAGCCTTGATTACAGCAGATCACGGCAACGCCGAAGTGATGATCGACGAAACAACGGGCAAGCCTCATACCGCCCACACGACGAATCCTGTACCAGTCTGGCTGGCCTCACCCGCAGGAGACGCACTGCGCCACGTCCAGCTACGCCGTAGCGGTCGTCTGGCTGACGTTGCGCCAACGCTCCTGCAACTGCTCAACCTGCCCCCTGCCCCCACGATGACTGGCACCAGCCTGATCGTGCCAGCAGGGACGCAGTAGCGGTTCAGCGAGCATCAAGGGCGCGTGCCATCCAGGGGCAAAAGCCCAGGGTGAAAGGTGCTTGTGTAGCTACACGTTCTCTGCTAGACTGCGCCCATCAACAACGTTCATTGTTGGCAGGGCAGGCATCGCCAGTCAGCTTGCTATATGCCGGATCGCTTCTTGACGATAACGACTGCGATGAGCCGTTGCTTGAGAGTGCAAATCGTGTGAGGAGGAGCGTACGATGCACCACTATCTTTGGGTGGCTACGGCCACTGCCGCCATTCCCCTGGTCATTTTCTGCTGGATGATTGCGGTCGTGGCATTGGTGCTGATCCAGCACGGCGAAAATCCCCGCGCGGCGTTGCTGGTTGCCCGTACACTACTCAGTCGAGACAAACATTCGCGCCGTCAATAACGACACCCTGGTTGCCGATTAAAGTCGTTCGCTGATTGCTAGCAATGCCTTGATCAGCAGGTCAGTATCTTCTGGTCGCCCAACGCTGATTCGCAAGTAATTTGCGAGTTCATCGCGATAGCCACGCACCATCATGCCCAGTTCGGCCAGCCGCGTGCGTACGGTAGCCGCATCGCCACGCAATACCTGGCAGAGCAGAAAATTGCCGTCCGACGGATACGGCTGCACAAGATTGAGCTTCCGCAACTGCCGATAGAGTCGCCCTCGCTCAACACGAATTCGCACTACCCCAG
>JBDHWF010000181.1:0-6555 GCA_039810045.1 Chloroflexia bacterium
CATAGCCCCGTCCCACCATCCCAGTCGCCCACCCTCCACCGAGAACAACGCCAACAGCCACAAAAAACCCCGCCCCTCACTGCCATCACTGACAGGAGGGGCGGGGTGCTGCATCCGCAAGGAACGCTATTCGCCCGCCGGCTGTGGCTCGCTCTGCTTCTCCGAGCGCGTCACCATCGGCCCATCGCCCGCGCCTTCGTCGTTCGCCGTGCGCGTCACCATCGGCTGATCGTTCTCCACTGGTGGTAACGGCTGCGTAACGGCCATTGGCGCGGGCATTGGAGTGGATACGGATTCTGGCGGGGTAGCGCGACGCGGCTGCTCCGCGCTGCGCTTCACCTGACCCTCATGGATCTTGCCATTCCCGTTGCTCCGCCCGCCATTTTTCTCCGCCTGTTCAATCGCCTCGCCCAGCGCCGGCACCGCCTTCATCAGATCGCCGAACTTCATCCCGGTCAACCCCTCAAACAACGCTGGCGCTTGCGCCACCATCTTCGCCACATCGTTGACCATCGCCGCCGAGCCAATCCCGCTGCTGCCATTGCCATCGCCAGTCGAGACAATCGTGATCTTATCGACCTTCGACAGCGGCTCACTCATCGCCGCAGCCAACTCTGGCAACCCGGCCAGCAGCTTATCAAGAATCGCCGCCTGTCCATAGCCACTGTAGGCAGTCGCCTTGACTTCCATCGCCTCGGCTTCGGCCTGCCCCTTCGCCAGAATGATCTCCGCTTCGGCAGCACCTTTCGTCCGAATCACCTCCGCGTCAGCCAGACCACGCGCCTTCGCGATATCCGCCTCGGCAAAGCCCCGGGCCTTCTCCGCTTCCGCGCGCCCCTGTGCTTCCAACGCCAGCCGTTGGCTTTCCGCCGCTGCCAGCGTCTCAATCCGCTGCCGTTCGATCTCCGCCTGCCGCAACACCGTCGCGATCAGTTCCTTCTCCCGGCGCAAGATTTCCGTCTCTTGCAGCTTGACCTGTTCCTCACGCTCAACCTGCTGAATCCGCACTTGCTCCGCGACCACCCGCTGCTGGGCGATATTCGCCTGAATCTCGTATGACTTATCGGTCGTCGCCTGCTGCGCCTTGACCGTTGATTCGTACTCCGCCCGTTTCAGATCCAGGTCACGGGTCGCCTCGGCCTGCTTCGTCTGCGATGCCGTCTGCGCGATCACCCGCTCCTGGTCAGCAGCGGCCTGGGCGATCGCCGCCTCGCGCATCGCCTGCGCCCGCTTGATCGCCGTATCGCGGTCGGCCTCGGCAGCGGCGATATCCGCCTGCCGCTTGATCAGCGCGATATCTGGCTTGCCCATATTGGCGATATATTCATTCTTATCGCGCACCTCGCGAATCGTGAACGAAACGACTTCCAGCCCCATCTTATCCATGTCGCCCGCCACGTTCGAGCGCACCCGGTCCGAAACCATCTCCGGCTCTTTCACCAGCGATTCCACGGTCAACTGCCCGATAATCCCGCGCAGATGCCCCTCCATCACCAGCCGAATCAGGTTCTCGCGCTCCGCCTGCGGCTTCGACAGAAACTGCTCTGCCGCCGTGCGAATACTCTCAGGATTACTCTTGACCTTGATCTGCGCCACCGCTTCGACATTCACCGCCACACCCTGATTGGTGTAGAGATCTTGCACCGGGGCCACATCAAAGCTCATCAATTCCAGCGACAGTTCCCGCGCATTCTGCACCAGTGGCAAGACCATCGCCCCACCACCCTGCACAATCCGCGTCCCCCCGAACCCATAGACGATCAACGCCATATTCGGGGCTACCTTGCGGAACATACTGACCAACGTGCTGATCAAAATCAGCAAAGCCAGCACCGCCAGTCCAATCAAAATCAGCGGAGTAATCATCGCCCTTTACCTTTTCTGCTCACCAACCATCCGGCAAGCGTTCAACAATGATCCCCAATACCCTTCAGGTAATACACTAGCGAGTTCCTGCGTCGCCAGCCCTAGCACATACGCGTTCCCCAGTGTCCACCAATTAGCCCGACAACTCACGCCGCTCCTCCTCTGCCGCCAGGGGCGACGCAACGGGCGGCAACGGTGCCACTTCTGGTTCCAATGTCAGCGTATCAGACCCTAGCGACGCCGTGGTGGGGGCAACATAGGCCAGCCCATTCGCAAAGTGCAAAATCACCACATCGGAGCCAGCCGGAATCGCCGTACCATCGCTACTGCGTGCGCCATCGACCACCTGCTTCCCATCCAGCACGTAGACAACCTCGCCCGTGCCACCAGCGCGAATCGGCGCAGACAAGCGCCCAATCGTCCCCTCGATCCGATAGTTATACGGATCAAGCGCCGTCTGCCCCCGCCAGAGGAATTTTGCCAGGAACAGCCAGAGAATCGCCGCGCCCACAATCCCTACCGCCGTCGCCACCAGCAAACTGATCGCCGCCACCGCGCCAGAGATCCGCAGCAGATACCCCGTTGCACCAAACCAGGTCAGGAAAATCATGATCGTGCTGAGATTCAGCGGCCCCGGAGCCGCTGGCACCCCCACGACGCCATCAGCATGGCCCAGCGCCCCGTGATCCCCCGCGCCCTCGCCGCCGTGGCCCACGTGGCCGCCGTGATGCCCGACGTGGCCGACATGACCCGCGTGATCCAGCACCCCGCCATGATCCAGTGCGCCACCGTGATCGACGTGTCCATCACCGGGGAAATGCCCGTGTCCACCCAGCATCCCCAGCAGCAGTGACCCGATAGTAAAAAGGAATCCAAAAGCGAAGAGTCCCAGAAAGACCCCCGCTAATGGATCAGTAGGCCAGCTCATCGTTGTACCCTCTCGGAAGTTCCCAGCGCATCATCTACCCCCAGCGCAGATACACTTCCTCTCTTACCTAGTAAATACGCACCCCCTCCAGGAAAGTTTCACTGCCCCCACTTTCCTCCACTCTACTACCACTGTCAACTGTACCAACACCCCAAGGAAACAGCGCACGAAAGCCCCCCCACCACACCTCCCCCTGGTCGCCGCAAGACGACTTCACGGCCCGCAGGCCAGCCAGCCGCGACTGCAGTCGCCTGGCCCTCTACATCGATACCGCTGAATCTTCCCTTACACCTACCATCGTCAAAACACGTGTGATAGGTCTTGCCATCCTCCGTATATTTCTCTGTGAGGAAGACGAGGGACAATGCGTGCAAAGATGCGTACGAGCCTAATCAGGAAACCAGCCACCCATGATGAATTGACCGCAGCGGATTGGGAGGTGGTCTACGCCGAGCAAATGCCTCGGGTCTACAACTACTTTCGTTTCCGGCTCGCCGATGATGCCCTCGCCGAGGAGTTAACAGCACGGACGTTCGAGAAGGCATGGCGCGGGCGCAAGCGCTACCGTCGGGATCGTGGTGCGTTTTCGACCTGGCTATTCACCGTTGCGCGAAATATTGCGATCGATTTCTATCGTGAGCGCCGCAACGAGCCAATTCTCTCACTTGATACGCTAGATGCGCAGGATGCTGGCTATTCCGCGGAGGCGATCATCCAGCGCCGCACTGATCTCGCCCGCCTCAACACCCTCCTTGATCAGTTACCGCTGCGTGATCGCGAGTTGATCGAACTCAAGTTTGGCGCAGAGTTAACCAATCGGGCCATTGCCCAACTTATCGGGCTCACAGAGTCAAACGTTGGTACCTTGCTACACCGCGCTATGCAGCGTTTGCGTAATACGTGGGAGGAGCGATCAGCATGAATAAATCCAGTGTTGACGATTTTCTACAACAGCAGCGGCAAGCACCACCGCCTGAATTTACCGCAGCGTTGTTCGAACGCATCTCGCAGCCAAGCAAAGGTGTGCTGCTCACACAGTTTCGCACTATCTTTCTGAGGCCACTCGTCAAGTACGCCGTTGCCTTAAGCATAGCCCTGGCGATTCTGGCGATCATCTCCCCCACTGTCCGTGCCAATATCCTCCAGAAAATTGTTAATGTTAGCGGCTTCACGTTTGTAGCAAGTGATCGGGGTTGGGATCCTGGCCCGCATCCGACCCCAGCGCAACCGCCGCCACAAGCGGTTCGTGTCGGATTAACTACAGCTCGTTCCCAGGTGCCATACACGTTCTTGCTCCCAACCTGGCTGCCACCAGGTGTCACATTGCAGGAAGCAACGACCCAAGTGGCTGGAACGAGCGTGATTGTCTACTATGTAGGTCAGGATCCTCAGGTAAGCGCGTTCATCTGGCGCACCTATCAGGGCCAAGGCGGTACTGGGCTCATTGGCAACGAGTCCACTGAAGCAGTGACAGTCAATGGTGCGCCAGCGGTGCTGATTCGGGGTATCTGGGACGGCACGACTGCCCAATGGAGCCGTCCCCATCTGGTAACACTGCATTGGTTCCAGGATGGGGTCACCTACGAGATCCATGCAAACCTGAATTCCGGCCTGACGGTGGACGATCTGATTCGCCTTGCCGAATCGGCTCGCTAAGCGAACAGCGCGGATAGCGCGAAGCGTATCGGCCCTGCCTCCTACTCACCAATAAACAGGCCGGACAACCAACACCAGGATAGCGACGTTGAGCAACGCGAGACTGCCCGCGACCGCAAGGCTGGCGCGCCCAGACCAGCGCGGTAAACCTTCCAGCCCCACGGCAACCACCGTGCCAAACGCCGCCAGCGCAGGGAACAGGAAACGCCCCTGTGGTTGGGTCAGCGTCAGGTTGATATAGACCACCGTGGCAAGATTGAGCAACCCAATGCTAAGCAGCAAGCAGGCCATCGTCCAGGCAACCTGCCGTTGCCGCAAGGCCATCATCACCCCAACCAACGCGATTACCAGGAACAGCAGGTAGACCAACACGAGCCAGATCGGCAGCGGAATATTCAGCCAGCCAAAGTTACCCACGAACGAGCGCACCAACTGCACGGGAAAAGGGTGCAGAAAGTACGGAGAAAGGAGTGGCTTGCGGTCAAGCTGCGAGGGAATCGCCTGCGCCATCACCGCTTGCGCGAAGAAGTCGCCATAAAGCAGCAGATTGCGGCCAAGCCAGGGCACCCAGAGCGCCAGGGTCAGCCCAAGCGGGGCCAGCCGCCACCACCAGCGAACGCGACCGCCCGCCCCAGGAGCCAGCAAGAGAGTGACGACCAGCGGCCCCAGCAGAAAGATCGTGTTGATCTTCGCCAGCAGCGCGAGGGCGACCGCCAGCGCCGCCCCGCAAGCGACGGGCCAGGTAAAACCCCGGCGCAGCAGCCGCAAGAGCAACCAGGTCGCCAGCGCCCCGCCCAACGCCGCCAGCACATCGTTGGCGATATTCATTCCCCGGAAGCTGAATTGCGGCCAAAAGCCCACAACGCTCCCCGCCAGCAGCCCCGTGGCCCATCGCCCCGTCGCCTCCCGCCCCGCCAACAGACAAACCGCCACCGTCAGCACCGCCAGCACAACGCTGACCAACCGCGCCAACCGCTGCGGCCAAAAAACGATGCAGATCCCGCGCCTCTGGCAGAAAATCCTGGCGGGCAGCAAGATCGGGGTTCACCGCAGGCGCAGCCGCCCCCGGCAGCGCGAACGGCGTGATCAACAGGTAATACGTCGGCGGCGCATTCCCTCTGTCTGGGCTGGACTATACACTGGCAACTGCTGGTATTCGTGCAGATATTGCGCGTAGGCCCAGTGTGCCGGTTCATCCGGGGCCTCATAGATCGGCACTACTAAGGACCACGCCACCAGCAAGATCGCCGCACTCGCCAGCAAAAGAGACCCATAGTTCCTCATCGCCCTCCACCACCCCTAGCTGATTGCCCCTGTAGGTCGCCCAGGCCAAGATGAACCGTGATTACCATTGCGCATAACCCGACCACTGCACCTACCCACCACCTCCTACCACACCGTCCGCTCTCTCCTCATCCGCCAACGGCAGCAGATCCGCCAGGGCCAGCCCAAACGTCAGCCAGCGCACCACCTCGATCCCCAACACAATCAACGCCCGCCCAGGCGTCACCCCACCACGCGGTTGCAGCACCAGCGGCCCCAGCAAGAGCAACGTCAATATCAGCGGAATCAGCGTCACCAACGCCAACGCCACCTGCCGGGGGCGACCAGCCGTCAGGCGACCCGCCAACAGCCCCAACCCCGCCGCCACAATCAGGAATCCCGGCCACCCTAATAGCAAATGCAGGCCCGTACTCGCCTCAGCCGTCTTCTGGAAGATCGGTGCAACCTCTGGCACCGTCACGGCAACCAGCCGTAACAGCAAACTGACCAACGCCACCAGCCCATTCGTCGCCAGCAACGCCACGCAGCCCGCAATCACACCCGCCACCAGCGACGCGCCAAATTTCCCCCGGCCCTGCAACACCGCCCTCGGCACCGCCCGCCGCACAGTGCGGGCCAGCCAGAGCAAGAGCAACGCCGCCACCAGCGACACTGTGCCTCCGGCCACCCGCGCCACTCGCTCAAAGAGCGTCAGCGCCGTTGGCCCCAGGAACCGCCCCAACAGCGTATAGGCGAGGATATAGACACCATCTGGGAGAGAAGCTTGGGCGACGAACGCCGCCCAACGCGCAGCAATGGCACAGGAATTGCCCCAGTCGCCT
>JBDHWF010000182.1:0-6475 GCA_039810045.1 Chloroflexia bacterium
GATGCTCTGCGGCTCCTCCTCTTGTGGAGTGGCCTGATCCATCTCATTCTCCTTGGGGTGGGCTTGTCGGTCATCTTCACGACGATTGAAGAGATTGAAGAAGCGGGTGTGGTTGAGCCAGCCGCTGTTGCGGAGGCCAAATCCCCCGTAAGCAACGCGCCGCGCAACGCGCAGGATGATACGGAACTTGATTGGTAAGCACGCAATAATCGCAGCGGCAACGTACCAGTTATTGCGACCAAAATATGCAACAGGTGGACAATAATGCAATATCGATGGCAAGTGCCAGCGGGGATCGCCCTCCCGCCTGGGGCAGATAGCGAGACGCTGATCCACGCGTTGTTGCAGCGTCGAGGCTACGCCACGCCTGAGGAACGGCGCGGTTTTCTCAACCCTACGCCACGGACGATGGCTGACCCCTTACTTTTTGCTGACCTTGACCGCGCCATCGCCCGCCTGCAACGCGCCCACGCCAACCAGGAGCTAGTGGCGGTGTGGGGGGATTATGATGTTGATGGTCTCACCAGCACTGCCTTGCTCACTCGCGCGCTCCGCGGGATGGGGCTACGGGTGCGGCCATTTGTCCCTCATCGTATTCATGATGGCTATGGGCTGAACAAGCCGGGAATCGACCGACTGCTGACGGAAAAGGTTGACTTACTAGTATCGGTTGACTGTGGTGTTAGCGATCGAGAGCCAATCGCCCATGCCGCGAATCAGGGGCTTGACGTGATCGTACTGGATCACCACACCGTCCCAGAGACGTTGCCCGACGCCGTGGCGGTCGTCAATCCGCGCCGTGCTGATTGCGCCTATCCGTACAAAGATCTGGCCGCGGTGGGAGTAGCCTATGCGTTGGTGCGGGCGTTGGTCGCGGCGGGCTTTACGTTGCAGGGGGCCTGGGCCGAAGATGAGATTGACCTGATCGAATTGCTCGAACTCGCCGCGCTTGGCACCGTGGCTGATGTTGCGCCGCTGACCGGCGAGAACCGCGCGATGGTCGCCTGGGGCCTGGATGCACTGCGGCACACCACGATGCCTGGATTACAGGCCCTCTATCAGGTCGCGGGGTTGGATAGTCGCCGCCTCAGCGCCTGGGATATTGGCCACGCAATCGGCCCGCGCCTGAATGCGGCAGGGCGGATCGCTGATGCGACACTGGCACTGAATCTGCTACTGGCTGAGTCATACGCCGAGGCGCTGCCCCTGGCAGAGGAACTGGATACGCTGAATCGCGAACGGCGGCGGGAGTTGACCCGGATTCTCGAAGAAGCGATCGCCCTGGTGGAGGAAGCTGGCCCGCCCGATGAAACAATGCCGATTTTGCAGATCGAAGGCAAGGGCTGGACGGCGGGCGTGGTCGGGCTGGTCGCTGGTCGCCTGACCGAGCGCTATGGTCGTCCGGCAATTGTGCTGGAGCGGGGCGAGCATACGAGCAAAGGATCGGCCCGCTCAATCGCCGAGTTCAATGTGATTGAAGCGTTGGCTGATTGTGCCGACCTGCTGGAACATTATGGCGGCCATGCGCGGGCGGCGGGGCTGACGATTGCTAACGATAAATTAGAAGAATTGCGCGAGCGACTGCTCCATCGTGCCCGCGCATTGCTGACTGCTGACGACTTGCGCCCCACACTGACCCTTGACCTTGAATTGCCACTGGCTGATCTGGGGTATCAGACGGTGCGGGCATTGGAGCAACTGGAACCGTTTGGGCAGGGCAACCCCGAACCGTTGATGCTCGTGCGTGGCGTCGGCGTGAAGTGGCCGAAAACCTCTGTTGATGGGAAGCATCTCTTTTTCACGGCGTATAGCCAGGATGGGCGACCAGTGCGTGCGCCGATCCGTTGTGTGGCGTTTGGGCAGGGCGAGCGCCGTAGTGAACTGCTGCCCGCAGGCACGCGGATTGACGTTGCGGGGCTATTACGGCGGGAGTTCTGGCAGGGCGAGGAACGGCTTTCCTTCCACGTACGCGATTTTCGTCCCGCCAGCTAATGCAGCGCGTCCCCTGTCCAAAAGGCCAGCCGTGCTTACCGTCGTTCGGGCAGTGCTGATCACTGGCTGATCACCGTATGCTACGAGCGGCAGCCGCGCTTGTGGCGCGGTCGTGTGCGGCTACTCCACGCTTGAATTAACGTTGAGGTACTGATGAAGTCTGTCGTTGCCCCCCGTGACCTTGGTGATGGCCTGCACCTGCGTTGGACTACGGTGGCTGATGCGGCAGCGGTCAGCGATTTCATTGCCAGAATCTGGGACCCAGCGAACCCATCCGAACGGCGGCGACAAGGGATTCTGGCGAGCTTTGCTGGACATCATCCAGCGGTGGGGCCAGAGGACTATCTGATTGTTGAAGATACGACTACGGGGAAGATTGTCGCCACGACCAGTTTGCTGCGGCAGACTTGGGATTACGAGGGGATTCCGTTTGCGGTCGGGCGCCCAGAGGATGTTGGCACGTTGGCGGCCTATCGCAATCGTGGGCTAATTCGGCAAATCTTCGCGACCTTGCATCAGCGCAGCGATGAACGCGGCGATCTGACGCAGGCGATTACGGGCATTGGCTATTTCTACCGTCAGTTCGGCTATGAATATGCGCTTGATCTAGAAGGGGAGCGGGTGGTACGACTGACGACGTTGCCGGAAGCCCCCGAGCAAGAACTGTATACGCTGCGGTCAGCGACGCTGGCCGACCTTGATTTTCTCCGTACGCTCTACGATCAGCACCGCGCTGGGACTCGCGTTTCAACGGTGGTGTCAGCTGAATTCTGGCAAGCGTCGCTGACGACCGCATCCCTCTGGAAACTGTTGGTGATTGTAGATCAGGCGGGACAAGCGGCGGGCTATGTGCGGATCAACCCCTATCGCTGGGGCAAACAACTCGGCGTTTGGGATATTGCGGCGGCGGACGGTCACGCGCTCCGTCCGATTGGCCTCGCTGCATTGCGTGGCCTGCAAACGGTTGGGCAGGCGATGGATCCCGATACCCCATTGGAGGAAATCTCGCTTCAACTGGGGGACGAACACCCGTTGTACACGGTGTTGGGGCCAACGATTGCGGCAGTGACCAATCCGCCTTATGCGTGGATGGTGCGGGTGGCGAATATTCCGGCGTTCCTGCAGCACGTCGCCCCAGTGCTGGAACGGCGATTGACTGCCTCCCCGCTGGCTGCCTATACGGGGGAATTGTGCCTGAACCTCTACAAAGGCGGGGCGCGCCTCGTCTTTCAGCAGGGGCGGATTGTGGAAGTGTCGCCGTGGCAGGTACCCGCTGATCCCGGTAATCGAGGAATCTGGATGGGGGTGAGTATCCCGCCATTGGTCTTCTTGCAGTTGCTCTTTTGCTATCGGAGCTTTGCGGAACTGATCGCCCATTACCCCGATGTTACGTCGTTTGATGAAGCGCTGACGCCCCTGGTCGATGCGCTCTTTCCCAAGGGGCGGTCGATGGTGATGATGACTGATTAAGGCTGATTCAACGGCCTTGCCCTGCCGCTCCGGCGCTGATGTTGGCTCCAGAGTTAATTGCACCAGGGCGCAGCGGGCAGTGGCGAATACAGGTTGTCGTGTCCTCGTGCGGCGTGCTACAATCCCGTGCTATAGCGCGAATGCAGCAGCGGTGCTGTATGTCCACGAACCAGGATCTCAGAGGGGGAGGGCGGAGCCGGATGGCACTGCAGAAGACTGAAAAAGATAACGTCATTGAAGGTTTTCGAGTTCACGATACTGACACCGGGTCGCCAGAGGTGCAGATCGCATTGCTCACGACGCGGATCTTGCAACTGACCGAGCATCTGAAAGAGCACAAGCACGATCATCACTCACGTCGGGGCCTCTTTATGCTGGTTGGGCGGCGTCGCCGGTTGCTGGCCTATCTGCAAAAGAAAGATATCGAGCGCTATCGCACCACGATTGATCGTCTCGGCCTGCGTCGCTGAGCAGCGCGTTTGGCCTGGCGGGCAGGGCACGTAGCAAACGAACCCAGGGGTTACCCCCCTGGGTTTTTCCCGCTATACTACATTCGTTGACCAAGATTGCAGGTAGGTGCCTGGTATGGGGCCACAGGAAGTGAGGAACAACGCCGTGGAGCGCGTTGGCACAGTAGAGTAAGCGAAATGTCACACTGCGTAGAGGTTTAGGAATTGGAGTCTGCTGGGCAGTGTCGCGCAGGGCGCATTGGGCAGTAGAGTCCAGTCCCTAACCCCTCTGAGTGTGGCGAGGCAGGGCGATCCCCGTTGGGGTGTGTTCCTGGGGCTAGCAAAACGTTTGCCCGCGCCCCAGCCCACAACAATGAACACGTTTAATATGGAGGAACGATCTGTGAATGTACAACGAGTCAGTATGACCCTCGCCGGACGCACGCTGACCATTGAAACAGGCAAAATTGCCGAACAGGCTGATGGCGCGGTCACGGTGCAATACGGTGATTCGATGGTCTTTTCATCGGCAGTGAGCGGTGGGATACGTGAAGGTCTCGACTTTTTCCCCCTGACTGTGGAGTACGAAGAGCGGATGTATGCTGCCGGGAAGATTCCTGGTGGCTTTATCAAGCGCGAAGGCCGCCCGACCGAGAACGCGATTCTCGCCGCCCGCGTCACCGACCGCACGATTCGCCCGCTTTTCCCCAAAGGTTTCAAGAACGAGACGCAGATTATCAACACCGTGTTCTCGGCAGACCAGGAGAACGACCCGGATATTCTCGCGTTGATCGGTACATCAACCGCGCTGATGATCAGCGATATTCCGTTTGATGGGCCAGTCGCTGCGGTGCGGATTGGGCTGATCGACGGGCAATTGGTCGTGAATCCGCTCGAATCGCAGATGGCGAAAAGCAAGCTCGATCTGGTGGTCGCTGGCTCAGCAGATGCGATTGTGATGGTTGAAGGCAACGCCGAAGCGATCAGCGAAGAACTGATGGTCGAAGCGTTGGAGTTGGCGCACCGCGAGGTGCAACCAATCCTGCAACTGCAACACGAACTCCGGCAACGGGTTGGGCGCGAGAAGCGAACCTTCACGCCACCAGCCCGCGATGAGGCGACCGAAGCAGAAGTACAGGCAGTCCTTGGTGATCGGCTCGCTGGCGTGCTGTTCAACGCCGACAAAGCGGGCCGCGCTGCTGGCGTCAGAGCTTTGCGGGATCAACTGGTCGAGGAGCTAAGCGAAGGTTTGGAAGGGGCGGACAAAGCCGCCCGCGCCAAAGCCGTCGCGGGCGCATTCGAGACCTTGGAGACAAAGGCCGTCCGGCAGGCAATCCTGGAGCGCGGGGAGCGGCCTGACGGTCGGGGGCTGACGGAGATTCGCCCGATCTGGTGTGAAACGGGCTATCTGCCCCGGGCGCACGGTTCGGCGATCTTCACGCGTGGGCAGACGCAAATCCTCTCGGTGGCGACGTTGGGCGCACCTGGCGATGCCCAGCGACTCGACTCGATCAGCCCGGAGGATACGAAGCGCTACATCCACCACTACAACTTCCCGCCGTATAGCACGGGCGAGGCGAAGCCACTGCGGAGCACTGGACGGCGCGAGATCGGTCACGGGGCCTTGGCTGAGCGGGCGCTGGTACGGATGTTGCCCGATGAAGGCACCTTCCCGTACACCATCAGGGTTGTCTCTGAAGCGGTGTCGTCGAACGGCTCGACCTCCATGGGGTCGGTCTGTGGCAGCACGATGGCGTTGCTCGACGCTGGCGTGCCGCTGAAAGCGCCAGTTGCCGGGGTGGCGATGGGGCTGATGACTGGTGAAGATGGTGTGCAGAGCGGCTACCAGATTCTGACTGATATTCAGGGACTGGAAGATCATATCGGCGATATGGATTTCAAAGTTGCCGGCACTGCCGAAGGAATCACGGCGATTCAGATGGATATCAAGGTCAAAGGATTGACCTTTGAGTTGATGCGGAAGGCATTGTCCCAGGCGCGTGATGGCCGCCTGTTCATCCTCGATAAGATGCTGGCGACGATCAGTGTGCCACGGGCAGAACTCTCGGAGTTTGCCCCGCGTGTCGAGCGCCTGAAGATCAACCAGGAGAAGATCGGCGCGCTGATCGGCCCTGGTGGGAAGACGATTCGCGGGATTCAGGAGGAAACTGGCACGAAGATCGACGTGCAGGAAGATGGCACCGTCTCGGTCTCCGGGGTCGATCCAGCCGGAGTACGGCGGGCGCTGGCCCAGGTTGAAGGGCTGACCCGCGAAGCGAAGATCGGTGATATTTACACAGGGAAAGTCGTGCGGATCATGCCGTATGGCGCATTCGTCGAATTGTTCCCCGGTCGCGATGGGTTGGTTCACGTTTCGGAACTTGCTACGGAGCGCGTTGAGCGCGTTGAAGATGTCGTCGCCGAAGGGGACGAGATTACCGTCATGGTGATCGACGTTGACCCCGGCACTGGCAAGGTCAGCCTCTCGCGGCGGGCAGCGTTGACCGGGGAGATCCCCGAGCGTGGCTCGCGTGGCGGCGGTGGCGGTGGCGGTGGCGGCCCCC
>JBDHWF010000183.1:0-6455 GCA_039810045.1 Chloroflexia bacterium
GCCGATCTTCACGCTTGGTGCTGCCGCATGGGTCGAGCAAGCTGATGGTTGGACCGTTGTCACGGCTGATGGTGAGGTAGCAGCACATTGCGAGCATACGATTGCCATTCGGGCGCACGGAGCAGCAGAGATCTTGACGCAACGCAGCTAATGCGGGGTATACTCCTTCACTGTGACTTCTCAGAACGGCTCTATCTGCTATGTTCAGTAGTTGTGCTGTCGCCCAATATGGCGAACAGTCACTAGCTACAGGTGATCAAAGGGCATAGATGTATAAAGGCCTACGAATCTCGGTGGTAATTCCGTGCTTCAATGAGGAGGCCGGAATTGCGCACGTGCTGGAAACGCTCCCGGAGTACATCGACGAAGTCATCGTTGTCGACAACAACTCGACTGATGGTACTGCTGCTGTGGCCCAGGCGTGGGGTGCCTGCGTCATTCATGAAGCCCGCAAAGGGTATGGTAGCGCCTATCTGGCGGGGCTTCCTGCAGCCACTGGTGATATTATTGCTACCGTTGATGGCGATGGTACGTATCCTGCCCAGCAGATTGCCCCATTGATTGATGACCTATTGGCAGCCAACCTGGACTTCCTTTCAGCTAGTCGCTTTCCCTTACAAAACCCACGGGCAATGCGGTGGCGCAACTGGTTTGGGAATATGGTGCTGACCTGGACAGCACGTATACTCTATGGCTATTGGTTTGTCGATAGTCAGTCTGGAATGTGGGTATTCCGGAGATCCGTCTTACGGTGGGTGCAGCCAGAACAGACCGGGATGGCGTTTTCCGAGGAGATCAAGCTAGCAGCAGTGCTTGCCCCGCAGGTGCGCTTTGGGGAACGACCAATCCTCTACTCTGAACGGATTGGTGAAACCAAGTTGTTTACCTGGCGCGACGGGTTCAAGAATCTCTGGTTCCTTTTCTCCTATCGCTTGCATAGGATTCGTAGCTAATGCGAGCATCAGTACGTCTAAAAGTCGTGCAGCAATGGCATCGCTGGCAGGTGATCGAAGCGGCGCGATCAACAAAAATAATACTCGTTGGACTGGTGGTAGCGTTCACAGTGTTCAAGATCTGGCTGACCCAGGGGCAACTGTTAAGTGCGTGGGGTCAGGCCATTCACGATGATATGTTGTTTGTTTCACTGGCAGCTTCGATCCGTGAGGGGCAGTGGTTGGGCCCTTACAACAATCTGACCTTGGCTAAAGGGCCAATCTACCCGCTTTGGCTGGCACTCAGTTCGCTTACCGGCCTATCGGTACTTCTCACTCAGCAAGTGCTTTATGCTCTGGCCGCTCTGGTGCTGACAGCGGCCCTAATGCCACTCCTGCGCACCCCCCCTGGCACAAACTACTTGTTATCTCATCCTGCTTTATAACCCAGCGACCTGGCAGTTCTGGCGGATCATTCGTGAAGGTATTTATCCGGCGTTAACCATGCTGGTTATGGCTGGTCTCTTTGGTGCTTTCCTCCGGCGGAATCAGCCTGGGCGACGAATCTGGTCGTGGGTTGGGGTATTTGCCATTGCGTTTCCTTTGTTCTGGTTGACCCGTGAGGAAGGTCTGTGGATTATCCCGATCGTAGGTTACCTCATGGCGTTTACTGCGATCGCCTTATGGAGACGATTGTGGTTAACCGCTGTTCTTTTCCTGTTCTTGCCGATTAGTAGCTTCGTTCTTATCACAGGGTTCATTAGCAATTTGAATCGCATCCACTATGGAGCGCCAATCACAACAGAATTTGCCGGGACAAATTATGTAGCAGCATATCGGGAATTAGTGCGGGTCGAACCCGCACACTGGATTGACCATATCCCTGTACCAAATGCAACACGTCATGATTTATATCGTGTTAGCCCATCATTTGCTGAGTTAGAGCCATACTTAGAGGGGGATTTAGGGCACCGTTGGCAAGAATATAGTTGCAATAATTTATCGAGTAATAGTTGCTATGATCTGGCCGGAGGTTCGTTCATGTGGGCGCTTCGGGACGCAGTGGCCGAAGCTGGATACTATAGTTCAGCAACTACAGCAGAGCAGTATTACCAACACCTTGCTACTGAGATTCAAGCCGCTTGTGATCAGCGCATAGTCGCCTGTAGTGTACAAATGCCTGGACTCTTACCACCTTGGACAAATCGTTATGCGCCTGTGCTGCTACGCACAATGTTGCGGGGTGCTGTATTACTGCTGCGCTATGAAGAAATCAATCTTGGCGGTAAGGCGAATAATGGTTCGCCGAGTCAGCTTGCCCTTTTTCATCAGATTACCCATGCGCCATTTGTTCCTGCTGAGGCTGGGAGTGACCTGACTCCTACTCAGTGGGGGCTGCGTGTACGAATATTAAACCTAATCACGATTTTTTATCAATGGCTAACACCTCTGAGTGTCATTGTTGCTATAGCCGGAGTCATTCAGTGTGTTAGGAATTGGCGTAGACCGTGGTATCGCACCCTGCTGATCAGCACAATGATCTGTCTCTGTGCCACTATCATGCGTGTGGGGTTGGTGTCCTATACTGAAGTGACATCATTTCGCGCTATTGGAGTGAACTACCTTTCCCCAGTCTATCCGCTGATGTTGATTGGGGTTGTCCTGGGTATTCTCGGTCTGCGTCCTAATGAAGTGGCAGGAGATGAAGGATTCGCCGTGGTGTAGCTAACTGCTATGCCAGCCATACGTACGAAGCAGCATACTACTCGTTGCCTCTGGTCGTCTTCGCATCGACCCTAAATTTGGAGGTTGGAGATCTTGACGAAAGCACACTAACCTGTGGTATACTCCCTGATCGTGGCGGCCGTGCCTATGGCAGGTCGCCGTATGCTCTCTGCTTTCGTGGTCGTATGAGCCGATGGTAGGTGCAACGGGCGAGACAAGTGCAGGGACGATTGTGGAGGCATTGCCGAACGCGATCTTCCGCGTTGCACTCGATGATGGCCGCGAGGTTCTCGCCCACGTTGGCGGTCGATTGCGCCTTGTCGTCGTGCGGCTACTGCCCGGTGATCGGGTACGGATTGAGCTAACGCTCCTGGACGCTGGCCGGGGGCGTATTGTGGCGAGAATAGGCCGCTAGGCGGTCAGGCTCCAACGGCTGCTGATTGAGGAGTGAGGGATGAAGGTTCAGGCATCAGTAAAGAAGCGCTGCGACTCCTGCAAGATTATTAAGCGGCGTGGCATTATTCGGGTTATTTGCCGGAAAGATCCGACGCACAAGCAGCGTCAGGGCTAGGTGACCTCGCGAAGCTGTGGGGTAACTCGCTGAGACAGCTTCGCGCTATATGTTGACTGAGGGGGAACGATGGCACGAATCGCCGGGGTGGACTTGCCGCGTGAGAAGCGCGCAGAGATTGGTTTGCAATATATCTATGGTATTGGGTCTTCGACCAGCAAGAAACTGCTCTTGCAGAGTAGTGTCAACCCCGATACGCGGATTCGTGATCTTACTGATGAGGAAGTCAACCGATTGCGCGAGTTGATCGAGCGCGATCTGCTGGTCGAAGGCGATTTGCGTCGTCAGGTCGGGATGAATGTGAAGCGCTTGATGGATATCGGCTGCTACCGCGGCATCCGGCATCGGCGTGGCCTGCCCACACGGGGGCAGAAGACCCGTACCAATGCGCGCACACGGCGTGGGCCGAAGCGGGCGATTGCCGGGAAGAAGAAGGCGACCAAGTAATTGATCTGCTCGTAGAGCAGCCCTGGCCCATTGACCGTAACCGACGGTACGGTCAATGGATGTTTGTACCAGGGACAATGCGACTGAACGTTTGATACGGAGGGGGAATGGCTGATCGGCGACGACAAGGAGCAGCACCACGGCGGCCACGCGGGAAGCGTAGGGAGCGGAAGAATATCCCTCGCGGGCGGGCGTATATTCAGGCGACCTTCAATAACACGATCGTGACCCTGACCGACCAACAGGGGAACGTGATTGCCTGGGATAGCGCGGGAGCAGCCAATTTCAAAGGTTCCCGCAAGAGTACGCCTTATGCCGCACAGGTCACTGCGGAGAATGCGGTACGTAAGGCGATGGAGCATGGTCTGCGCCAGGTTGATGTTTTTGTGAAGGGGCCGGGTACTGGCCGTGAATCGGCGATTCGTTCGTTGGCCGCTGCTGGGCTACAGGTGTTGTCAATCGCTGACGTTACGCCGATTCCCCATAATGGTTGTCGACCGCCGAAGCGGCGCCGGGTCTGAGGAAGGAGATCGCATAGATGGCTCGTTATACTGGCCCAGTCGGTAAGATTAGCCGACGCCTTAATCTCGGTATTACCGAGAAGGGTCAGCGCATTCTTGCGCGTCGTTCCTTTCCGCCTGGGCAGCATGGCCCCAATGCCAAGCGGCGTAAGGTTTCGGAGTACGGGATTCGCCTGATCGAGAAGCAAAAGGCGCGCTATATGTATGGCGTGTTGGAGCGGCAGTTCCAGCGCACGTTCGAGCGCGCCCGCCGGATGCCTGGGGAGACTGGCGATAATCTGTTCAGCCTGCTTGAGCGGCGGTTAGATAACGTGGTCTACCGCATGGGGCTTGCCACAACGCGCCGCCAAGCCCGACAGATTGTCAATCACGGGCATATTACGGTCGATGGTGTCAAGACTGATATTCCTTCGTTCACCGTCAAGATCGGTGAAACGATTGCGGTTAAGGGCGAGAGCCGACGGCTGACCTATTTCCAGAATCTGAGTCTGCCAGGTGGCGGCAGTGGTTCGCAGGTACCGGCCTGGATTAGTCCAGAGCCAAACGATTTGGCAGCGCGGGTTGTGTCGCTGCCGACTCGCGAGGATGCCGAACAGGGGATTCGCGCGCAGTTGATCGTCGAATATTACAACCGCTAAGGACTACTGCCCGTATAGCTGATTGAGGAAAGATCCTTGATCTGGCTATGCGGGCCATCGCGCATCTGGATATTTTGGTCTGCCAGATGGCGATAGCAGCCCCTAGTGCAGCAGGCCACTCCTCGTTGGGCAATGACGAGGATATGGAGGAACGAATGTCAGTGCTGGATATAGCACAGATGAAGGTCGAACAGGAACTTGCCGGGGTAAATTACGGCCGGTTTGTGATTGAGCCGCTTGAAGCGGGGTATGGCACAACGATCGGGAATGCCCTGCGCCGGATTCTTTTACGCTCGCTGCCTGGTGTGGCGATTTCTCGTGTCCAGATTGCAAATGTGTGGCACGAGTTCTCCGCCCTACCCAATATCAAGGAAGATGTCACTGAACTTGTCCTGAATCTGAAACGGATTCATCTGCGTCAGGTGAGTGAGATTCACGGTGAACTGCGGGCGCGCCTCTTTGCTCACGGCGATCGCAACGTCACTGCTGGCGATATTGAGTGGCCCGCCGAGGTTGAATGTGTCAACCCTGAGCTGCACCTCGCTACGCTGGATAGCCCCGATGCCTCCCTGGAAATTGATCTCGTGATTGAACGTGGGCGTGGCTATCGCCCAGCCGAAGCCCAGGAAACCCTCACCCTGGGGGAGATTCCACTCGATGCCATCTTTACGCCGATCACGAAAGTGAATTATCTGACCGAGCATACCCGCGTAGGTCATCTCACGGACTACGACAAGCTGACCCTGGAGATTGTCACGAATGGCACCATCGATCCAGCGGAAGCGTTGTCGCAGTCGGCGCAGATTTTGGTGGAGTATGGGCAGGTTATCGCCGGGTATAACCGCGAGGTACCCGCTGATGTCGATCTCAACAGTCCCTATATTTCCCCAGAAGCCGATGCGAAGGCGTTGGCTGATCTTGGGCTGTCGCCGCGTGTGGTCAATGCCCTGCGTAGCCGCGGTATCGAGCGCGTTGGGCAGGTGCTGAAGATGGAGCGCGAGGATCTGCTGGCGATTCGTAACTTCGGGCCACGCTCATTCAATGAGCTTTGGGATAAGCTGAAAGAACAGAACTTCTTGCCCGCTAATGCCGAGCCGGCTCCCCTTGGTGATGATGATCTGGGTGGGGATGCTGGACTGCATGATGAAGATGAGGAATCAGAATAGCGGCGGGCTAATACCTCGGCGCAAGGGAGGATGAGCGATGCGGCACCGCAAGGCGGGGCGAAAATTTGGGCGAGATTGGCAGGAACGCAAAGCCCTGTTCCGGCAGCAGGCGATCTCGCTCATCTTGAATGAACGGATTACCACGACTGAAGCCAAGGCGAAGTCGTTGCGTCCGATCGTGGAGAAGTTGATCACCATTGCGCGTGAGGATAGCCCGCAGCATCGGAAGCTGGTGCTGGATCGGCTCGTCCATAAGCCCGCCCGCGATAAGCTTTTTGATATCGTTGGCCCGCGCTACGAAGGCCAAAATGGTGGTTACACGCGTATTTACAAGGTCGGTGCCCGCCGTGGTGATGGTGCCGAAATGGCGATCATCGAACTGATCTAAGCTGGGCGGAAGCGATTGGACGATTACGACCAGATCGCCGCCATGCAGACTGGCGAGTCGGCACCGC
>JBDHWF010000184.1:0-6411 GCA_039810045.1 Chloroflexia bacterium
AGCAAATACCCGCCGATCAGTACACTCCAGCAGATGGGGGTGCATACCGAGTGGCTGTCCTATGAACGTCAAGCCTTCCTGTTCTTTCTGATCTTTCTTGGTCTCTACAACCCAGCGACCTGGCTTAGCCTCTGGAAAGTGCGGAAAGGACTGGGTATCCTGGCGACAGTGGCTGGCGTCTGTACTCTGGTCTTTAGCGGTCTGGCCTACGGTCAAGCGCCGTGGGGTGGCGCTGGGGCAGCGGCGAATTTACTGGTAGCGGCCCTGGTATTGGGTGGGGCCACGACTGGCCTGGCTGTTGGGCATTCGTATCTTTCGTCGCCTAGTCTCTCGCCACAGCCACTGCGCCATATCACGATACTACTGATCGCCGCGCTGGGTGTCCAACTCCTCTCCTTGCCACTCTATCTTGGGCTGATCGGTAAGGCCGTGCCAGCCGGCCAGGAATTACTCGGCACCTATGGCTTGATTTTGGGTGTGCGCGTGGCGATTGGCCTGATCTTCCCCCTCGTGCTAGCGATTCTCGCCTGGCACACCACCCGGATCAAGGCGATGCGTTCGGCAACTGGTCTGCTCTACATTGGCTCTGGCGTCGTGCTGACTGGGGAGATCGTGGCGAAGGTCTTGTTCTTCCTGACGGGGATTCCCGTCTAGGGTAATCGGTTGCGACGCTACTTGATCGGTGCTGTGGTCAGGAATTTTCTGAATTGTTCCAGCACTTCGGGAAGATTCTCCCGCCCAAACCCAATGCGCCAGTGCTGATTCCCATACGCATAGACCGTGGAAGGCAACACCATGATATTCGCTTCACGCACTGCCGCCTGACAGAAGGTGAGTGCATCGGTTTGGGTGCGGAGGCGTGGAAATCCAATGGTGCCTGCCCTGGGCCGTATCCAGGCGAAGCGATCATCATACTCGGCAAAGAATGCATCAAGCAGTCGCAGGTTGCGTGCAATGCGCGTACGGTGCTGCGTGATCAGCGTGTCTCTGGCGCGTAGCCCGATCAGCGCGAGGATCTCACTCGGCGCACTGCCACAGATCGTGGTGTAATCTTTCAGGGCGGCAATCCGCTGATAGAGTGCTTTGTCTCTCGTGATGACCCATCCTACCCGCACGCCAGCCATTCCAAAGGTCTTGGACATTCCAAACAGGGAGATTGCTCGCTCATACAGTTCACAGGCCGCTGGGAGTCGTGCGGCAGGATCGTATTCTAGGAAGCGATACATTTCGTCAGAGAAAAGATAGAGCTGATGCTTGCGGGCGATCTCTACGATCTGTTGAAAATCCGCCTGTGTTGGGAGATAACCAGTAGGGTTGTGCGGAAAATTCACCACCAAGAGCTTGGTATTTGGGCGAATCATTTGCTCAAGAAGCGCAGGATCGAAACGCCAGCCGTCAGCCTCGTCTGGTTGCCACCTGGTTACTTCGCAGCCAATACCAGCAGCGACCTCATACAATGATTGATAACCGGGGAAGGTACAGATCAGGTGGTCACCACGGCTGAGGATACTGTTGATCGCCAGGAAGATTCCTTCCTCTGGAACAATGACAAGACAATCATCTGGGGTAATACCTTGATAAAGGCTGGCAATCTCTGCGCGGAGCAACGGGTGGCCGAGTGATTCGGTATAGCCAAGGGTCAGATTGTCCCAGAGATCCGCCGTTGTCGAATCGGCAAGCTGCAGGAGATAAGCCTGTCGGACGCCATCGCAATCGGAACTGGAGAGCAGATAGCGCACGGCAAATTCATACTCAGCAAAATAGCGCTCAAGCTGAAATGGCTGCAGATCGCTCATCGCCCTGTCGTTCTTTTCTGGAAGCAAGGTAGTGAGGTTTTGACGATTTGGCTCCCCGGAGAGGACTCGAACCTCTAACCTTGCGGTTAACAGCCGCCTGCTCCACCATTGAGCTACCGAGGATCATCCGCACCTTACACATGCGCGAAACGACTGGCAGTATAGCATGACCCCTGGCGTTGTGCAATTGGTTACTGCGTCATTTCTGACCGCGCCCGCCATGCTACAATTGCTGGGTGTTTACGGCGCGATCAACTGGTGTAGGGAGTAATTCTGGTGCAAATTGTGCGCTATCGTGATGGTGATGCGGCCCGCCTTGGCTTGCTGGAAGGGGAGATTGTGCGGGCGGCTGGTGGTGAACTCTTTGGACAACTCCTGCCGCGTGATCAGCTTGGTCCGCTGAGTAGCCTGGAACTGCTGCCGCCAGTGATGCCAGGAAAGATCGTTGGCGTTGGTCAACATCCCACAGGTACAGCAGCCCCACTGCTCTTTATGAAACCACCCTCGAGTGTGATCGAGCATGGTGCAGCGATTGTGCTGCCGGATGGGGTAGACCACGTGCAGCATACCGCCGCTTTCGGTGTGGTGATTGGGCGACGAGCGCGGCGGGTAGCGCATGGCGACGCTTACAACTACATACTTGGCCTGACCTGTGTGAGTGACATCACCGCCAGCCCTGGTGAGCAGCAGTCGGTGCAGGCGAAAGGATACGATACCTTCTGTCCTCTTGGGCCAGCGATCACTACTGACCTGCCAACGGAGGCCATGGCGATCGAAGTCACTGTCAATGATGTGGTTCGGCAAGTAGCGACGGTGCAGCCGGAGGATTTAGATATACCGTATTTGCTGGAATTCATCTCTGGGATCATGACGCTCCTGCCCGGAGATCTGATTCTCACTGGGCCCATTGCTAGTGCCGGTCGCATCGGCGCAGGTGACTGTGTGCAGGTGGTGATTCCCCAGCTTGGCACACTGATGAACTCAGTAACGGCTGAATCACGGTAGGCGGATTGCTGGTGGAGGCTGAATGGCCACGCGTGTGATCGTTTTAGGTACTCCATCGTTTGCTGTGCCTACGCTCAATGCGTTACTCACTGCCCCCACGGTCGAGGTGGTCGCAGCGGTAACGCAGCCTGATCGGCCTCAAGGGCGTGGTCGCCAACTTGTTGCCTCGCCAGTAAAACAGGTAGCGATCGCCCACGGACTGCCAGTGTTACAACCTGAGCGCTTACGTGGTCTGGCTGTGCTAGCACAGTTGCAGGAATTACAGCCTGATCTGTTAGTCATTGCGGCCTATGGGCAGATTCTGCGGCAGGCAGTGCTTGATATTCCCCGCTTTGGTTGCCTCAATGTTCACCCATCGCTGCTACCACACCATCGCGGGCCAGCCCCGATCGCTGCCGCGATCCTCAATGGTGATCAGGAAACGGGGGTCACCATTATGCTTACTGATCGGGGAATGGATAGCGGGCCAATCCTGACCCAGCGGCGGGAGCCACTGGCCCGAACGGCAACAACGGCAAGCCTGACCGCACACCTGGCTGAAGTCGGGGCGCACTTGTTGCTTGAAACAATTCCTGGCTGGTTGGCCGGCACGATCACGCCACAACCACAGGATGAGGCCCAGGCAACGATCACGCGAACCTTTACGAAGGCTGATGGCGCGATCAATTGGGCAGATCCTGCGCTGGCGATTGAACGCCAGGTACGCGCCTTTAACCCCTGGCCTGGCACCTACACGTTTGATCAGGGGCGGCGACTGATTCTGCTTGATGTTCAGGCGGAAGATCGGGCGACTGATGCCCCGCCAGGAACCGTGGTAGCTCATGGCCCTGGCGGACCGTTCATCGCGACCGGGGCAGGGCTGTTACTCATTCGCGAGGTGCAACCAGAAGGCCGCCGCCCTATCTCTGGAGTCGCTTTTCTCAATGGGGCCAGTGCTGAAATTGGGCGACAATGGGGGAATTATGGCAGTCGCTAAACCAGCCGTGCCGATCAATCGCGCCTACCTACCGCAGCCACAGGTGTCAACTAAAGAAATGGCGGCTTTGCAATTGCGCTGGGCTGGTGAAATCCATGAACAGTCACTACCACAACCGCCAACCCTGATTGCTGGCTGCGATGTCCACCTGCGTGGTGATCTCGGTCGGGCCACGATTGTGGTCTTGCAATTGCCGACACTCGAAGTTGTTGAGTCGGTCTATGGTCAAGCAGCGATTACCATCCCATATATTCCAGGCTTTCTTTCCTGGCGGGAGTTGCCACCACTGGCCGTTGCGCTGGAACGTTTGACCGTGCGCCCGGATGTCCTCTTTGCCGACGGTCATGGCATTGCCCATCCTCGCGGCTTTGGCATCGCCTGCCATCTCAGCCTGCTCAGTGGGTTGCCCACCCTTGGTTGTGCCAAGTCGATCCTGCGGGGGCATCATGGCCCACTGCCCGAAACACGCGGTGCGCAGGAACCGTTGGTCTATCAGGGTCGCGTTGTTGGAACGGTTCTGCGTACAAAGGATAAGGTCAAACCACTCTATGTCTCGGTTGGCAATGCCATTACGCTGGATGAAGCCATTGAGCTGGTGTTAGCGACCAGTCGCCGCTATCGGTTACCAGAACCAAGCCGTCTGGCCCACCTTGCTGCCCAAACCTGGGCGCGTGGAGTAGAGGAGTGAGGTGACATAATAATGATGCTGGTATTGGCGATAGCGCATCATTGATAACGCGATGAAGAATGCCACAGGGTTGTCTAACCCACAAGGAGGAACGATGCTCACGCAAGTCGCCCGCGCTACGAGCCTGATCTTATCGGGGCTGATGGCAGGGATCACGCTGCGCGATATTGTCTCGGCGCCAGGAGTAAAGCGCTTACCAGCAACAACGTATGTACGGTATCATCAGGAACTGGATCGCGATTTTGCTCCAGCGATGCCAATCTTTGGGCAGCTGATGCTCGCTGCTGGTGCAGTGGCGACAGTGGTGCCACAGCGGTCGCGCACGCGGTTACTCTCAGTGCTGGCGTTGGGATGCGGGGTCGCAGACATTGCACTGACGATTACGCAGAATATGCCCTTGAATCAAGCGATTCAATCGTGGGCAGCGGAAGGCCCGCCAGAAAATTGGGCAGATATCCGTGACCAGTGGCTGATGAAACACAGCCTGCGGTCAGTATTCGCAGTGCTGAGTTTCGGCCTCCAGATCGCTGCTGCATTACAGCGCCCCGTCAACCGCTAGCCGAATCAGGATAGGATCAGGATTCAGGCTCATCATCGTCGATGCCCGCGCCAGCCTGGGCTAATGCGCTGATCGCCCGAGAGCGGGCGGCTGAGCCACGGCGGTCGTAGCGTGCGGTGGTCTTGGGGTCGGCATGACCTGCCAGATTCTGTACCGTGACCAGATCGACATCCTCATCAAGCAGTGTCCCAACCCAGGTGCGGCGGAAATCGTGCGGGGTGAGGCGTGGTAAGCCTGCTTCCTCCCGCCGCTTGGTGACAATGCGCCAGATCGCGTTGTCGGAGAGACCACCAGCGAGGATATGCCCGTTGCGGTCAACGCGCTGGAACAGTTTGCCCTGGCGCTGCCCGCGCACGGCGATCCAGGCGTGGAGCGCAGCGAGAACCTGCGGGGCCAAAGGTACTTCTCGCTCTTTATCGCCTTTGCCGCGCACCCGTAGTCGCGCGTGCCGCCCAAGCACGACCTGGGCGAGATCTAGCCCCGCCACTTCGCTACGCCGCAGGCCGGTGTAGGCGAGGAGGGTAATCACAGCAGCATCGCGGCGACCCACCACACCTTCTGGCCCGGCATTGACGACGCAGATATCGAGCATGGCGGTGATCTCACGGCGGGCAGCAGCGCGCCCAGCGGGCAACCGCGACCCCCGTGCCCGTGGCACTGCCTCAATCCGCCCAAACTCCTCGCCGCTGAGTAGTCCCAGATTGCGAGCCGACCGGGCGACGCCACGCAGGGCAACGAGGGTGAGGTTCACGGTTGCAGGGGCGCTGCCAGCGGCCAACAACGCCTCCCTGATTTTTGTCATGCGCTCATGGTCGAGGCATTCCCAGGGGATTTGCTCAAGTTGGGTGGGGTCAACTCCAGTTAGGCGGGCCACAGCGCGGAAGCGATCAATGACTGCACGTCGACCGCGTGGGCTGAAGCGGCGCAGATAGATCGTAAGGGGATTAGCCTGATCATTGGGCCGTTGCTGCTCGTCTCCCTGAAGATTGGCCGCCGGCCAGAAGTCAGGCAATGCCACCGCTGCTGGTGGTTGCTGTGGTTTGGGACGTACTGTTGCCTCGGCCTGGGCCATCGTGTACTCCACTGGTTGATCGCGTCTGAGAGATGATACCCTGCTCTGGAAACTCTACTGGATTGACTGGTATTCAGCTAGAGGTGTGGTAGCTCCAGCCGTGTATATTTGTGCGGCGTTGATTGTTCAATACCGCTGCCTGTCGAATGTTGCTCCTTTATACTATTGGGTAGGTCACAACGAGATGGAGGAGGTAAGAGGTGATTATGCAGACGGCTCAGCCCCCATCCGACAACGGGGAGAATATCTACCTGATGGGATATTCTGCTGAGGAATATGCGCGACTGATGCGTCAGGCGCAGTTATTCAATGGGG
>JBDHWF010000185.1:0-6405 GCA_039810045.1 Chloroflexia bacterium
CTATAGGTGCGGCCATCGGTGGAGCGATTGACCTGTAGTGTGCCGTCAGGGCTGCGGAGAAGAATAACCAGCAGCTGATTGGTCGCCGCGATAGCTGGCTGACTTGTGGTGGTGCCGCCAAGTGGCGACCAACCGCTATACCAGAGCCCATCGGTTTTGCGTACCCAAACGCCGCCATCTTCACGGCGCGCCGCAATGTAGAGCATTCCCTGAAAGGTTGCCGTGGCGGTCATTGTTTCATCGGCGGGCGGATCAGCTGGGGATGAGCCTGGCTGGCTCGATAGTGTTGGTAGCAGGGCCACCAGCGTTAGCGCAATCAGCGCTGAACAGTGCCAGCCTTGACTGAACATTATTCGGTAGCCCCCTTTGCCGGTAGTTTGACAGTCGCTTTACTGACCAGTACAGATAGAACGCAACAGGATGCCAAACGGTTTGGTTGGGGTGTGCTGTACTGGGAATGAATTCGGCAGGCATAACGTTGTGGTGTTATGCGGCTGGGGGCAAACAATGGTCCTCATCGTAATGGATCGATCGTAGTATAAAGGAGAGCAGCAGGATGGGTATTACAGCCGAACGCTTTAATCAGGGGATGACCTACGACGAATATCGAGACCAAATGACCCGCAATCGCGAGCGATTTGAGGCGACCGAGAACGCCGTAGACCTTGAGCAGGCTGATGTGAAGGCAGTTTCAGGGTTGAAAGATCCAGTCAACGTGATGGTGATTGCCGAAGACTGGTGTGGCGATGTGATCAGCAATTTGCCAGTCCTGGGCAAGTTGGCCGAAGCCAGCGATGGCAAGCTCAACGTCCGCGTCTTCCTTCGTGATCAGAACCTTGACTTGATGGATCAATACTTGAAGGAAGGGAAGTTCCGTTCAATCCCTGTCTTCGCCTTCTTCGACCAGGATTTCAATGAACTGGGCCATATGCTCGAACGCCCAGCAAGTGTGACCCAACTGATGGCTGAGAAGCGCGCGAAAATCTATGCCGACAACCCACAGTATGGCGATCCGAGTACGCCCCCAGACCAGATGCCAGAAGATGTTCGCACTGCCTTCATGCAGGAAGTGAATCAGATGCGCGATGATTCGCGTGGCGAGATTCAGCAAGGTGTTGTGCAAGAAGTACGCAAACTGATTACCGCCTAACGGCTGGTAGCAGCGTGAAGCAAGAGGCGGTTCATGCCAGGAACTATCCGGCAGAGCCGCCTCTTCCTATACTGCGATCTGGATGGTTGATTACACGGTTGCTCAGTACACTATCCTATAGGGTTGCTACAGTTGGTGCAGCATAAAAGGAGGAAGACATTGGCGAAAAAACCAGTGAAGGTGACGATTGCCTACTGTGCGGAATGTGGCTACGAGCCGCAAACCCTGGAGTTGGCGAATGCGCTGATGCGCAAATTTCTCTATGACCTCTCATCGATTGAGATCATCCCCTGGCACGATGGCTCGTTTGAAGTTTCGGTCAGCGGGGAACTCGTCCACTCGATGATGCGGGAGGGTGGCTTTCCCGAGAATGACGATATTATCAAAGCTGTTGAGGAACGCCTCGCGGCAGCCTGATCAGCACAGGGGCGCGGGGCAAATATTTGCCCCGCGCCCCTGTGCTGTTTGCCCTTACATCTCTCGTAAAGCTGGGAGATAGCACTGCTCGGCATAGTCCTGCACCATGCGATTCGTATTGAAGAATGGTGCAATCAGGGCGATTGAGCGCTTCATCCTGGCGACCCAGCCACAGGGTACACCATCAGTTCCGCGCTCGTAAAATGCTGGCACCAACTCGCGTTCCAGCAGTATATAGAGTGATTCCATATCGATGTGGGCCTGATGCTCGGCGTTCTCAAACGTCTCTGTTCCACCAATCGCCCAGCCGATATCTTCACCACGCTCCTGGGCTTCGTCCCAGGCTTCAACCCACCAGCCATCCAGGGTGCTGCAGTTGAGCGCGCCATTGGCTGAGGCCTTCATCCCACTGGTGCCGCTGGCTTCATAGGGGCGTTGAGGGTTATTCAGCCAGACATCAACGCCCTGCACCAATTGGCGGGCAACGCCGATATCATATCCTTCAATAAAGATCAGGCGATGGTGGAATTGTTCATCTGCCGATGATTGGACGATCCGTTGAATCAGTAATTTGCCGCCGTCATCGCGTGGGTGGGCCTTCCCGGCGAAAACAAACTGTACCGGGCGTTTCGCATCGTTGAGGATTTTGATCAGGCGCTCTTGATCACGTAAGAGCAGTGCGGCGCGCTTGTAGGTGGCGAAGCGGCGGGCGAAGCCAATCGTGAGCGCGTGCGGATCGAAGGCATCAGCGAACGCTGTTTGCCCATGTCGCTCTGCTTGTTCCGCCATCCGCTGATGCAGGTAGGCCAGGAACCGCTCGCGACTCCGATTCCGTGCCGCCCACAACTCGCTGTCAGGGATTTGGTGTACAGCCTCCCAGATTTTGGGGTCAGTGGGCGCAGTCCCAGGGGTAATCCCCATATATTGCTGGTAGAGTCCAGCCATCTCGGATGAGAGGAAGGATGGCACATGAACCCCGTTGGTGATGTGGCCGATCGGTACTTCCTTCTCGGCGAGATCGGGCCAGACGCCGCGCCATTGTTGCCGACTGACCTCACCGTGTAGGCGACTGACGCCGTTCGCTCTGGCTGCCATCCGCAAGGCCAGAATCGTCATACAGAAATATTCACGATAATCATCGGGGTTATGCCGCCCTAAGGCTAGCAGATCGTGCATCTGGATCCCGAGTTGCGGCACATAGTTCATGAAGTGCCGTTCCATCAGATCGGGCGAAAAATAGTCGTGTCCAGCCGCTACCGGGGTATGCGTGGTAAAGACCAGGCTGTTATGCAGGCGCTGACAGGCTTCGGCAAAGTCAACCTGCTCTTGCTCGATCACGCGGCGGGCGCGTTCAAGAATCAGGAAGGCGGCATGACCCTCATTCATATGGTAGATATCGGGCGTGACCTGGAGCGCTTCAAGCATCCGGCAGCCGCCGATGCCCAGGACAATTTCCTGGCGAATCCGCACATTGATTTCGCCACCATACAGCCGCGCCGTTAGTTGGCGATCTTCCTCGTGATTCTCTGGGAGATCGGTATCGAGCAGATAGAGGGTGACGCGCCCAACCTGCGCCTGCCACGCCCGAATTTGCACGGTGCGATCAAGAAAGGAAACGGCGACAGTGACTGGATTCCCTGCCGCGTCATTGATTGGACTGATCGGTAGGTGCGCGGGGTCGTTATCCTCATTCCCATCCTGCTGCCAGCCTGAATCGTCGAGCGTTTGCTGGAAGTAGCCCTGATGGTAAAAGAGGCCCACCGCCACCAGGGGCAAGCCTAAGTCACTCGATGATTTCAGATGATCTCCAGCCAACACACCCAGACCACCCGAATAAATCGGCAGGCATTCATGCAAACCAAACTCCATCGAGAAGTAGGCGATGCGTGCGCGGTCCGCAGGCACTGCGGTGCTGGCGAACCAGGTTACGGGGTCTTGCTGATACATATCGAGTTCTGCGGCAGCTGCGGCAAGCGCGGCGAGGTATTCCTGGTCTGTCGCAAGCGCGGTCAGCCGACTTTCGTCAAGGCGTTCAAGGGTGCGAATCGGGTTGTGGTTCGTTTCTTCCCATAGTTGGGGGTCAAGGCGCCGGAAAAGGTCGGTAGTATTGTTGCTCCAGGTCCAATGAAGATTATAGGCAAGGTCTTGCAGCCGAGCGAGTTGCGACGGTAATACCATTTTCTGTCCTTTGCGTTCTTCAGCCTGTCATTCACGCACAAGCATTGCGCATGAGTGTACCGCCGCATAATACGCTGCCAGACTAGGCGGCGACAAGGATCTTGATGCAGGATTCGCCCAATAGTACCCCTTCGGGTAGAATGCCGGGGTGCGCAATACGTTCATTGGCGTAGGATGAAAAAGTGCTGAAGGGGGACGCTGGATGACAAAAACGCAGCCGTTACCAATCTTTGATGGTCACAATGATACGTTGCTCTCGTTGTATCGCCCCAGCCCAGGCAAGGAACGCACCTTTTTCGAGCGCAGTAATTTTGGGCATATCGACCTGCCCCGGGCCAAAGAAGGTGGCTTTGCTGGCGGGTTCTTCGCCGTTTTCGTACCACCTGCGACAACCACCCCACGCCCTACAACGATGGACCCTGCCGCAATGCGGGAGTTGCCAGCCCCGCTGGAGATTGGCTATGCCCAGCAAACTGCCCTGGCGATGTCTGGCCTGCTCTTTCGGTTAGAACGGGAGTCAAAGGGCGCATTCAAAGTTGTTCGCACTGCGGATGAGTTAGCCACTTGCCTTGACGATGGCACGATCGCCGCTATTCTGCACTTTGAAGGAGCCGAGGCGATTGATCCAGGACTTGATGCGTTGTACCTCTTTTACAATGCGGGGTTACGTTCGCTTGGCCCTGTCTGGAGTCGCGTCACTGCTTTTGCTACTGGGGTACCGTTCCGCTTTCCCAGCACTCCTGACATTGGGCCGGGCCTGACTGATGCTGGTAAGGAATTGGTGCGTACCTGCAATCGTCTGGGAATCATGCTCGACCTCTCGCACATGAACGAGGCGGGGTTCTGGGATGTTGCCAAACTCTCTGATGCACCATTGGTGGCGACCCATTCCAACGTGCACGCGCTGGCGGCCACACCACGGAATCTGACTGATAAGCAATTAGACGCGATCAAAGAGTCTGACGGGATGGTTGGGCTGAATTATGCGGTTGGTTTCCTGCGGGAAGATGGGGCCAACGACGCCGATACACCGATTACCAGAATGGTTGAACATATCGACTACCTGGTCAATCGTCTGGGTATTGATCGGGTTGGTTTGGGGTCTGACTTCGATGGCGCGACGATGCCGAAAGAGCTTGGTGACGTGACGGGCTTGCCACGCCTGGTCGATGCGCTCCGCGCCGCTGGGTACGATGACGCCTCGCTGCGGAAACTCGGTACAGAGAACTGGCTGCGGGTGCTGCGGAAGACCTGGAAGTAAAGGCGATGATGTCACTTCATTGAGGAGGCAGGATGCTGCATGAAGAGTCGTTCGCAACAGCGGCCGTAACCCTCCACGTTGTCGCTGCGCGTAATGACGCTCCGCCAATGCTCTTTCTGCATGGGGTAATGTCGCGCTGGCAAAGCTGGCTCCCGATCATGCCAGCCTTTGCTCCTCGCTGGCAACTGCACGCGCTCGATTTGCGTGGGCATGGTCGTTCTGGGCATCTGCCCGGGGCGTACCGTGCCCTTGACTACGCTGCTGATGTGATCGCCTATTTGCATAATCGGACGGCGCAGCCCACCGTTGTCGTTGGGCACTCCCTGGGCGCTATTGTGGCGATTGCCGTCGCCGCTGATGCGCCAGAACTTGTTCGCGCCCTGGTGCTGGAAGATCCACCACTTGGTGCGTTTAGTGATCAGTCACTCCGTGACCGCCCTGAGTATGCCCCCTTTCAAGCAACTTATACACTCGTAAGCCAGGGCTTATCGCGGGCCGAACTCATTGAGCAGTTCAGAACCGAATATCCTGAAGGGGATGCAGCAAGGCAACGCTTTAGTGCCCAGAGCCTGGTTTCCCTTGATCCTGATGTGCTGCATATGGTGCTGACTGATCGTGCGAAGGAAGATTACCATCTCGCCGATCGGCTCAAACGGATTGCTGCTCCCACGCTCTTGCTGCAAGGGAACGTCGCGCATGGTGGCGCATTGGATGATGAGCGTGCCCAACACGCCGCCGCGCTCCTGCGTGATTGCGTTCATGTCTCATTTCCCAATGCTGGACATAGTATCAAAAGCCAGCAGCCGTTTGAGTTTAGCCAGACAGTACACTCCTTCCTCGAAAGCCTCTAATGCTGTTGGCTAAACAGGCTCTTGAGGGATGGCACAATGATACGCGCGACTGGCGGACGGCGGCTAGCGGCGTTTGGGATTGATTATCTGGTGTTGCCCGTTCCCAAGGTGCTTGATCAAGGAGGAAAATGAACTACTTTCTCGCTAAGAGTGAACCAAATGTCTATTCGATCAGCGATCTGGAACGGGACGGACAGACTGTCTGGGATGGTGTACGCAATGCCCAGGCCGTCGCGGTGATCAAGACGATGCAACCCGGTGACCTGATGCTGATCTATCACAGCGGTGGGGAGAAGGCCATTGTCGGCGTAGCCGAGATCATCTCGGAACCACGTCCAGACCCCAATGAAGCGAAAAGCTGGGTCGTTGACGTGCGCTATCAGGGCCGCATTGCGCCACCAGTCACGTTGCGCCAGGTAAAAGAGAGCGGCAAGTTTGCGGATTTCGCACTGGTGCGCCACAGTCGCCTTTCGACAATGGCGGCCCCCGTTGCCTTCATTGATTGGCTACGCAGCGAGCATCAGGCCAACATCCCCTAAGGTCAGGGG
>JBDHWF010000186.1:0-6201 GCA_039810045.1 Chloroflexia bacterium
TCAATAGTAAAATCAAACTGTTCCGCCAGCACAACATACTCATTGGTCAGGGTCGTGTTGAACATTGGTGGATCGTCGCTGTTGACAGTCAGTGGCACCCCGGCTTCGTGGAGGGTGCGGAACGGGTGCGCGGCGTAGTCGGGATAGACACCCAGCCGGATATTGCTGGTTGGTGAGACCTCTAAGACGATCTGCCGCGCCGCAAGCTCGGCCACCAGCGCTGGATCTTCGATACTGCGTACGCCATGTCCAATCCGCTCGCTGCCAACGGCTAACGCGGCCCAGACACTCTCTGGGCCAACCGTTTCGCCAGCGTGCAACACCAGCCGTGCCCCACCCGCCTTTGCCAGGGCAAAGGCTTCCCGATACGGCGCTGGCGGGTTGTCCACCTCGGCGCCGCCAAAGCCAAGCCCCACCAGACCATCCCCCAGATTGTCAACGGTCCACCGTGTAATCCCCAGCACTTCGTCTACTGGTCGGGCGCGGACAGGGTCGCAGATAAACTGTAACTGCACGCCATAGTCCTCGCGGGCCGTTTTGGCCCCTGCGCGTAGTCCAGCCAGAATCGTATCGCCTGACGTAGCTGGTAGTGGCGAACTGGGCGCACCAGGGGCAAAGGTGATTTCCAGATAGCGGATATGCTGTTGGGCGGCGTCTGCCGCTATTTCGCGGGCGATGCGGGCGTAGTCCTCACTGGTGCGTAATACCTGTTTGATCGCGATGTAGACTTCGATGAAATGCGGAAAGTCGCGGAAGCGGAACCACTCTTGCGCGCCAGCCATATCGCTGAATGGATAGCTGATCCCATATTTGCGCCCCAGATCGAGCAGCGTTTCGGGATGAACACTGCCTTCCAGGTGGACGTGCAGTTCCGCTTTGGGCATCTGGGTAATGAACGCTCGTTCGCTTGCCGTGAGAGTACGTGGCATTTATGCCTCCCTGGTGATTGGTTAGGTGCCTTGCCATATAGGGTTCATTGCCAAGACCCTCTCGTCCTTTCCTCAGCCCTACTCGTTGCCCGCTGAGTTTTTCGCTGCAAGCAGCAGGTCGCTGTAGGAGCCAGCAATGATTGGAAACTGATCGAGTCCTAGTCCAGTGATGACCGCTTGATGTTCGGCCTGGGCCGCTGTGGTTGTGGGGAATCGATCGAGCAGTGTTTCCAGTTCAACAAATCTGCCCAGATCGGTGACCCGATCAAGGTGAATCCGCGTTTGGCCCCAATGGTAGAGAATGCGCACTTTTTCCACCACTACCCGAATACCCAGGGTGGTCTCGAGGGCGGCCCGCAATTCTGTGGGGTTGTCGGTGGGGCTGAGGATATAGTCACTCTGGCGTGATCCCGCGGTGTCGGGACGAGTGTAGGCAACCAACGTTGCTCCGCTGGGCGCGGCTTCCAGATCTGGTTCGGCTGATACGCGGGTGGCGCTAGTATCGTTCTGGGTAAACTCGCGCAACTTCAGTCGCCCGCGCGGCACAGCAAAGTACGTATCCCGTTGGCGGAGCGTCCGGCGATATTCCGCCTGGGTCTGCACTCGCTCGATTAAGCTGGCGAAGGCTGCTTCGTCAGGACAACGGACTTTCAGTTCAAGGTTCTGCATCATCCCTGCACAGTTCTTTATCGTGTGACCCGATCATCGAATGGGAGTATAGGGGCATTCACCAAAACTGGCCCGCATTTGCTACCCGATCACGGCTGGTCGGCGTGGCTTATCGTGGTACAGTTGACTCCTAATCGAGAGAAACTTTTGATTTCCAGGCAAAATTGCGTAACTGGATTGTATCCAGTGCGTTCTTCTCTTGACGATCTTGGGCCTCGTAACCTGCCCCCAATGTCCTGTATCGTGATTTGTCGATTCTGGCAGGTTACTGGAACAATATTCTGCAAACAGCGAAGACGGAGGTAGGATGAGCAGGCTGTGGCAACTCGTAGGACAACGATTACAGGTATGCTTGGGCCTGCTGCTGTTACTCCTGTCTCTGCTGCCACCTTCGATACATATTCAGGCTGCTGCGCCTGAACCACCAGCCTTGCCTGCCCTCACCCGTGGCCCCGATGCCGACTTTTTTGGGATCGTGGGGCGTGATCCGTGGTTTGAGTGGAACACGAATCCTGAGCATTTTCCCAACGCATTGAATCAGACGGCGCTGGAAGGGATGGCGCGTGATCTGGCCTTTGCGGGGGCAGGTTGGATACGGATCGAACTGCGGGCAGACCATGATGACAATGCCCCCGGCGGCCCTGGCTATATCGATTATCGGAAGTGGGATTGGTTTATCAAAGAATGTGCGCCGAAATATAATCTCAAGGTACTGCTGCTCCTTGGGTCTGCCGTGCTTGATCATAGCTCGACTGATCCGACAGTGTCGTTTTCCCGGATCAATGATCTCCCAGATCGTCCCGATGGTACGAATAACTATAGTCGCCTCTTTGCGGCCCGCACGAAAGAGATTGCCGATCACTTTGGTTCAGCAGTGGCCGCCTACGAGATTCTTAATGAGGCGAACATTAGCGAGATTCTGTACAACGAATCGGGTGGCACGCAGATGGAGTTCAACCCCGGAATCTACGGGGCATTACTCACCGATATTTATACGGCGGTCAAGCCTGCCCACCCCACCGTACAACTGATTGTTGGTGGCTTACTCTACGGCTTTCGCCCGAATGCCTCTGCCGACTATGACTATCTCTATGTGCTGTACCAGGGTGAGCGGGTGCAGGGGTATTACCATGCTACTGGGCGGTATCCCTGGGATGGCGTGGGTAGTCATGCCTACTACGTTGGCGATGCCCAGCAGATTATCGAGCATTATCGCCAACTGCGTGGCGTGATGGCGGGGCAAGGCGATACTACGAAGCTCTGGCTAACCGAAATTGGCACTGACGCCGTACCAGCAGAGGTAGAACCAGAGTTCCTGGCTGCCAAGCCCACCCCCTCGGAGGAAAAACAAGCGCAACTGATCCGTGACCTGATGCCGCAGTTGCAGGGCGAGTTGCGGAGCTTTATTGCCAATGTCTTCTGGTTCAAGTATGAGGATTTTCCGTTACCCAGCGGTTGGGTCAATTATGGGCTCGTGCGGCTACCGATTGATGGTCATGGGGCGTATTTGCAACCACCGAGCGTCCGCAAGCCAGCGTTTGAGGTATTCCAATCTTTTGCAAATCCCGCGGCCCATCCCGCAGCCCCAGAGTTACCAGAGCATCAGTCAGCCGGGGCATATTATTTCCCACAGACCCAGCACGCGATCAGTGGCGCATTCCGCGCCTATTGGGAGCAAGAAGGGGGCCTCGCCCGCTTCGGCTTTCCCCTGACCAGCGTCTTTGTGTCTGGTGGGTATCGGGTGCAATATTTCGAACGAGCGCGGTTTGAGTATCATCCAGAGAACAGCGATCCACGGTATCAGGTGCAATTGGGCCTGTTGACGGCGTACCTGACGCAGGGACGCTCGTTCCCCAAAGGTGTGCCAATTAAGCCAACGCCCCCGCCTCAGCCCACGAATACGCCAACACGAGCGGCAACCCCCACCTGTGCGCCTGGTACTGCCGGATGCTCACCAGCACCAGCGACGCCCACGATCCCCACAGTACCCACCATGACAACAGTGCCAACGATGGCCTATTTCCCTGAAACGAGCCATAACCTCAGCGGGGCCTTCTATACCTATTGGACTACGTATGGGGGGTTAGCTTCTTTTGGGTATCCAATCTCCGAGGAACTGCGCGAAGTGAATCAGGCTGATGGCAAGACGTATACCGTGCAGTATTTCGAGCGGGCGCGCCTGGAATATCACCCAGAGAATCCGCCACCATACGATGTGTTGCTGGGCCTGATGGGGCTTGAAACAATCAACCTGGGCGGGTGGTATCGCTAAAAGCGTCCGACTATCTAGCAGCATCAGGGCGGGCCAGAATCCTGGCCCGCCCTTTGTATTCGGTTAGCCGGCCCAATGGCCGTTGACGAATAAATAGATGTGGTAGAACGCCAATAAGCCACTGGCGACAAAGAGGCAGAACCCGATTGCTGGGCGGCGACTGATCACCGCTAGGGCGATCATCGCTGGAAACAGCACCAGGGTATAGCGATTAAAACTTTGTGGTGAACCAGAATAGGCCGTGAGAAAGCCGCCTGCCAGCACCAGTAAGCCGTAGGAGGGGCGGAGTTTGTAGGTACAGATTATGCCAAGAATCAGGGCGGCCAGCAGCATCAGGAGGTCGATCACCATGAACGTGCCAGGTGACGGGAGGGTCACGGAACCCTGTGGATAGAAATAATTGATCACGGTACGATCACCCTGGAAAAACGCCGCCAGAAATTTTCCGCCATCGGTGAGTAACGGCTGAAAGCTCCCGTAGCGATACCAGGCCACCTGAGTATCGAAATAGACCTGTAAACTGCCAAACCGCTGCCAGAGAAAGAGCGGGTAAGCAAGCGCCCCCACGCAGGTCAGCGCCACGCCACCAAGCACGCGCCATAGCTCATACTGGGCAGGGCCACATTTGGTCAGGCGCTGTAGCCGCCACGAAAGGAGTTGACCGTATTCCACCAGCAGGGGAATTAGCGCAATCAGCCCAATTGTCTTGGTGAGTGTGGCACAGAGGCCCCAGCAGCCAGCGATCAACCACTGCCCTCGGCGGGCGTGGTAGGTCGTTGCAATCAGGGCGAGCAATAAGAGGGATTCGGTGTAGATCGCGGTCAGGAAGATCGCCGTGGGATAGAGGAGCAGGGCGACGGTTGCCCGTAGGGCGGTTGCCCGATCATAGTCGAGGCGGACGAGCGCAACAAGATAGACCACTGCGCCGAGCAGCGCCAGATGCACGACGAGCATTCCCGCTAACCGCCAGGAAGGGATCACCAGATGGAAAAGTTTAATCAATATTGGCAGGAGTGGGTAAAAGGCGATATTGGCGCGGTGGGGGCCAGTATCAGGCTCCACGCTATAGCCATCGCGGGCAATCGTCAGATACCAGCCAGCATCCCACCGATCGGTGGATCGCGTCAGGAGATCACTGATCGTCGTGGGCGGCCCACTGGTGGCGAATTGACTGACGACAATCGTGACGAGGAAGATCAGTATCCGCCAGCCACCAAGGAACAGGAGCGATTCCAGGGCCTGACTCAGGCTCTCTGGTAGGCGGTCTCGCCAGCGTAGCACCAGACTCATTCGCTGCTCCTACAGTCCATTCACCTGGAGAAAGAGTGTGAGGGCGACCAGGGCCAGCCCCAGGCTGGCAACCAGGTAGCCCACCACGGGCCAGCGCGTCCAGTGGCCCAGCACAAGATAGAGCGGCGCGGCGGCCAGGAGATGCAGCCCACTCGCCGGTAAACCATAAGCCAGTCCACTCACCACGACTGTCGCGAGTAGGAACGCGCCATAGGCGGGCTGGCGACGCAGGAGCCAGCAGCCCGCCGCCGTCGCCACGAGCAAGATCAGCAGATCAATCGCAGCGGGGATCTGGATATTCGGAAATGGTTGCCCTGGAATGTAGCCACGTAGTGCGGGAGTCGTATTCGCAAGAACCTGTGGCAGATCAAGCAAGGTACGGAGGCCCAATAACCCCCGCCAGGAGGTAGCGCCAAGGGCGGTATGCGCGTGGAAATAGGCCAGTGGGCTGCCAGTTTGCACCGTGACCACCCCCAGAAATGTTGCGAAGCCGACCGGGGCGGCCAGTACCGGGGCGATGACGCGCCAGGGGCGGGTGCCTTCGTCGTGATTATGCAGGAGAAAATGGCGATACCCTGCAATGGCGAGCGGGATCACCAGCAGTAGCCCAAACTCGTGTGTGAGCCCAGCAAGGCAGGCCCAACCTGCCGCGATCCGCCATTCTTTCCGGCGCGTGTGGTAGAGCGCCGCGGTGATCGTGAGCAGTAAGAGCGATTGCGGGTAGACGCCTCCCAGAAACGGCGCAGCGGGCCAGAGTAACGCCGCAGTAGTGGCGCGAAGCGCCGTTGGCTGATCAGCTTCAAGTCGGGCCAGAGCAAAGAGGTAGAGCAAGGCCGCAAACAGGGCAACGTGGCTGACCAGTAACCCCGCCATGGCCCACGTAGGTACCAGCCAATGGACAACCTTAATCAGCAACGAGAACAGCGGCGGAAAGGCGGGAAGTTGCGGGCCATGTACGGTTGAACCGTAGCCCTCTTGCGCCAGCCAGAGATACCACCAGGCATCGCCCTGTAACGAGGCCTGATTGAGAAAGTCACTCAG
>JBDHWF010000187.1:0-6201 GCA_039810045.1 Chloroflexia bacterium
GGGGCAACCTGACCGGGCAATGGGCCTTAGTGACTGGCAGTACCCGTGGTCTGGGACGCACAATCGCCGAATGGCTCGCCCGCGAAGGCGCGAATATCGTCGTTTCCGGGCGCGAACCCGCTGCCGTTGCCGAGGCCGCCGCCGCGATCACCGCCCTGGGCGTGCAGGCAATAGGGCTACCCGCCGATCTCGCCGAGATTGCCGAGGCCCATCGTCTCGCCACCGCCGCCCTGGACGCAGTGGGAACACTCGATATTCTGGTCAACAATGCAGGGATGAGTATTCGGGGTAACTTTTGGGAAGTGACCGACAACGACTTCACCTATCAGTTGAATGTCAACTACCGCTCACCATTCATCCTCTGCCAGCATGTCGCCCAGGCGTTGATCGCGCGCGGCACCCCCGGAGGGCGCATCGTGAATATCAGTACGATTGGGGCGCAGAGTTGCCACCGCGACGCTGCCGTTTACGATTCGGCCAAGGCCGGCGTCGAGGCGATGACCCGCAATATGGCCTACGAGCTTGGCCCGCACGGGATCAGCGTCAACTGCGTCGTGCCAGGGGCGATCACCGAGCGCCCCGGCAGTAGCGGGGTAGCGGTTGGCTCACCAGCCGCACGCTTCATCCCCTTTGGGCGAGCGGGGCGCGCCGACGACATCGCTGCCGCAGTGCGTTTTTTCTGCCTGCCAGAATCAGCATTCACGACTGGGCAATCGTTACTGGTCGATGGCGCACACCGCAGCTATCTGCCCGAACGCTAACGAGCGTCGATTCCCCATTTCCCAGCGGCGCAAAGTTAGGCTACAATGCCTCTACTGTCCCTCCAGGCAGCTAGAGGAGCGTGTTGAGAAAATGCTTGCCCGGTCAAAACGAGCGGGCCATGAGAAGGGATCAACAATGGCGGCAACAGCGACCGCGCCAGGTTCAACGATTGCACGACGTGACGGCCCAGAAAAACTGACCGGGGCCATCAAGTATGCCAGTGATATCCAGGTGCCGGGAATGCTCCAGGCCCGCCTGGTGACCAGCCCCTACGCCGCAGCCACGATCACCAGTATCGACACCACCGCAGCGGCAGCGATGCCCGGAGTGTTCGCCGTCTATACCGCCGCCGACCTCTCGGTGAAGGGGATGGAATCTGGCTCACGACGGCTCAACTTCCTCGCCCGCGACCGCGTTGTCTTCGATGGGCAGCCAGTCGCAGTCGTCCTGGCGGAGACAATTGAGCAGGCGACCGACGGGGCCGCCGCCGTCGTGGTTGAGTACGAAGCCCTGCCCGTCGTATCCGACCCGATTGAGGGGATGCAAGAAGATGCACCAGTGGTGCGCGAAAAACTTGCTTCTGGGGCCGAAGAAGCGAATATCCACGCGGCAGTGAGTGGTGGTGACGATAAGCCGAAAGAGGATCTTCCGGCCAATGTCGCCAGCAACCTCCGCTTCGAGCGCGGCGATATCGCCAAAGGATTCGCGGCGGCTGACTGCGTGGTCGAAAACACCTATAAAGTCCACTATGTCCATCAGGGCTATATCGAGCCGCAAACCTGCGCCATCGCTCCAGACCCGATCAGTGGTGGGCTGACCGTCTACTCCAGCACCCAGGCCTACTTCATGGTACGCGATGAAATCGCCACTGCCCTTGGCCTGTCCTCCTCACAGGTGAAGGTTTTGCCGCTGCAACCAGGCGGCGCGTTCGGCGCAAAATATGTCTTGCTCGACATCTTCGTGGCCTCCCTGGTAGCGAAGACTGGCCGTCCGGTCAAACTGGTCTACACCCGCTCGGAAGATCTGCACGCCGCCAACCCCTCGCCCATGGCCGTGATGACCGTCAAACTCGGCGGGAAGAAAGATGGCACCCTTACCGCGCTCGAAGCGAAGGTGGTTTTCGATGCCGGAGCCTATTCTGGCGCAGCAGTCGGCATCGCCTGCTTGCTGCTCGGCGGTTGGTACAAGTACGAGAACCTCGATATTCGGGGCTACGAAGTGCTAACGAACAAGCCCGGTGTTGGGGCCTATCGCGCCCCAGGCGCACCACAGGCCGCTTTTGCGATTGAATCGGCGATGGACGAACTCGCCGCTGGCCTCGGCCTTGACCCGCTTGATCTGCGGATTCAGAACGCCGTCCAGGAAGGCGACCTCTGGCCGGATGGCAACCCCTGGCCGAAGATCGGGCTGAAAGAATGCCTCGAACAACTGCGCGATCACCCGCTCTGGCAAAAACGCCACACCCTTGGGCCAAACGAAGGGATCGGCGTAGCGGCGGGTGGTTGGCCGGGTGGTCGTGGCCCCGCTGCCGCTGCCTGCCGGATGGATCCCGGCGGCGACCTGACGATTACGACCGGGGTGGCGGACATCACCGGGCAGTCAACGACGTTCGCGATGATCGCCGCCGAAGCCTTTGGCATTGATCCGGCAAAAGTACGCATCGTTCACGGCGACACCGAGACCGCCCCGCACTCCCCTGGTTCTGGCGGCAGTCAGATCACCTACACCGTGGGGAAGGCCGTGCTGGAAGCGGCCCGCGCTGCCCGCACCCAGGCCCTGGCCCTGGCGGCCACACACATGGAAGCCTCGCCCGACGACCTGGAAATCGTGGACGGTGAGATTCGGGTCAAAGGCGCGCCCGACAAGAAGCTCTCGCTGTCCGAAGTCTACACCCTCAGCACCAACAAATACGGCCCGATCTACACCCGTGGCACCAGTGCCCAGCAGGTGATCGCCGCTGGTTTCGCTGCCCACCTCGCCCACGTCCACGTCGACCCCGACACGGGCGAAGTCACCGTCAAAGGCTACGTTGCGGCGCAGGATGTCGGCCACGCGCTGAATCCACCGCTGGTGAAGGGGCAGATCCTCGGTGGGGCTGTGCAGGGGCTGGGCTTCGCCCTCTACGAGCAACTCGTTCACGACGAAAACGGTCAACTGCTGACTGGCTCGCTGATGGACTACGCGATGCCCAAGGCCGAGCAGTTCCCCGAGATCGAGACGATCCTGGTGGAAGTGCCAACCGTCGACGGCCCATTCGGCGCCCGGATCGTCGGCGAGCCGCCGATCATCCCAGGGGCCGGAGCCGTAGGCAACGCGATCAAGGCGGCAACGGGCAAACGGATGACCGAAGCCCCAATGATTCCGCCCAAGGTGGCCGCCGCCCTACAGCAGTAACGCCCGCTACAACCAAGGTCAAATCAACCACTGCCCGATCCGGCACTGCGGATCGGGCAGTGCCTATGCGCGAGATCGCCGCGCAAGCCCGGCACGTAGAACGTGGGGCATAGGGCAGGTACTACGACCTGCCCCGTTTGACGGTGAAGTAATACGACATGAGGGCGGGGATAAACCCGATCAATGCCCCCCGTAGGATAGCCTCAACGAGGACAACGATTCTTGATCGTTCTGGCTGGGGCGCAATGAGCAAGAAGAGACCCGTCCACATCACAGTCCAGACCACCCACAGTATCCCTGCCCCCAATGCAGCATACCGTGGTGTAGTGAATCGCTGCGCCAACTTCTGGTCATCATCGGGCATTTACCACCTCCTGACGAAAGGGGCTTATCCAGAGGATACCAGATAGCGTCTGGCCCAACAGCACCACCAAGGTCGCGCACCAAACCGTCAGCAACCAGACAAGTCCGCTCTGCTTTATCGCTAGCCCCACACCCACCACAACACAATTCGCCCCTGCTGTGCGACAATTCCCGCGCATTGGGGAACATCCGCCACCTGCGGGTCGTTCTTACTGCAACGAAAGCAACCCGGCCAGCGACACGAATGGCGTAACTGAGCAACCTGACCATGGAGGCATGGCGATGTGGCATGACCGAAAAGTATCGGTCATTCTAATGACATATGCCGAGAAAGACTCAATCCGCCGGGTCATTGAGGGCTTCGAGGCAACTGGCGTGGTCGATGAGATCATCGTCATCAACAACAATGCCCAAAAGGGTACCGCCGAGGAAGTCGCACCAACGAGCGCCCGGCAGGTCTTCGAGCGCAAACAGGGCTACGGCCACGCCACCCAACGCGGTCTGGCGGAAGCGACTGGCGATCTGTTGATTCTCGCGGAACCAGATGGCACATTCCTGCCTAGCGACATCTTCAAATTACTCGTCTACAGCGATGATTGCGATGTCGTCTTTGGCACCCGCACCACCCGCGAACTGATCTGGCGCGGGGCGAATATGGGCTGGTTCCTGAAATGGGGGAACTGGGCGGTCGCCAAAGGGGTCGAAGCCTGCTTCAACACCAGCCACCTCAGCGATGTTGGCTGCACCTATCGCCTGCTCACCCGCTCCGCCTATGAGCGCGTGCGTAAGCGTTTCACGATTGGTGGCAGCCACTTCGGCCCCGAACTAATGTTGCTCCTGATCACCTCTGGCGCGCGCTTTGTCGAGATCCCCGTCAACTACCTGCCACGGGTGGGGCATTCCTCGGTCACTGGCGACATTCGCAAGGCGATCAAGCTGGGGGTGATCATGATCGGATTCATCATCCGTTTCCGGCTCACCAGCATTGGGCGTGCCCGGAAGCCCGCCTTCCACCGCACGCTGGAAAGCGAACCACAGTGAGGGCCAGCCACCCCACGGATGCACCGCCACAATGACCAAGACCGAACAGGCCGCCCCACTCGCGGCCCCACCTATCCGCACTGCAGCGCACGATACCCAAGCACCGAGCGTGGCAGGCTGGCACGCGCAATGGCGGCAACGCTGGCCCTTGCTGGGCGTCGGCGGCCTCTACCTGGTGGCCCTGCTGATCATCCCCGTTTTTGCCCCAATCGCGATCGGCGATGATTGGGTCTACGCCCGCTCGGTCGAGATCCTGATCAACGAAGGCCGGATGCAGATTCTCGACCTCTCGGTTGTCACGCTGGTCTGGCAGGTGCTGTGGGGGGGCCTGTTCGCGACGATCTTCGGCCCCACCTTTGGCGCAATGCGCCTCTCCACCGTGGTCCTCACGGGGATCGGCGGGCTGGCCTGCTATGCCGCCTGTCGGCAGGTCGGCGTCAGCCGCGAGCGGAGTGCGCTTGGGGCGGCGTTGTATCTGTTCAACCCGATCCTCTTTTCGATCAGCTACACCTTTATGAGCGATGCCCCCTTTGTCGCCCTGCTGACGATCGCTACCGCCTGTTCCTTGCGGGGCCTCCGGCCAGACCGCCCCGCCGTGTCGATGACGCTCCTTGGCTCATTCGTCGCAGGGCTGGCCTTTCTGCAACGGCAACAGGGCGCGCTCATCCCACTGGCGATCGTGACCTATCTGCTAATCAGCGGCAGGCTCCGCCCAAATCGGGCGGGAGTGAGCCTCTTTGCTCAGGTGGTGGCGTTGCCCGCCACGATGACGATCCTCTACTACCTCTGGTTCCGCTTCATCCACGGCATCCCCAAAGCCCAGGGCGACTTCGTGCAAAAGGTTCGCGACGCTGGCCTGGATGGGGCCGCGCTGCTCGCCAGCCGCCTCTCGCTGATTGAGGCGACCTACATCGGGCTCTTTCTCCTCCCGCTGGCGTTGGCCCTGCTGGTCGCGCTGCCACGCCTGCTCCGCGCCATGCCGCCCCCTGGCTGGCTGGTGTTTGCCCTCTGGTCAGCCTTTGTGCTGCTTGGCACAGCGATCTTTTGGCGCAGTGGCCGCCGTATGCCCTATATCCCCCACTTTCTCTCACCGTTTGGGGTTGGCTCCTACGACCTGCGCGGTGGTCGCCCCTGGCTGTTTGGACAATTCGGGCTAGACCTTGCTACGATCGTTTGTGTCATCAGCGCCCTGATCTTCGGGCTACTCCTCTGCCTGCACCTGCGACCCCGGCGGGCAACTGCCGCGCCAGCCGACCCCTACCGCGCAGGGGCAGGGCTGATTCTGGGGATCGCCTGCTGGCAGGTAGTGGGGGTGCTGCCACAGTCGTTCACCTTTCGGAACTGGACCTTTCGCGGCTACAACGCGCCCTCACTCGACCGCTATCTACTGCCATTATTGCCGCTCGTGATCATCCTCGCCCTCTGGGCCTTGCGTGACCTGCGCCTGTCACTGGTGCTAGCCTGGGTCCTCACGATCACGATGGCGATCTTTTCGATTGCGGGCACCCGCGATTTTCTGACCTTTCACATCGCCGTCTGGGATCTGGCCCGCCAGGTGCAAGCTGAGGGCGTTCCCCTGACCAAGCTCGATGCCGGAGCCGCCTGGGATGGCTACCATCTCTACGAATATTCGATTGCCAA
>JBDHWF010000188.1:0-6142 GCA_039810045.1 Chloroflexia bacterium
TCGACCCATCGTCGCGCCGCCCCTGCGAATCCCACGGGCAGATCGCCCAGATCACCGCGCCATCGCCGCCCGCCCGCAACTGTTCCACCAGGAAGGTGAAGCCCGTAATCGTCCCCCAAACCTGCTGCCACTGCTCCGCCATCAGGTGATCGAGGCCATCGAGGATCCCACTGTAGGTGCCGAACCCCACGACATCATCGTGGAACAGCACCCGCGCCCCGGTGTAATCGACCGCCCGCACATAGCCGTGCATCGCCGTCAGCCACTCCCGCGCAATCTGCTCCGCCTCACGCTGCTCCATCATCGCCCCCACTTCTGACTACACCCACCGCTAAACTCACCCTGCGCTGCTGCCTGGAAACCGCCACAGACAGACGTGAATACCCGCCGTCCGACCAGCGGTTCCCGGCTGCGCAACGGTCTGCCGCATCGTACCACGCCCACCGCCTGTGCTATACTCACCACCACCTCAGGGACACGAGGCACAGGCAGAGACACCCAAGAGCGCATGGTATTCACGGACGAGGGACGGGGGCCATCGACGTGGCACAACTGACACGACCAACCGCAACGCAGGCGCGGCCCTACGCCCACCACACGCGACGCCACGCCACGCCACTCAGTGTGCCGTTTCAGGTCTCGATCGATCTGGTGCTGATCGTGCTTGGCTTCTGGTTCGCCTATCATCTCCGCTACGTGATCGGCTTCCCCGATGATGTCTCCACCAGCGATTTCCGCCCATTCCTTGGCCTGACTCTGGAAAGTTTCTTCCCCCTGCTCGCGCTGCTGACAGCCACCCTGCTGGTTATCTTTCTGGCGCGGGGCGTCTATCGCCTTACCCGCTGGACGGGCTTGCTCGACGAAGCATTGCTGATCACCAACAGCGCGTTTCTCGGCTTCGGCGCGCTGATCGTCGTGGTCTTCTTCTTCCGCAGCCTCTATTTCTCCCGCGCCATCTTCCTCTACGCCTTCGTCTTTGTTGTCGGGCTCCTCCTGCTCTGGCGCATCATCTGGCGGGCCACGATGACGTTCATGCGCGCCCGGGGCCGCTGGGTTGATCGCGTTCTGATCGTGGGGGCAGGGCCAGCGGGCGAGCGCGTGATGAGTGCGCTGATCAGTCAGCGGAGCCTGGGCTACGCCCTGGCTGGCTTCATTGACGATGCACCATTTGACCCCGCCTGGGCAATTGCCACACAACGCGCGGTAGTACGCCCGCGCCGCCTGGGGGCCTGCCACGACCTTCCCGAAGTGATTCGGAACGCCAATATCGACGAGGTGATCATCGCCCTGCCGTCCACCGCCCACGACCAACTCTACTGGGTGATCGAGCAGTGCCGCGCCAGCAAAGTCTCGTTCACCCTCGTCCCCGACCTCTTTGAACTGAGCCTCGACCGTGTGGCGATTCACGCCCTCAATGGCCTACCCCTGATCACCACACACGATAGTGGGATTCGTGGCCCAAACGCCGCGATCAAGCGCAGCTTCGACCTGATCGTTGGCGGCGCGGGCCTCATCTTCCTCACCATCCCCATGCTGCTGATCGCCGTATTGATCAGGCTCGATTCATCCGGCCCCGCGCTCTATGGGCAGCGGCGCGTCGGGCGCAATGGCCGCCACTTTACCTGCTACAAGTTCCGCTCGATGTACCACAACGCCCACGATGATTACGACAAACTCGCCACCAGCGAGGCCTATACTGGCGATACCATCGCCTTCAAGATGAAAGACGACCCCCGCCGCACGCGGATGGGGCGCTTCCTCCGCAGCACCAGCCTTGATGAGTTGCCCAACCTGTTCAATGTCCTGCGCGGTGAGATGAGCCTGGTTGGGCCACGGCCCCACGTTCCCGAAGAAGTCGCCAAATACGAACCGTGGCATCGGCAGCGGCTCAGCCTCACCCCTGGCCTCACCTGTCTCTGGCAGGTCAATGGCCGCAGCGACCTCACCTTTGATGAGCAGGTTCATTTCGATCTGTATTACGCCGAACGCTGGTCCCTCTGGCTCGACATCAAGATTCTGCTCTGGACTATCCCCGCCGTCATCACCCGCCGTGGAGCCTACTGATGGCGCAGCGGGTCGCCCTGGTCCACGACTACCTCAACCAGTGGGGCGGGGCGGAGCGCGTCCTCGAAGAACTGCACACCCTCTGGCCCGATGCGCCAATCTTCACCTCGATCTACGACCGCGCCCGGATGCCCGCCGCCTACCGCGACTGGCCGATTCACACGACATTGATGCAGCGGTTGCCTGGGATTCAGCGCAATCATCAGCCCTATCTGCCGCTCTATCCCGTTGCCTTTTCGCGGCTCGACCTGCGCGGCTACGACCTGATTATTTCGTCCAGCAGCGCCTTCGCCAAGAATATCCACCCGCCCGCCGGGGCCACCCATATCTGCTACTGTCACAGTCCGATGCGCTTTGCTTGGAATGCCGCCGACTACGCCCGTCGCGAGCGGCTGAATGGCCCAACCAAACGCCTGCTCGCCCCGCTGCTCGGCGCACTGCGCCGCTGGGATGCCCGCAGCACCGCCCGCGTTGACCACCTGATCGCCAACTCGGCGGTCGTGGCCGACCGCATTCGCCGCTTCTATGGGCGCGAGGCGACCGTGATTCACCCACCAGTACGCACCGCCATTCCCCCGGCCACTGGCGCACCGGGCGATTTCTATCTGATTGTCACGCGGCTCGTCCCCTACAAACGCCTGGATATTGTGGTTGAAGCATTCAATCAGTTGGGCCTACCGTTGCGAATCGCGGGCGTCGGGCGCGACCGTGCGCCCCTTGAAGCGTTAGCACAACCGAATATCACCTTTCTGGGGGGGATCAGTGATGCGGAGAAAGATCGGCTCTACGCCGAATGCCGCGCCACGATCTTCCCCGCCGAAGATGATTTCGGGATCGCCCAGGTCGAAGCCCAGGCCGCTGGTCGTCCAGTCATCGCCTATCGGGCGGGTGGGGCGATGGAAACCGTCGTTGATGGGGTAACGGGGGTCTTCTTCGCGGAGCAAACACCTGCTGCCTTAATTGCAGCGGTGCAGCAGCGCGAGGCCACCACGTTCGACCCAGCCACGATTCGCGCCCACGCCAGCACCTTTGATGCCGCACTCTTTCGGCAGCGAATCGCCGCTTTCGTCAGCGAAGCCACCAGTCGCGCAACGGCAACGCCCGACGAAACCGCGCCAACTTCACCACCAGCACAACACTGGGCCACCGACGCCCACAGAGAAGGAGACTGATGGAACTTCGTCGTTATTGGGCCATTATCTGGCGCTATCGCTGGTTGGTGCTGGTGCTGCCGTTCCTGGTGGGGCTCGGCTCCACCGCGCTGTGGATTCAACAACCCAATAGCTATAGCACCGAAATGCGCGCCCAACTCGTCCTCGTTCCCCCACAGGCCACCGCCCCCGGCGACTATTTTCGCTACGATTCGTACTACAACTACCTCGCCACCGAGTACGCCGTTGACGACTTGGTGGAAGTCGTCAATGGCAACCGCTTCGCCGATGCCGTCACCGACACCCTGCACACCCCCGCATACAATGTCGCCATCGACTACAAAGAAGTGCGCGGCGCATTCAAGGCGCGGCGCATTCACCGCGTCCTGGTGATCGACATCGGCGCGAGTACACCCGACCGCACCCTGGCGATTGGCCGCGCCATCAGCGCCACGCTCGACCGCGACCCGATCAAATATTTCACCAAAGGCGATCTGGCCCCGCGCCAGGGCGCAGCCACCCTCGTCGTCGAAGCGCCATACGACGCCAAGAGCGATCGCGTGCGCCGCGCCCTGAACGTGGTGCTGCAAACACTGGTCGCCCTCTTTGCGGGCCTCGGCCTCGCCTTCCTGTTCAACTACCTGAACCAGCGTCTGCGCGACGCCGACAGCACCAGCGAAGCCTTGGGCCTTCCGATCATCGGCCAGATCCCCAACGGTCGCACCTTCCGTGAACGCGGGAGGTCGTGATGCGCCCGGAAGAATACCTCCGCATTATCCTGCATCGCTGGTGGCTGATTCCACTGCTGGCCCTTAGTGCTGCCCTGGTCGCCTATTTCTACACCGACGCCCAGCCGCGCACCTACACCAGCAGTAGCACCTTGTCGGTCACGGCGGAACCACTTGACCAGCAGAACGACATCGCCGCGAAGAACCGCCTCGCCCCGCTGAAGCCGATTATCACCAGCGGGGAAATCGCCAGCCGCGCCGCCCAACGCCCCGAATTGCAACCATATCACCTCGATGCCGGGACGATCCTCAGTAAGCTAGCCGTGGCGCACAGTCCCGATACGAACACGATTCAGATCGCCGCGACTGACAGCGACCCCAACCGCGCCGCCGCCATCGTCAACGCCATCGCCGCCGCGTTCATCGGCTATGTGAACGAAGACAACGCCCGCCTCCAGGAACTGTTCCCGCGCTTCACCCAGTTTGGCACGCCGATAGTCCTGCCAAATGGCACCCTCGCCCCGATCATTCGGCTGAATATCGCGCAACTGGGGCAGGCAGGCCCAGCGGCGAAACCAAGCGCCCCGCGCCCGAAGCTAAACGCCGCCGCCGCCGCGATTCTCGGGGCCGCGCTTGCCCTGGTGCTCGCCTTCGCCCTCGAATATCTCGATGACACCGTGCGGAGCCCGGAAGAAGTGCGCCGCCATCTGGGACTGCCGCTTCTCAGCAGCGTGCCAAAAGCCCGCCGCGAGTGAGCGGCCACCACCGATTGAGCCATTAGCAACAGGAGTATCCGCATATGACCGCTGCCAGCCACCCCAGTGACCTCGCCGTCCTCACCGCGCCAACCAGCGCCGAGGCCGAAGCGTTCCGCACGCTACGGGCAAATATCAAATTCGCTGGCGATGGCACCCCGCCCCAGGTGATCCTCCTGGCTGATACTGGGGCTGGGGCCACTCGCCCAGCAGTCGCCGCCAACCTCGCTGCTGCGCTGGCGCTCGCCGGCGACGATACGCTGCTGATCGACGCTGACCTCCGGCACCCCTCCCTGCACCAATTATTCAACGTCAGCAACGAGCGCGGCCTCGCCACTACCCTGAGCGACCCCGCCGCTGTGCCACTCCCCGCCAGCGCCACCGCTGTTGAACACCTGCAACTGCTGCCCGCTGGCCCCACCCTCAGCAACCCCGCCGAACTCCTGGCGTCCGACCGCTTCCGCGCCCTCCTTGCGCTGGCCCGCGAGCAGGCCACGTTCATCGTGATCGACGCCCCACCGATCACCGCCGTCGCCGACGCGCTCACCATCGCCCCGAGCGCCGACGCCACCTTGCTGATCGTCCGCGCCGGCCACACCCGCCGCCCCGCCGCCCAACGCGCCAAAGAGCAACTTGAACGGGTCGGCGCACACCTGCTGGGCGTCGTCCTCACCGATGCCAAAGTCAGCAGCAGTGAGTACCGCTACTGATCAGGCTCTGCCCGCGCCGTCCGAGCCACCTCACCTGCTATACTTTTCGGTAACATCAATGCCCCGGCAAGCGGCAGGCAGAGAGCGAGGTTGCGCCATGACGATCACCACCATTCGGCCCCTGGGGCCAGCCTATGACCGCGTGTCCGATGACACCGAGGAGTCGATTGTGGGGGCCGATTACCACCAGGAAGCGATCAGTACGCTCTCGCATGGGCTGCGTCTCTGCGGGCTGCATCGCGGTTTACCCTGGTGCGTGGGCAACCAACTGCAGATGATTCTCCCGCGCCACGATGCCCGCCGCCCCCTGATTCTGATGCCCGATATCCTCGTCCATCCCACGTTCGGTCAAAATCCCCAGATCGACACCTTGCCCCTGCTTACTGCTGGGCCACCAACCCTGGTGATGGAAGTCGCCAGCCGCACCACTGCCCGCCGCCGCGATCTCGGCACCAAGCGGGAGATCTACGCCCACCTGGGAATTGCCGAATACCTCGTCTTCGACCCCTCTCAACGGTTTGTTTCGGAGGTTGTCGCCGCGTGGCAGCTGGACGACCTGGGCGACTATCAGCCGTGGCAGGCAGCGGCAGACGAGCGCTGGCACAGCAGCCTGGGCGTGTCGTTCCAGCCAGACGAATGGTATCTGCGCGTCTACGCTCAGGACGGGCAACTGCTCCCAACCTACTGGGAAGCTCAGCAACACCGCCGTCTGGCCGAAGCGGCCCAGCGTGAAG
>JBDHWF010000189.1:0-6030 GCA_039810045.1 Chloroflexia bacterium
CCCGGTGTTTCTCAGCAATACCGCCAAAAGATCAGCTTTTGACCTCTCGCAAGGTAGCGTAAGTGTACGTCTTTCGCGGGTTTGCGTCAAGCAGCCTACTACGGTGAATGCAACGGCTAACGGTGTGCCTGCCATCTGCTTGTGCTTGGTTACGCGCTACCGCTGCTAGTAAAAGACGGTGCGTGTGCGATGGTACGGGGCCATCCCGCGACGGCCCTGGGCGCGGGTCCAGAGATACCAGTCGATCTCAAAGGCTCGTGCCTGCACCCCTAGTTCGGCCAGGGCGCGGCGGAGTAATTCAACGCCCCAGATCGTTGCCGCCCGAATCTCTACTTCCGCGGTTGACTCAGCGGGTAACTGCTCCCGGGCGGCGATCTTCGCCGTCAGCGCGGGGCTATATTCCAGGATTCCCTCACTGTGGAGAATCTGCGGTACTTTGTAGTCGGCGAACGCCGTCAGCCGATCCAGATCGCGCAGGTTTCCCCACCCCTTGCCCTCGAAGGCACCGTAGAGGTCGGCGACGAGAATCTGGGCGCGTTTGTAGAGGCGCACAGTTTGCCCATTATATTGGGCAGTATCATCGAATGAAGGGAAGTGAGCGACGATCTGCTTGACGAGCGCGGGCCCGCTACCATCCGCCGCCTTGATCGCTTCGCCAAACCAGCCAGAATATTGCTCTACTAACACGCGGCCCACTTCGCGGATATTGGCAACGCGAGCCTCAAACATCGGGATGCGCCCGCTACTCGCCCCTGCTGGATGGAAGATACTTTCGGCATCGTCATCACTGATCTGGCGTAAGAAATCGGCGTCCCAGAGGGGGCAATGATCAGTTTCAATCGCCCGCTTCAGGGCCGCAGCCAACGCCCAATAGCCGTCCAGTTCCTCATCGTGATAGGTCAGGGTCCAGCGCTCTGTCCCAGGATCAGCCCAGAAGCAGAAGTTGAGCGCATCGAGCAGGAGAACTACATTGACGGCGCGGCCCTGATCGTCGCTCCAGTGATAGTGCTTGTCCCAGGGCGGCACGGGCAAGCTACCGCCCTGGCTCCGGGCAACCAGCGCCGCCGCCACGCGGGTGATCGCGTCTGGCACGATCCGTACATCTTGCGCGGCAGCGACGACTGGTGCGGTTGTTTCCAACACGCCGATCGGGTCTGGCCCTTCCAATGTCAGTGGCAAACTCGTTGATTCCGTAACCATGCACTCCCCCTTTTTGCAGATTCTCCTGATTTGTTGTGCGGCCTACTCTGCTGTGGCCGATGGCGCACAGCGTTGGCGGAGTTGGCCGTCAACAGCGCGTAATGTGGCGATGAATAGGGCCCAAAGATCGGGCCGTTGGCGTAACTGGTGTTCCGTGACGCCCTTGGCGAGACAGTCGGCCCAGAAGTGGCAGCAAACCGCGTAGCCCTCTGCACCGAGGCGGGTGGCGATCTCGGCATAGACATCGCGGTCGGCCATGCTGCCACCAGCGCGGTCTAGCGCTAACTTCAGTTCCATTGGCGCATAATGCAGGTCAGCCAGGCGCGCCACGAAGGCGATCTGCGCTGGGGTAAGGTGGTATTTCGCCCCGAGGCCATCATGGTGATCTGCCGCTACCCCGGTGATCAGGCGGGCAGAATCGTGGGCATGGCGGATAAACCGCCAACTGCCCTGCCGGCCCAGGCTGCGCGTGGTGAATTTGCCGATATCGTGCCAGTAGCCAGCAATCAGCATCAGTTCGCGGCGGGTTAGGTCGCTCACCTGTTCGTCGAGATAATGTTCAACACGGGCGGCGATTGCGGGGTCAATCGTCTGGATTGCCTGTGGTACTGCCGTTTGCAGGGCAAGGACAAACTGTCGTGTGTGCGTGATGATGCCATACTGGTGCCATTCGGGTTTATGTTCGGCTGGGTCGTCTGGATTCTCCAGGAATTGCGGGGATGCGCTGGGCGCTAGCGGGATCAGGTCGAGCGCCAACGCTGGCAGATCCTGATCGATCTGTTGCAGCAGTGCTGCTGCGCGTGGTGAAAGTGTATGTTGATTTGCCGTTGCTTCACTGCTGGCGGGTGTGGTGGAACAGCTCCCCATTGATGCCGTTTCCTCTCACTCTGGCTCATCGATCGTCTATAACGAGTAGTGTAGCCGTGGAGTGATGCCCCGACAACTCTTTGTCGCTACAAGGGCGATGATTCAGCACGCGGTAAGGTAAACCGAATCGTCGTGCCCTGCCCCAGCACACTCTCGGCGCTGACCGTACCGCCCTGCGCCTCAACCAATTGCTTCACAATGGTCAAGCCCAGACCACTGCTACCTGCCTGTCGAGTAGCTTCTTCCGTCTCTCCACGGTAGAACCGCTCGAAGATATGCGGCAGATCTTCTGCAGCGATCCCCTGCCCGGTATCGGTGATGGCGATCGCTACCACCTGTTGGCCTGTCACTAGCGCGCCTTCGACCACAATGACGCCACCCGCTGGTGTGTGTCGCAGGGCGTTGTAGAGCAGATTGGTGACGATCTGGCCGAGGCGGGTACGGTCGGCCATGACTAGTGGCAGGTCTGCCGTGAGCAGCGACTGCACCACAATATGTCCCTGGGCGGTGGCGAGCGGTCGGATGCCAGCAATGGCCGTGGCAACCACATCAGCGGCCTGTACAGGCGTGGGCTGAACAGGGAGCGCCGATTCTTCCAGCCGTGTCACCGTAAAGAGGTCGTCAATCAGGGTGCCGAGGGTCTGTGCTTCACGGTCGATTGTTTCCACCACGGCAAGGGGGAGAACGGCCTCTGCTGGGCCAGTGGTATACGGCTCAAGATGACCACGAATAATCGCCAGGGGCGTACGCAATTCGTGGGAGATGTTCGAGACGAAGGCGCGGCGAGCGCGGTCAGTTTCGGCGAGGCGGGTGGTCAGCAGGTTGAATCGTTCGCCGACCCGCCCAATCTCGTCTGGGACGTTGACTGTGACTCGTGCAGCCAGGTTGCCCTGAATAATCGCTTCAGTTGCCCCTTCCAATTGGCGGAGGCGTCGACCAAAGGCCCGCGCCATCATGAAGCCCGCCACAGAAGCGATCAGCCCAGAAAGGGCAATGACTACTGCGAAAAGCGCGAGTACGGCGAGCGAGACCGAGGCCAGAATTTGCCCTAATGTCGGCGGTGGGGCAGCAACTGGTGTGCTGGCACTGCGTAGTCCCAACGCCCCGATGATTTGTCCTTGTTGATCGACAATGGGATACGCAGTGACCAGACGGCGTTGCTCTTCGTCACGCCCGGTCAACCCTGCTATTCGTGGGTTGGGGGCGGAGCCGCTATGGAGGGCGGTGGTCAGCACTTCCGCCCACACCGCTGGTTCAAGCGCCGTGGCTGGTATTCCAACGGGTATCCTGGGGTCGGACGTGGCGATCACCTGCCCATCTGGGGCGATGACGACGAGTAGGTTCTCTGGGCTGAGGACGCCATCGAACGCCCCATAGCCATTTTTTTGCTGCGGCGGGAGCTGGGCGAGGGTTGCGCTGAGCAGGGCTGGGTCATTGCGTTCTACTGCTGGCGCTAAGGCCAGCGCGAGAATCCGGGTTTCGGCGGACATTTCTGGACTGGTAGTAGGGAAGAGTGGCTGCCGGACGGCACTCATACTCGAGAAGATGATGATCAGCACACCACCAATGATATAGACCAGTTGGCAAATTAGCGCGACGAGCAGATGGGAGAGGGTCAGCTTCCAGCCGAGGTGACGACGAAAGCCCCGGATCAGTCGTTGCCAGGGCCAGAGCAGGAGTTTCATTCGTCACCCTTGCTCCGCTCGAACTTGTAACCGACCCCCCAAAGTGTGGTGATCCGTTCGCTTGGCGAGCCAGTGCCACCCAGTTTCTTCCGCAAGCGCAGGATGTGGGTATCAACGGTGCGGTCGAAGCCGCTATAGTCGCTGCCCCAAACGCGATCGAGCAGGAAGTCGCGACTGAAGACCCGCCCAGGATGCGCCGCCAGCAGATGGAGCAAGTCAAACTCTTTTGCCGTGAGTTGCACTGGCGTGCCTGCGCTCACCACTTCGCGAGTGGCGGGGTCAATCGTCAGATCTGGCAGGATGATCGTGGCTGTGCCCGTGGTTGGCTGCGCTTCCTCGCGCAACAGGTCGACACGGCGCAGGAGTGCGCCGACGCGGGCCAGTAGCTCACGTTGCGAAAACGGCTTGGTGAGGTAGTCATCGGCACCCAGTTCAAGGCCCAGCACTTTATCAAGTTCGGTTGATTTCGCCGTCAGCATCAAGATTGGCGTGATCAGCGTGCGCCGCACTCGTCGGCAAACCTCAAACCCATCGAAGCCAGGAAGCATCAGGTCGAGAATGATCAGGTCTGGTTGCTCTTGTTGTACCACAGCGACGCCAGTTGGGCCGTCGTAGGCCACGACGACTTGATGCCCAGCCAAGGTCAGCGCGTTGCTGATCAGGTTGCTCAGTTCGTATTCATCTTCGATCAGCGCGATTTTCCCCATACCCTCTCTCCACTGTTGCTCGTGGACGGGCCAGTTGGCCCGTCCGATACTGCTTGTGGGAGATTGTAGTTGGTTATCAGGCTGCGCCACGAATATCGCGCCGTTGGAAGATCAGGAATGAGCAGAGGAGACAAATAACACAGTAGCCACCGAGGGTCAGTAAGGCTCGAGGTTCGCTGACGATTCCTGGTGGGAGCGACTCTGCGGTAAAGCTGTTGTAGTAGTTTGCCAGGGCCTGGCTATTTCGGCCTGGAAAGAGATTGACTACGGTTGCTCCCCAAGGTGTATTGAGACTGAGAATAATAATACTCACGATTTGTTCGCCAATCAGCAGCCCTAGTGCTGCGCCAATGCCCGCTGCCTGCGAACGGGCCGTCAACCCCACAAAGAAGGCGATTAAGGTTGGTACCAGGACGATGAGATAGGTGCGCCCCATGATCGCGGCAAGCTTGGCGAGCCAAGCTAAGTTTACGGTTTGCGCCAACACGGGCCGATCATAGCTGATGGCGATCAGTGCCGCTAATCCCATATTCATCAGCATTGGGATGACGACAAAACAGGCGGCGATGAGCACCAGTGATAGGAGCTTTGCGAGCAGGAAACGATTGCGGGTGATCCCGGTGGTCAATAATGAGCGCAAGGTTCCCCAGCTATATTCGCTGCCAATCGCCGAGGCAGCAAGGATTGCGATAAAGATCGTGCCGAAGACGGTCAGTAGATTGCCAGTGTGGGGGATGATCCCTGGTAAGGTCAGGTTGTGCAAGAGATACTCTTTGGTTTCTGCACTGACGCTGTTCAGATTCAACGCACTGACCACTGTGCCAAACCCGATCAACCCGACCAGGAGCAAGAACATGATCCAGGTCATTGGCCGTTTCAGTAGCTTGAGGAGTTCCATCCGTACTAATCCACCCATCGCTGATCATTCCTCCGTATTGCTGTAATTATTTTTCAGTCAAGGCCAGGAACAGTTGCTCCAGATCGCGCTCTTTTCGCCGCATTTCGCCAACAATCAGGTGGTGTTCAGCCAGAATATGCCCCAGCGCAAAATGGCGGTCAGGCGGCATCGTCAGGAGCAGCGTATCGCCATCGCGCATAATTTCGCTGATCCATGGTATCCCTTGCAGTACCATCGCCGTGCGGGTTGGGTCGTCGGTGCGAAGAACCGTTTGAGCACCCTGGCTGAGCAGTGTCGCCACATCGCTTTGCATCACCGTGCGCCCGTTCTGCAAGATCATCACGCGGTCGCAGACTTGCTGCACCTCGGCGAGCAGATGACTACAGAGGACAATTGTCTGTCCATCATGGGCGAGGCGCAGTAGCAGTTCACGGATCTCGACGATCCCCGCTGGATCAAGTCCATTGCTGGGTTCATCAAGGATCAGTAGCTCTGGACGGTGCAGCAATGCCCCAGCGATCCCCAGGCGTTGCTTCATCCCCAGCGAGTATTTGCTGAAGCGATCTTTTGCGCGGCTCGCCAGTCCCACCAGTTCTAGCACTTCATGCAGCCGAGCCTGTGATACACCACCGTGTGCCAGCCCCAGCACTCGCAGATTATCCAGGCCAGAGAG
>JBDHWF010000190.1:0-6018 GCA_039810045.1 Chloroflexia bacterium
CTATCTGGCCGAACGCGCCCCCCAGATCGCGGCACATTTCATGGCCCGCTATGGTGGCTTCATCTATCAGCCAATGCACTGATTTAACGAAGACGTAGCGCTATCGCGAATGGGGATGGCGTCATACCCCAGTTGGGGCATTGACGGCTTCAAGTGTCTCGCCGCAGCCACTGTTTCGCGATAGAACGCCATCAGCCGCCAATCGCGACGCTGGTAGAAGCACAGGGCAGCAGTATTATCGTTAGTGGTTATTAACTTGATCGGCTGGCGGCAATGGCCGAACCTGAGCTTCCATCAATAGACCGTCAGTTGTCCTGCTCGGTAGTGCTGGCGGCACTCGATGGCGGCACCACATCATCGGCAAACTGAAACCCCAGGCGACGCAATAACGGCGCGATCAGGCTAGCGTGGTAAGGAAACGGATCACGCGGGCGGCCTGGCCCGTGCGAATCTGAGCCAGAGGATCGCAACAATCCATAGAGATCCGTGAGATCGGCATATTCCTGTACCTGCGCTAACGAGTGCGTTGGGTAATGCACCTCCAGGCCATCAATCGGCGCGGCCTCCAACATTTGCCGTAGTCGCTCTGGGGCCAGAATCCCCGCCCCTTCATCGCGACCAGGGTGGGCCACAATGGTCACTCCGCCGCCTGCATGGGCTGCCGCAACCGCTTCTTCCAGCGGCACATCGATATAAAACGGCACGCCCAATTCCTCAGTGACCAACTGATTTGCCGCCAGGATATTTGGGGCCAGGTCATCGCGAATCAGCGCCGCCATCACGTAGATCGGCAAGGGTGGGCGGCCTGCAATGATCGTATCGAGCGACGGTACCGCGTAGTGCCTTTGGCGCAGCCGCACAATCGCCTCATTCGCCGCGTCGATATGCCGCTGTCGTTGATCATCAACCAGTTCGCGCAACGGCCCACGCTCGCTCTCCGCACCATAGACCAGCAGATGCCACTGTCGCCCATCCCAGCGCGTGGTCACTTCCACCCCACTGATCAACGCGATCCCCCGCGTGGCAGCCAATGCGCGGGCGGGCGCAACGGAATCAAGCGCGTCGTGATCAGCAATCGCCATCACCCGAATCCCCGACTCGGCAATCTTGGCAACCAGCGTTTCAGGCGTCCAACTGCCATCGGACACCGTAGTGTGCATATGCAGATCAACGGTCGAGTTCATCCGAATCGTAGTGAGCATGACATTACCTCGCGGGTGCATTGCGATCCAGGCAAATCCACTGCCTCAGTCAATACACAATACTCAGGACTCCCCGCTAGTGTACACTACAGCCATTCGTGCAGTTAGGGTGTATCTGCAAGGAGGAAGCGTATGGACCCAAAGATATTCAAAGCCTACGATGTGCGCGGGATCTATCCTGATGAACTGAACGAAGATCTGGCCTATCAGATTGGGCGGGCATTCGTCGCCTTTCTGAATGTCGATCAGGTAGCCGTTGGCCGTGATATGCGCACCTCTGGCCCTGGCCTAGCGAAAGCCTTGCTGCAAGGGATTGCCGACCAGGGCGCGGAAGCTGTTGATCTCGGCCTCACCAGTACCGATGAGTTGTACTTCGCGGTCGGCAAGTTCGGCTATCCCGCCGGGATTATGGTGACAGCGTCACACAACCCCGCTGAGTACAACGGCCTGAAGATGTGCCGAGCCGAGGCGATCCCCCTCAGTGAGGAAACCGGGCTGACCGACATTCGCGATATGATCGTCAACGAGGCGATCCCCAAGGCACAAAAGCAAGGGAAGATCATCAGCCGCGATGTCCTTGATGATTACGTCAAGCACGCATTGAGCTTCATCGACTACAAGGCGTTACGCCCACTGAAAGTGGTGGCTGATGCTGGGAATGGGATGGCAGGAATGATCCTGCCCAAGGTCTTTGAGCAGTTACCGTGCGAACTGATTCCGCTCTATTTTGAGCTTGATGGCACCTTTCCCAATCACCCCGCTAATCCGATTGAGCCAGAAAATATCGTGGATCTGCAAAAGAAAGTGCTTGAAACAGGCGCAGATCTTGGGGTAGCGTTCGATGGTGACGCTGATCGGATGTTCCTGGTTGATGAGCAAGGCACCTTCATCGGTGGCGATATGACGACAGTGATGGTGGCAGACCGCCTGCTCCGCCGAAACCCCGGCGCAGCAATTGTCTACAACCTGATCTGCTCCCGCAGTGTGCCCCAGACGATTGAGCAACTGGGCGGGCGGGCGATTCGGGAGCGCGTCGGCCACTCCTTCATCAAGGCCACAATGCGCCGCGAAGATGCGATCTTTGGTGGCGAGCATTCTGGCCACTTCTACTTCCGCGATAACTGGTATGCTGACTCTGGCCTAATCGCATTCCTCACGACCCTGGAGCTTCTTTCAGCGGCGAACAAACCGCTCTCCGCCGTCCTCGCGCCACTTGATCCGTATGTGCGATCTGGCGAGATCAACTCAGAGGTCGCTGATATTCAAGCGATCCTGACGAAGATCGAGCAACAGTATCAGGCGGCAGGGGCCAAGATCGACAAACTCGATGGCCTGACCGTCGAGTTCCCCGATTGGTGGTTCAATCTGCGCGCTTCCAACACCCAACCACTGCTCCGGCTGAATGTCGAAGCTGATACAAAGGAAAAGTTACAGGCGAAAACCGACGAAGTGCTGGCAATTGTGCGTGGCTAACCACGTCTCGGGGCGATAGCATCACAGACAACGCCCGTCCGCTGGACAATGTGCCAGCGGACGGGCGTTCTTACAACTACTCGGCTGTGCTAATTAGCGCAACCAGCCCTTATCGCGCAGCAGGCGATTGCCCAGCAAACCCAGCAACACATCGTACGGTGGGGCGTTCTCTGGATGGTATTCATAGCGGGCGCGCTCGAAATATTGCACCCGATATGGCTTACCATCATCCTGGCTAATCTCGGTAAATTCCTCAGTAATCGGCAGGCCACTGACAAATAACCCACCATGACTGAGCCAATAATCGCGGAATGGGCCACTCAGATTATGCCCGGTAGCAGCAAAATACGAGGCATTAGGCAGCGGTTGTGCTGGCGGATCAGTGGGATGGAAATCGCGCCCGAGTAATCCAAGTAACACTTCGTACGGGGTATTGGCATTTTCGGGGTGATATTCAAACCGCGCCCGCTCGAAATACTGCACCGTGTAATATTTGCCGTCATAGACGCTACGTTCCTGAAACTCGCGGGTGCGCGGCAGGCCAAATTGCTCCAGGCCGCCATACTGATTCCAGTAGCGCAGAAACGCTTCTTGCACCACCTGCCCGGTCTCGGGGAAATAGCGTTGCGTGGTGGTGTTCGGCACTGGGGCCACTCGTGCTGTTGGCAACGTCAGGCGGTCAATGGCGGCCCAGGCACCAGCGTCTTCCTGCCCAATTCGCCAGCCAGCAAACCCCGCCAGCCCAACTTCAGTCATCACCGTGAGTTTGGCAGTGATACTCCGCTCATCCTCAAACCAGACTTCGTGAGTGTCGCCGGCCTCATCGGTATAGCGCACCCAATTCGCCTCATCGACCACACTGTAGCCACTGGTCGCCCCAGATTTACGGGCCAGCGTTGGGCCTTCGGCCATCTTCACTGTCCGAGCAGGCGGGCCTTTGACCGTGTTCCAATCCATTCCATAGAACGGAATCCCCAGCAGCGTCTTACTGGCCCCAAACTGACTCGCGGCAAACCGCGCCACCGAGCGCACCCAGCCTGCCGGGGCGATCGCGCCAGGGGTTTTCCCATTCTGGTAATGGAAATCGTAGGCCATCAGCACCACGAGATCGACATTGGGCGCGAGGGCGGCATAATCGTAGACGCCGCCCCAGCCTGTCTTCGTATCGCTGGCCTTCGCCGCCACCGCCATCGTGGTCAATTTGCCCAGCGGCTGCAAGCGACTGTGCAACCGCCGCATGAAATCATTTAATAAGGGGCGATCTGTGGGATGCAACCCCTCGAAATCGATCTGTATCCCGTCATACTGCTTCGTCGTTACCAGGTTCACCACGGCGGCGACGAGACGATCCTGTTTCTCCGGCGTATCAACCAACGCATGAAACGCATCGTACTGAGCGCTGGTGCTGATCATCGGTAAGATGCGCACACCCTTCGACCGCAAGAACGCAGTCGTTTCTGGCTGCTCATTGCGCGTGTCAATCATGCCATCAGCTTTCAGGCTGTAGTAGTACGGTGAGACATGGGTCAGGCTATTGATATTCGCTTTCAGGCTTACGAGTGAATCGGGGTTATACGTCACATAATAGCCCCAACGTATGGTATCAGCAGCACGAACTGGTTGGGGCGCACCGCCCACTGGCCCCAACCCGCCCATGACCCCACTGATGACGACAATCGCCAACAGGCGAACCAAACGCCAGCGCATAGAGCCTCCCTGTTTCTCAACAGTCCAATTTGTAGGATGGAACGGTGAAACTCCGTGGTGGTTGCACCATTGCACTCGGCGGCTTCGAACCATCTACGCTACTCCTTTCCCAGCAGGTATGCCCAACTGATCGCCCACTGCCAAGTAGTGCTTATTGATCGAACCCGCCATCAGCGCCAATCAATGCCAGCCAACGGTAACAAAAAAGAGGGCGAGCATGAAACTCGCCCTCTTTACCATCATCGATCAACAGGTAGTCTTATGCTTCCGTCTCGTCGCCCCAGGTCCAACGTGAATTTGCATAGAAGTTCCAGGCCGTCGCTACCAGAATCCCCGCCAGATTTGCCAGGGCATAATGGATCCCAGCATGGTACAGAATATTGAGGATAGCAACGTTAATCACCATCCCCACCAGCGAGATCACCACAAACTGGACAATCCGCCGCGATTGAATCCCAGTGGCTCCAAAGGTCCAGAAATTATTCCAGAGAAAGTTATTGACAATCGCCAGCGAGATCGCGACGACTGATGAACGCGAGAGCGGAAACCCAAGCCAATCGTGCAAGATGGCGAGCACCAGCATATTGATCGCGACACCACTGCCGCCAACCAAGCCAAAGCGGATAAAGCGTAAAATATCCGGGGTGAGGATGCGGGACACAGGAGCCAAAAAGCGTAGGCCCGGCCTTGCACTCCAGCGTTCCAAGCGTGGTGTATCCATGAACTCCTGCTATTTCACTCTTGCGCGCTATCGTCGCGTCAGATCATCCTGACGCGGTAGTAACAACGCTGACAGCGGGGAAAATGTTCCAGACTACACCCGCACACGGTAGTAGACCAGAAACGATCGGCTCCGCGCAATAGGCAGAGCCAAACGCCGCGCTGCACAGCAGCGCAGAATAGCACCCTAGCAACGCAAGTTCTCTGCCTCAGTTGGGCAGGTCAAGCACCAGGTAGTGTTCTTCAACGGTGACAGGATACGTTTCAGCCAGATATGGCCCTGGCTCCAACCCCGGTATGGGTGGTTCAAGCGCGGCCCCTTCAGTAACTACTACTTCGTACTGGCGAACCCGTACTTTGGCGGGGTCGAACCACGATTGCCCGGTGCGAATATCAAACTCCCAACCGTGCCAGGGGCATTTCAGAATCTCGCCCTGCCGACTATATTGATAATCACCTGGGCCCGCAGAACGAACGAAACCGCTCTGTTTGCCAAGACAGAGCGGGCCGCCCTGGTGTGGGCAACGATTTCGCAACGCGAAGTATTCGCCATCGAGGTTAAAGATACCGATTGAGCGACCAGCAACCTCAACGATTTTCCGTTCGCCAGGAGGAATTTCCGCCACTGTCGCCACAACATATCGCGGCATCGTCGCTCCAATCGCGCTGAGGCTGGCCCTGCTAGTGGCCAGCCCCACGTAGCTGGTTGTCCCGTTTGCGCTGTACGCTCAGAAGCGATACAAGGCTTTGGCATTCTCTGTCATAATCCGCTGCTCTAACGCTGGATCGAGCCGCACCGGGAACGCCTGATCGGGCGCATCGAAATCCCAGTGGGGGTAATCAGTGGCGAAGATCAGCCGATCACTCATATCAAGTTGTTCCAGCAACTGGTGGAACTGCGCGGGTTTCGTTGGTT
>JBDHWF010000191.1:0-5971 GCA_039810045.1 Chloroflexia bacterium
GACCCACGCCCGGATGGCAAGCTCTGGCCGCTGATCGGGCTGAAAGATTGCCTGGAAGAGTTGCGCGGGCATAGCCTTTGGCAGGAGCGGCAGGAAAAACCAGCGGCGAACGGCGAACGCTACCGCGAAGGGATCGGCGTCGCGGTTGGTGGCTGGCGCGGTGGGCTGGAGCCTGCGGCGGCGCTCTGCCACGTTGACCCGTCGGGGATCATCAATGTGGTAGTGGGCGCGGTGGACCTCAGCGGCACGTTCACCACGTTCCGCATGATTGCGGCGGAGACGATTGGGGTCGATTACGAACTGGTGCGTGTGGTCGGGTCGGACAGCACGAATGCACCGTATGCTGGTGGTTCGGGCGGGAGCAAGATCGTTTACACCGTTGGACAGGCGGTGCAACGGGCGGCGACCGACGCCCGCGAGCAGATTCTTGATCTGGCGGGGCAAGTGCTAGAGGCCGCGCCCGCTGACCTGGAGATCGCGGGCGACCGCGTGCGGGTGAAAGGGATGCCAGCGGACTCTGAGCATGAGGTGACGATCGCGAAGATCGCGGCGTTGACCAGTGGCTTTGGTGCGGCACACGCGCCGATTGCGGGCCGGGGGCGCGGGGCGCAAACGGCGAATGCGCCGGGGTTCTCCGCCCACCTCGCGAAGGTGCGCGTCGATCTCGACACGGGTGAAGTGACGGTGCTGCAATATGTGGCGTCGCAAGATGTCGGGCGGGCGTTGAACCCCGCCGCCGTGGAAGGGCAGATGATCGGGGCGGTGGCGCAAGGGGTGGGCTGGGGCCTTTACGAGGCGATCATGCACGATGAGCAGGGGCAGATGGTAACGGGGACGTTGATGGATTATGCCCTGCCGCGCGCGGAGAGTGTGCCAGCGGTCGAAACAGTGGTGGTGGAAGTGCCATCGCCGGAAGGCCCGTTCGGGGCGCGTGGCGTTGGTGAGCCGCCCGTGATTCCCGTGGCGGCGGCGCTGGCGAATGCGGTGCGGAACGCAACGGGGGTGCAGTCAACCGCGTTGCCGATCACGGCAGAACGGCTCTGGCGGCAGATCGGGGAGCAGGGGTAATAGGGCCTGGGCCATTCGATCATACGGGGCATGAGGTGGCCTGGGCGGAAGTCACCGACGCGGCCAACCGAGCGGGGGCCAGGCGACTAAAGTCGCGGCTGGCTGGCTGCGGCCACGAAGTCCGCCTGCGCGGACTGGGCGTGGGTGTTGCCAACGGGATGGGCCGCGTGGAAAGGCTGCAAACGTGGCAACGGCAGGAAGCCTGCGACGGCAGGCTTGGTGGCCGCAGGCCAGGTAGCCCGCGACTTTAGTCGCTGGTCCACCCACAATGGCAACCACGGGTTGTATATTTACCACCATCCTGGCAATCCAGGCGACTGGAGGGTGGGTAACGGTTCTCTGCGATACGATAGATGCAAATGATTGGGCCAGACGCGGCGTGTGCTGCGTCTGGCCTTTTTTTGATCTGGGGGTCAGGGTTGTGGTTGGGTGGTGCTGAGGAAGGCGATCAGCGCGGTGATTTCGTCGGGGTGCAGGCCGAGGTTGGGCATTGGGGTTTGCGGGCGCACGCTCTGCGGGTTTTGCAACCAGGCGCGGAGGGCGGGCGGGTTGACGGGGTAGGCCGAGAGATCGGGCGCACCGAGTGTCAGTTGGGCCTGTCCATCGCGCAGCCAGCCCGCCTGATACTGGCCTGAGTTGGGGATTTGGTCGTGATGATGGCAACTGGCACAGCCTTTCGCCTGAAAGAGAGTGCGACCATAGGCGGCGGTGGTCTGGCGCGCCGTGGCTTGCTGGTAGCGATTGAATAATGGCACGGCGAGCGCCACAGCCAGCACGACCAGCAGGAACACCAGCACGGCAATGAGGCGGCGATGGTGGTAGCTCATGCCGCTGGCCGTGGGCGATTGCCCCACCAGCCCCAGGTGCCGCGTAGCTTCCGGCTGAGTAGCCAACCGCTACCGACCAGCAACAATACGAGGGCCAATGGCGGCAACCAGGTCGCGGCTAGCGTCAGGGCGGTGGGGGCAGCAGCCACCGTCAGGGTCCCTAGCGTGGTAGCGGGAAACGGGTCGGGCGCGATCTGCCAGTCCCAGGCTCCAGCGGCTGGGACGGTGAACTCCACGACGAAATGCCCGGTCGCGCCTTCCTGCCTGCCCGTGGCCTGCACCACTGCGCCCGAATCCTGATTGCGGAGGGTGAGGATGGGGTTGATGGTTGTGCCATAGAACGTATTCGTTGGGGTGACGCCATGTTGCAGGACGGTGAAGCCCAGGGTGAGGGTCTGCCCAGGTTGGACGCCTTGCGGCACGGTATCGAGGACGACCACGGCCCAGCCACCCGCAGAGGTGGTGGGAACCAGAATCAGGGCCAGCAGGCAGGCCAGTAGCCCACCGCGCCAGAGAAGATGCCAACGTGCCATCAGCTGCTCCTTTCCTTGAATTGGGGGATGTTGTTGGTACTGATCAGCGCTTAACAGGTAGTACACCGCATTGGTGGTGGTGGTTCCCTGGTGGGTGTGGGCTGGGGCTAGGGGGTGGCAGGGCGGACATTAGGGGTTGGGTTCAGTCGCCGGGCCCAGGCCCACACAACGACAATCACGGCTATCGCCACCAATCTTGGCCTCGGCGATTGGGGTGGTGCATTAGGGCAGTGATTCGGCGATCGCGATCGCTTCTTCTTTGGTGCGGACGCCTTCCAGGCGATAGGTGATCCCCTGGCGTTCCCAGAGCAGGACATTGCCAGCCAGTCTGGTGGTTTCCTCGCGGGGCTGGCCGCTAGCGTCGCTGTAGGCAAAGGTGTGTGGCCCGCCAACGATCCAGAAGGCATAGCGGCCATGCACGTTTGGATATTCGATAAAGGTACGGGCGTCAACCCGCTTCTGCCAGAGGCCAGGGGCGAGGTTGCCCCGGAACTGACTCAGGATCAGCCCGACTCCGGGCATACGGTCGGCTGGCAGATCGGGGCGGGCCAGCCAGACCAGCGTTACCTGCCCGTCTGGTGGGGGCGTCGCCAGATAGATCTCGTCGGGCGGCCCCAGCGTTGGCACAGTTGGCAGCGCAATCGGGAAGCCGACGCGCTGTTGGGCCGTACTGAGGGTGACGCGTGCGCCAAGGTTGAATCTGGCCCCGATGGTTGTGGGGGTGGCGTTGGCTGGCGTGGCGACCGCTGGCGACGAAACGGTTGGCACCTCGCGAATCGTCAGGCCGGGGATCTGTAGCCAGGTTCTGACCGTTGCTCTGGCTGTTGGAGAGAGGATCAGCACGGCCCCGAATAGCAAGATAAGCAGACAGGCGAGGGCAATGAGGCGGGCGGGCCAGCGGGATTGCTGCCACGACCAGGGGGTGCGCTGGCGGCGTGGTGTGTCCTGCGCGAGTCGTGCGTGAACGGCGGCGGCCAGGTCGGGCGTGGGGGGGAACGCGAGCTGCGGCGCCAGGGCGGTCAGTTGGTCGTCCAGAGGGGTGGTGTTTGGTGCCGGGGTCTGGTTACTCATGGCGACCTCGCGACGGTGCAGTGGTGGCCCCACTGGGTTGGTGCTGGAGGACGGTGCGGAGCTGCCGGAGAGCGCGGGAGAGGCGCGATTTGACGGTGCCGCGCCGACAGCCCAGGATCTGGGCCATCTCCGCCTCGTGCAGTTCGAGAAAGTAGCGATAGGCGATGATCTGGCGTTCGTCATCGCGTAGCTGGTTGAGGGCGGCCAGCAACGTTTCGCGCTCGGCGGCGGCCAGGGTCAGTTCTTCAGGCGAAGGGCCCTCATCCTCGGTGTGGACTGTTTGGGCCGCCCGCAGGATGAGGTGCTGGCGGCGGCCACTGGCGCGGCGACGGTTGCGGGCCTCGTTCGCCACAATCTGTAGGAGCCAGGGCCGGAATGGAGCCGCAGTGCGGAAGCGTGGCAGCGCGGCATAGGCTTTGATCAGGGCCTCCTGGGTACAATCTTCGGCCTCGGCAGCACTGCCCAGCATCAGATAGGCCGTCCGAAAGGCAAGCTCCTGGTAGCGCCGCACCAGGGCGGCGTAGGCATCAGGGTTGCCAGCCTGAGCTTGCTCAATCAGCGGTTGGTCGTCCAGAAGCCCCTCTCATCCCGCTCGGCCAGTGCCTGCCCATGATACACCGCTGCTGCCGGGGTGGTTCCCGCTGGACGGTGGCAGCGTAACAAATCTCCTGCTCTTGGCGGGGCGATGGTAAAATGACAGAGAACAGCGAGGAGCGCGGGATTGTCCCGGCAATGGGGAGGGCTGGCGTGATCAAGTGGTGGGAACGATTCTGGGGCGCGGTCTGGATCATTGGCAGCATGGGTACGGCCTATTGGGCCGCCCGCTGGATGGCGCTGAATGCGGCACCCGTTGATCTGGGGGCGTTTCGTTATGGACTGATCGCCTTTTCCGGGCTGTTGGGCTGGCTGGTTGGCGCGTTTGTTCTCAGTCTGACGACGATTGCGATTATGAGTGGGCTGGAGTTTTTGCTGGCCCGCGTGGGGATCAATCTGCGCCCACCAGCGCCCGTGCAGCCGGAGACAATCGAGGACACGGCGACGGCAGAGGACGAGCAGCAGGGCGGCGCCCTTTCGGCGGCGGAGGGGGATTGATGCCTGCTGCGCTGGGCCAGCGTTTACGGCAGTGACCGTGGCTGGCGCGTGGGGTTGCCCGCGCTGGGGAATAATTCCGGCTGGCGGCGCATTTGCTGAAGTCATGCAACCAGCAATGGCGCGGGCCGTTTTGCACTAGAGGATTGCGCTGGGGCTGACAATTTCGTGAGGAGCACCAAACGGGGATGGGGACAACAGCAGTAGCGGGAACACTGGCCGCGCAGGTGCAGGCGAAACTCGCCGCCCGTACAGCCACAGTCGGAATTATCGGCCTGGGCTATGCGGGTTTGCCGATGGCGGTGGCCTTTGCTGAGGCGGGTTTACCGACGATTGGCGTGGATCTGCGGGCGGATCGGATCGCGGCGTTGCAGGCGGGGCAATCGTATATCGGCGATATTCCGGCGGAGACGGTGGCCCAACTGGTGGAGGCGGGGACGTTGCGGGCAACTGCTGATTATGCCGCGCTCGCCGCTGCTGACGCGATCACGATCTGCGTTCCGACGCCCCTCTCGAAGACGAAAGCGCCAGATATTGCGGCGATTGTGGGGGCGATCACCGACCTTGCGCCACATCTGCGCCCTGGGCAATTGGTTGTGCTGGAAAGTACGTCGTACCCTGGCACGACTGAGGAGATTTTGCAGCCAGCGATTACGGCGCAGGGGTTAGTGGTGGGCGAAGATATTTTCCTGGCCTTTGCCCCGGAGCGAGTGGACCCTGGCAATGAACGGTTCGGCACGCGCAACACGCCGAAGCTGGTGGGCGGGGTGACACCCGCCTGCCGCGATCTGGCGGTCGCACTCTATCAGCTGATCGTCGATGAGGTGGTGCCGGTATCGTCGCCGATGGTAGCGGAAACGGCGAAGCTGCTGGAAAACACCTTTCGGGCGGTGAATGTCGCACTGGCGAATGAGATGGCGCTGATGTGCGAACGGCTCGGCGTCGATGTCTGGGAGGTGATCGCGGCGGCCTCGACGAAGCCGTTTGGGTTCATGCCGTTCTACCCAGGGCCGGGGTTGGGCGGGCACTGTATCCCGATTGTGCCGCATTATTTGGCCTGGAAGCTGAAAACGTTGGGGTATGAAGCGCGGTTCATTGCGCTGGCTGACGAGATCAATACGGCGATGCCCGCGCATATCGTCAGTCTGGTCGCCGATGCGCTGAACGATTCAGCCAAGGCGTTGCGGGGCGCAAAGGTGGTGCTGTTGGGGATCACCTATAAGCCCGATGTGGCTGATCTGCGCGAGTCGCCGCCGCTGGAGGTGTTGCGGCTGCTGCGGGAGAAGGGGGCCGAGGCGGTCTACCATGACCCGCATATGCCGACGCTGACGCTGGAAGGGGCGGAATTGGCGAGTGTGCCGCTGGATGCAGCGACGTTGCGTG
>JBDHWF010000192.1:0-5900 GCA_039810045.1 Chloroflexia bacterium
CAGACGGCAGGTTAGGGGGCTTGCCTGATCCGATAGGCGAGGAATGCGGGGTCGTCGTCGGGGCCGCCAACGATCAGAGTGCCGTTGGGATAGCGGGTGCGGAGATCATCGATTTGGGTGCTATAGCTGTCCAGCAGCACAAAGACGAACTGTTGCTCGTGCGGCTCGGCGATGAGGTCGGTGCGCTGCCCATGCTGGGTTGACCGATCATCGATACGGACGTTGGGGGCGAGGTATTGGCGGGTTTCGTAATTGCCCGACCAGCGTTCGGCGGCGAAGTAGACGTGGGTGCCAGGGGGGAGGGTGGCGAGATACTGGGCAGCACTGGTGAGCGTTGGTCCAAAAGTCCATTGGGCATTGACACTGTGGGCAAACTGCTGAAAGTAGGTTGTGATGGTGCCAGCAGTCAGGAACAGGAAGAAGACGATACTGGCGGCAACCAGAAGGGGGAAAGAACGCGCACGGTCGGTCCCGGCCCGCCAGCGGCGATAGCGGCGGTTGAGCGGGGTGGCGAGGGCAAAGGCCGCCAGGAGGAGCAATGCGGGGGCCAGCGCAAAGGTGCGGCGGGCCAGGCCATCGATGGAGAGTGCAGAGGCCAGCGGCATGACGGCGATCACCGCCAGGTTGTAGCTGATCAACAGGCGGCTCTGGCGGTTGGCTACCCCCAGAATCGCCCCGATGATGGCGAGGATGAGGATGGGTGGGGGGATATAGGGAGTCAGCCCGCTGCCGTCAACACCATCGAGCTGGGGCTGGAAGCAGAGTTGCGCCCAATAGCTGAGATAGCGGGCGATGAGCAAGCGGGCGTGGCCCAGGAAGGTGGGATCGGCTTGCCAGAGGCTGAGGTTGGTGACCGAGACAGTCTTGAAGTGGCTGGAAAAACCATGCTGCGGGTCGAGTGCGTAGAGGATGAACGGGAGGGCGACGAGCAGGAGCACGGCAGGCAGGGCGAGAACCGGGAGTAGGGTTTGGCGTGGTGTTGTGGTGCGGCGTAGGCGCTGCACCACGACGGCGCTGAGAAAGAGAACGGTAAGGCCCAGGAAGATGGGGTGAGAATTATAGACGTAGCAGCCAGCGGCGAGGGCCGCCCCAGTGGCGGCCCACCAGCGCCAAGACCACTGGCGCAACGCTTCGGCGAGTGCGCCAAAGCTGAGGATCGTCCAGAGGGGCCAGTGAATTACGGGGAAGGCGAGCCGCGAGAAGTGGAGGTGCCAGCCCGAAGTGGCGAGGAGGGCCGCGCCACAGAGGGCGCAGGCGGGGCCAAAATTGCGCCGGAGGATCAGGTAGAAGGCGAGGATCGTGATCGTGCCGATCAGGGCCGACGGCAGACGCACAGCCAGGATCGTATTGCCAAGGGCCTGGACAAAGAGCGCGGAGACGTAGAGCGGGCCAGCAGGCTGCCCAAGAGCTTGGGGGGAGTAGGGGCCAATGCCGTGTTCGCGGATGATCCGCGCGGCTTCAAGCCCAGCAATCCCTTCGTCGCCGTGCAGACCAGTCGGGATCGTCGCCAGCTGGGAGAGGCGGAGGGCGAGGGCCACCACCAGAATCAGGCCGACCGCCAGCACTTCCAGCACCAGACGAAGCGGAAAGGTGCGCGGGATCACGATTTCCAGTGAGAAATTGAGGCGGAACGTGTGTGGGAGCAGCGGCGGGGCGGGGGCTGCCGGTTCGTGTGGTGATGCTGGCTCGATGGTGCGTGCTGACATCGATATTCCCCACAATGATGGCAAGATTGGTAGGGGAGAGTATAGCAGTTGGGCTGAATCATGGTGCTCCCTGAATGGGCTGTCACCGTTGCCCGCAGCCCGGTTGAGTCATAGACTGTGGATGACTGTCGCGCTTGCGGCACGGAACGCGAGAATACGCTGGCGGCAACGGCCATTGGCCGGGGCGTTGCGGCAGGAGAAAGGCACCAGGATGGAACTTGATTGGGTTGAGCAAGAACACGCCGCGGCGAGCTTTGATGATGCCCTGTTCACTGATGCCACCTGGCGGGGCTGTCAGTTTGTGCGCTGCACCTTTCGGCAGGCCGATCTCGCCAATATCCGCACTGAACGGTGCCTATTCGAGCGCTGTAGCTTTCTTGGTACGAAACTGAACGGCTCGACACACCACGGCTCGGCCTTCCTCAACTGCGAGTTCAAGCTGGCGAAGCTCTTTGCGGTGGAGTTTCACGAATGTAAGCTGACGGGCTCGTTCTTCGACGAAGCTGATCTGACGGCAGTGAAGATTCTGCGCGGCGATTGGTCGTATACCCACCTACGGTTCCACGACTTGCAGAAGCGCGATCTGCGGGGGGTGCGCTTTGCAGAAGCCGACCTTTATGAGTGTGACCTGCGTGGTAGCGATTTGCGCGAGGCCGATCTGCATCACGCGAATTTGCAGAAGGCCCGCCTGGAGAAGACCGATCTGCGCGGGGCGGTGATGGAGGGGATCGATTTTCGGGCGCTGGAATTGAAGCAGACGCGGCTGGACTTCGTGCAGGCAGTGCAGCTGGCGCGGTGCTACGGCGCACGGGTCGATTTCGAGCAGTAAGCAGCGGGCGGCTGGCGCTTGCCCGGTGCCCGGCTCGATCAGCGTGATCAGTTCATTCAGTATTGACTGAATGAACTGATAGTGCTATGCTGAAGGGCGTGGCAGCGATCACTATTGGCGAGGGGTACAGCAATGGTTAGCGTGCTGACCGACGAACAACACCAGTTCATTGAGCGTGTCGGGCTCTATTTTGAGCAGTATCACCTCTCGCGGATCGGCGGGCGCTTACTTGGCCTGTTGCTGCTTGCTGAGCACCCGCTGGGCTTGCCAGAGATGGCGAAGCTGCTGGGGGTGTCGCAGGCGTCGATCTCGACCAATATTCGGATGACCACTGAGTTTGGGATGACCGAGCGCGTCAGCTTCCCTGGCAATCGCCGTACCTTCTATCGGGCCTGCCGGGGCTTGGGTGGGCAGACCGCCAACACAAAAATTGTCGGTGCCCAACAGTTGCGGCAGATCGCCGCAACTGGGTTAGCCGTGATCTCTGAGGAGATGACGCTGGCGCACGAGAACCTTACTGAACTGGTCGAGTTCTGTGACTTCATCATTGCTGACTATCAGGGGATGGTTGCGCGCTGGGAGGCCTATCGCGAGGAGCAGCGCCGCCAACCACTGCTTGACGATACCACCTGATTCCTACTCCTTCCTCACCAAACCTGACCTGACCTATTGTTGTGCCGTGATACGAAACGGAGGGCTGTGAATGCCTGCGATGATTGAAACTACTGATCTGACGAAGAGTTATGGTGGAGCGCGGGGGATCACAAACGTCTCCCTGACGGTAAATGAGGGCGAGATCTTTGGCTTCCTGGGGCCGAATGGCGCGGGGAAAACGACGATGATTCGCCTGTTGTTGGGGTTGTTGCACCCCACATCGGGGCAGGCCACAGTGGGCGGCCATGATTGCTGGGCTGATCCCGTCGCCGTCAAGCGGTTGGTTGGCTATCTCCCTGGTGAGTTTGCGATTGATCCGGGCCTGACCGGGGCGCAGGTGCTGAGTTATCTGGGCAATTTGCGCGGCGGCGTTGACCACGCCTATCGCCAGGAATTGGCGGAACGGTTGGGCCTGGATCTGACCCGGAAATTCCGCGAATACTCGCGTGGGAACAAGCAGAAGGTGGGGTTGGTGCAGGCGTTCATGGGCCGCCCCCGCCTGCTGATTCTTGATGAGCCGACTGGCGGCCTGGATCCGCTGAATCAGCAGACGTTCTATGACATCGTGCGCGATGCTCACGCAGATGGTGCTACAGTCTTTCTCTCGTCGCACATCCTGCCCGAAGTCGAGCATACCTGTCATCGGGTGGGGATTATCCGTGAAGGGGAACTGGTCAACGTTGATCAGGTAGCGGCATTGAAAGATTTGAAGCAGCATCTGGTGGAACTGACTTTCCCCGCGCCAGTGGCGCTTGAGGCCGTGGCGGCGGTGCCAGGGGTGCAGAATCCCATGCTCTCCGCCGATGGTCTGGTTGTGCATTGCACCGTCGCAGGCGATTTTCACGAGTTGCTGCAATTTGCCGCGCAACACGGGGTAACGAATATCGTGTCGCAGGCGCCGAGCCTGGAAGAGATCTTCCTGCGCTACTACCAGTCGTAAGGGTTGGGAGCAGGCAGCGGGTGAGTAAGGAGGGGCGGAAATGCTCCATTCGGTCTTTCTGAAGACATTACGTGGCTATTGGATCGCGATCCTGGGGTGGGGATTGGGCCTGGGGCTGATGGTCTATGGCGTGTTGTCGGTCTATTCCACGCAGTATGCGACGCCGCAGGCGCGGCAAGAGTTTGCGGCGATCGCCCAGACGTTCCGTTTCTTTGGCGAGCCAGTGGCGATGACCACGGCGACTGGCTTTGTCACCTGGCGTAGCCTGGGGATCATCCCGGTGTTGCTGGGGATCTGGGGGGTATTGGCGGGGTCGCGGCTGGTGCGCGGCGCTGAGGAACGGGGCTATCTGGAGGTCGTATTGGGCTCGCCGCTGTCGCGCACGCGCTATTTGCTTGAAGGGGTTGCGGCGTTCACCGTGGCTGTGGGTTTGATCGGGCTGATCATTGGGCTGGCCGCTTATGCTGGGGCGCAGGCGGCGCACGAAGCGGTTGATCTCACCCATGCGCTGCTAACTGGGTTCGCAGTGTCGTTGATGGTGCTCTTTTTTGGGCTGCTGGCCCTGCTGGTGTCGCACCTCGTGCCGAGTGCTGGGGCGGCAGCGGGAATTGCGGGGGGCTTGCTGGCGCTGTCCTACATGATTGATGGGGCGGGCCGCACGATCAAGGATGGGGCGTGGCTCAGTCGCCTGTCGCCGTATCATCTCTACACGATCAATAAGCCGCTGATCGTCAACTATGACGGTACAAAACCGCTGGCGTTGCTGGGGTTGCTGGGGCTTTGTCTGGTGGCGCTGGTGCTGAGTGTCGTGCTATTGCAGCGTCGTGACCTCGGCGGGGTTGTCTGGGGTGGGCAACGGCGGGAGATGCCGCAGGGGGCGGCAGGGCCGTTGCTGACGGCGGCGGATCGGCAGGCGGGGCTGCGGGGGATTACCGCGCTTGCCCTGCTGGAGTCGGTGCCGAGTATTGTCTGGTGGTTACTTGGGCTGGGGGGTTATACCCTGTTTTTTCTGGGGATCACCCGCTCAACGAAAGATCAACTGCTCAGTATCTTGAATGAGTCGCCACTCTTTGCGGCGATCTTCGCCTCATTCTCCGATGGCAGTGATCTGGCCTTTATCGGCAGTCTGATGTTCTTCTTTCTGCCGTTGATGGTGACGCTGTTCGCGCTGTTAATTGCGGGGCGCTGGGCGCGGAGCCTGGAGGCAGGATATTTTGAGTTGGTGCTGGCAAAGCCGATCTCGCGTTCACGACTGTTCCTCCAATCGCTGGGGGCAACGGTGCTGGCGCTGCCATTGGTGCCACTGATCCTCTGGCTGCTGACGCTCCTTGGTTGTCGTATCTGGGGGTTAGCGGCAGATCCTGGCAAGCTCCTGATCGCCTTCCTGGGACTGCTGGCGTTGGAATTGTTGGTAGCGGCGTTTGTCTATTGTTTCTCTGGCTGGCTGCGGGCGAATACATTGGTGGGGCTGGGTGGTGGCCTGTTGGTCGCCTCGTTCCTCCTCAATATGCTCGGGCCGATATTCAAGTGGCCCGAATCGGTGTTGGGGCTTTCGCTCTTTCATCAGTTTGGGTCGCCGTTGGTGAGTGACCCGCGCTGGCTGGCCTGGGGGGTGATGGTGGTCGTGGCGGTCGTCCTCCTGGTTATTGGCTACCTGCGTTTTCAGCAGGCTGATCTGGAACGTGGGAGCTAGGGCCTTGGGCCTGGGTCGGGCGGGACGACGAACGTCGTGGCTGACTGGCCTGTGGGCCACGAAGTCCGCCTGCGCGGA
>JBDHWF010000193.1:0-5885 GCA_039810045.1 Chloroflexia bacterium
CAGCAGGGAGTGTTTGTGCGTGTTGAAATATCCTGGCCTGAAGGAGCCGCCCAATGATTGCTGACCAACAGTGGCTCACCTTGCTCGCGATCTTCAATCGCGATCTCTTTCGTCATGCCAACAAAACGGCGTTGGCCGCGATTCCCCCTGCCGCCCAGCGCAGTGAGTGGCTCGGCTTCCCTGGGGCCACCGAGGCAGAACTGGCTGCCGCCGAAGTCCGCCTGGGTGTGCAGTTGCCGCCTTCGTATCGCACCTTTCTGGCCCTGACGAATGGCTGGCGCGGGAGTGGCCCGGAGACGAACCAACTGCTTTCCACCACCACGGTTGGCTGGCTACGCGACCGTGATCCAGACTGGCTTGATGCTGTTGACAACACTGACGAGATTGCCGAACACCAGCAGCGGCAGCGTCACCGCAATGATGCGCGCACAGAGTTGGCGACGACACTCGCCATCAGCGCACGCGGGAACCATCGCACCACGCTTTGTCTGCTCAATCCACAGGTTATTGCGCCTGATGGCGAATGGGAGGCCTGGTACTGTACCAGCAGGGTCCATGAACCGAGCCGCTATCGCTCGTTCTGGACTCTGTTGCAGGCACGACATCAGGCATTTCTTCGTCACTACCGTGACAAACAGTAGCGAATAGCCGTGCGGAGCGTGGCCTTGCCACGTACAATAACAGCCGAAAAGCAATGGCTGGCTGATGAGCAGAAAGGAAGCGCATCATGGCGCTACAGGTCTATAACACCCTGACTCGGAGAAAAGAACTGTTCGAAACGATTGAACCGGGCGTGGTCAAGATGTATGTCTGCGGCGTTACCCCCTATAGCGCGGCGCATATCGGCCACGGCTTCATGGTGATCTCGTTCGACATTATCCGACGCTATCTCACCTGGTTGGGCTATAACGTCATTCACGCCCAGAACTTCACCGACGTTGACGACAAGATCATTGCGCGGGCGGCAGAAATGGGGATCGAACCGAACGCGCTGGCCGCTGGCTATATCGACGAATGGCGGCGCGATATTGCGGAACTGGGGGTGCAATCCCCCACGATTGAGCCACACGCCACCCACGAGATTGGGGGGATGTTGGAGATGATCGGCGGGCTGATCGCCCGTGGTATCGCCTACTCCGTTGGCGGCGATGTCTACTTCCGCGTGCGTACCTTCGAGGGCTATGGCAAACTCTCGCGCCGTAATCTGAACGACTTGCTTGCTGGGGCCAGAGTTGAAGTGGGGGAACAGAAAGAAGATCCGCTCGACTTTGCCCTCTGGAAAGCGGCGAAACCGGGCGAAATCTCCTGGCCTAGCCCGTGGGGGCCAGGCCGCCCTGGTTGGCATATCGAATGCTCGGTGATGGCGTTGGCGCACCTGGGCAGCCAGATCGATATTCACGGTGGCGGCACTGACCTGATCTTCCCGCACCACGAGAACGAGATCGCGCAGTCAGAGTCGTACCTTGGTCACGAACCGTTCGCCCGCTACTGGTTGCACAATGAGATGGTGCAACTGAGTGGGTACAAGATGAGCAAGTCGCTTGGTAATCTGGTGACGATTCGTGAATTGCTCGACGATGGCCCAGACAACGGTACGATCTATCGGATGATGGTTCTCACCGGGCACTATCGGACGCCGTTGACCTGGAGCGAGGAATCGTTCAATGGGGCCGGGCGGGCGCTCGACCGCCTGCGCTCGGGCCTGCGCGACTTTGACCCCGCCGCAACACCAGTGACCAGCGACCACCTCGCGGCAGCGATCGCCACGGCAGATGCCAGCTTCCGCGCCGCGATGGACGATGATTTCAACACGGCTGGGGCGCTGGCGGCCTTATTTGAACTCGTGCGCGTGATCAATCGCGCGCGTAGCGAAGATGCCACTACCACCGACCTGCATCCCGCCCAGGCGAAGCTGGTAGCGTTGGCCGAGGTGTTGGGCTTGCCGCTCACGCCCACGGCCACCGATACCGCCGCGCTCGCCGCCGCCCCGTTTATCGAACTCTTGCTGGAAACGCGCACAGAGCTACGCAAGGCGAAGCAGTTTGCCCTCAGCGACCAGATCCGTGATCGGCTGAAAGCGCTTGGTGTCGAAGTTGAGGACGGGCCAACGGGCAGCACCTGGCAGCTAACGTCATAAAAACGGCAATGGGGGCCGCTGATCAGATCAGCGGCCCCCATTGTCCTGTCGCGCCCTTGTCTGTGCTACCGCTTCTGCAAATTGGACATATTGGCGCTGAGGGTGCGCACTACGCCATCCTGGAACTTCACGGTCACATCCTGATCATCGGTCAGATTCTTGGTGTTGATCACCTGTCCCTGCCCGAAGCGCTGGTGCAACACCCGATCCCCTGGCTTGAACCCACCGAGGCCCGCAGGTTCAGCCTGCCGTGGGCGGGCCTCCTGGCGCGGCGGTCGGCCATTCCCGCCCTGGCGCATTGGGTTGCCGCCAGAGCGTCCGCCACCGCCATATTGATTTCCACCACCCCAGGTGCCAGCGCCAGCCGAACGTCCGTAGCCACTACTATTGCGCCCGCCCGCACTGATCTGAATCTTCGGAGCCTGCGACACGCGCTCTAAGTGCGCCTCTGGCAGGGCCTGCAAGAAGCGCGATGGCTCGCTGATCTCCTCCTGTCCGAAGCGGGTGCGCTTGAACGCATGGGTCAGGTAGAGCGATTTCATCGCCCTGGTGATCCCGACATAGGCCAGTCGCCGCTCCTCCTCCAATTCGCGGGGGTCTTCGGATTGGGTCGCCCGTGAATGCGGCAGCAAGCCTTCTTCCAGGCCCACCAGGAAGACAATCGGAAACTCCAGCCCCTTTGCCGCGTGCAACGTGATCAGCGTCACCTGATCGTTCTCATCCTCAATCGTGTCGGCATCGCTGACCAGCGCCTTTTCTTCGAGATATGAAGTCAGGCCAGTCAACGGCTCCTGATCGGGCCAACGGCTGATCTCGTTCTCCAACTCGCCGATATTTTCCAAACGCTCGGCCTGGGTCGATTCTTGGAGATAGGTGATATAGCCAGAACGGTCGAGTGCTTCCTTGAAGAACTCAGCGAGACTGAGGGTACCAACGGCGCGGCGGAGGCTGCTGAACGCCCGCGCAAAGTCGAGCAGCGCCGTGCGGCTGCGCCCGCTGACCTGGGGCGGTACATGGCGCGGCATTCCTTCTTCGGCGTCGAGCAGGGCCTCAAAGCCAGTTGAGAGTGATAAGCTCGTGTCACGTGCCCAGGCTTCAATCGCTTCCAACGCTTTCGGGCCGATCCCTTTACCCAGCGGCATATCACTGCCAATCACCCGCCGCAAGCTAATCGTATCGGCGGGGTTGATCACTGTGCGGAGTAACGCCATCACATCTTTGATTTCCTGGCGTTCGTGGAAACGGAGCCCGCCGATCAGTTGCAGGGGGATGTGGGCGCGGTCGAGCGCTTGCTCAATCGGGCGTGACTGGGCATTGGTGCGGTACATAATTGCAAAATCGCGGTAGGGGATTTTCCGCATGATATGCAGGCGACTGATCTCGCTGGCGAGAAACTGCGCTTCGGCCCGCTCATCGTACAACTCTTGCACCAGCACCTTGGCCCCACTGCCTTGCACCGCCTGTAAGTGTTTCTCGGTGCGTTCGGGATTTTCTTTGATCACCCCCATCGCTGCTTCGAGAATTGGCTGCGTTGAGCGATAGTTCTGTTCGAGGAAGATCGTGGTAGCCGTGGGAAAATCGCGGCGGAAGTTGCGGATATTCGTAATATCGGCTCCCCGGAAGCGGTAGATCGACTGATCTTCGTCGCCCACCACGCAGAGGTTCGCCTGCGGATCATTTGCCAGCAGATGAATCAGGCTGTATTGCACATGGTTGGTGTCCTGGTATTCATCGACCATGATATAGCGATACCGCGCCTGATACCGCTTCTGCACTTCGGGCATATATTGCAGCAGATCTACGGTGCGGTTCAGCAGATCGTCAAAGTCCAGCCCCTGATACTGTTTCAACAGTTGCTGATAGGCGGGGTAGACCCGCGCCACGATCTCATCGCCATAGGTCTCCACCTGCGCCCGAAAGTCTTCGGGAGTCGCCCGCACACTCTTGGCCGCCGAGATGCGGCTGAGGATGGCACGTGGGGAATGTTGCTTCGGGTCGAGGTCGAGTTCCTTCATCGCCCGCTTGATCACGGTCATCTGGTCATCGCTGTCGTAGATCGTGAATGAGGCGTCGAGGCCGAGATAATGGCCGTGTTGCCGCAGTACGCGCACGCAGAAGTTGTGGAAGGTGCCAACGGTCAGATCCCGCGCCTGTGCGCCCACCAGCGGTTCCAGGCGGGTTCGCATCTCTTTCGCTGCTTTATTGGTGAACGTGACGGCGAGAATCTGCCAGGGTGGGACGCCGCGCTCTTGCAGCAGATAGGCGATGCGGTGCGTCAGCACCCTAGTTTTGCCGCTGCCAGGGCCAGCCATGATCAGCACTGGGCCATCGACTGTTTCGACCGCCTGCCGTTGCTGTGGATTCAAGCCAGCCAGCAGTCCGCTCGTTCCAGTCATTGTCTCCGCCCTTCAGCTACCAGCATTCGTGCTATTTCCCGTTAAGTATACTCGCTCAGCCCGCGCTTCCGGCGGCCCCGGTTGAGCAACCCAGCGATTGTAGCAGCCGTACGTACACGCTGCAACCTTGACAGGGTGGCGATTTCTGCGCTAAAATCCACGGTGCCGCGCAGAAGCGTGGCTTTCTTCTGCCGACGTAGCTCAGTGGTAGAGTAGGGGACTCATAAGCCCTTGGTCGCAGGTTCGAATCCCGCCGTCGGCACCATCCCAAGAACAACCCAAACTAACGCAGCAACACTGATTTTGCCCTGTGGGAATGCGCTGATCTGGGATGGTCTGTGAGAAAATGAGATATTGGGTGAGCGCCCCTGTCTCACTATCTTCTATTGGCGTAGTCCCGCGTCCAACGCCGCAAAAAGTGCATCAAGGCGACTCTTGCCAGTGGGCTGTGGCGGCAACTGGCCCACTAGATACCGTACTTCGGGCGGCGCACTCGCTGTTGCGCGACGGATACAACCGTCACCAATTGCAGGGCCGCTGCCTGCTGCCGTTTCCAGTGCCAGTGCCGTGTAGACGACAGGGCCGAGAATGTGCTGTGCCTGCCGGATCCCCTGGATACCAGTTTGTAAGTCAGTATGGGTGTAGGCGATCGCCGCAGTTAATGAAGCTGCGCGCGTGACATACTTGGACGGCGTATCAAGGCCGTTCCCCAACTTAAATGCTGCCAGAGCGAGTATCCGCAGGTTTTTATCGCGCTGCTTGCCGCACCCAAACTCACGCCCTGCGGCAACTGCCTGTCGCGGGCGCAGATCGTCGGGGTGGCGCGATTCAAATATCGGGAGCGCTTGCTCGGCATAAGCAGCAGCCCAAAGTGCCGCCGCCCGTAAGAGATGCTGATTTTCCGTTGAGTTTTTCAGGCCGCTGCTCATCGCTTAATCATACTCGCAATTGAATCAAGTACGGGTGTTTTGGCAGATCCAGAGCAATCTGTAGCGGTGTGCAGCTGCTTCGTGTAGCCGGAACGCCTAGAGCGCGATGCAAATAGGGGGCGCGACGCTGGCGGGGGTTGGGCGTGCTGGCGTGGTTTGTGTCAGGGCAATCAGTAGCGCAGCAACAAACAGCAGCAGGCCAAGCACCCCGACGCTGATCAGGATCGCGAACCAGCCTTTGCTCGGTTTCTGCCGCTCGCGTGATCGCTGACTACTCATCCTGCCTCTGTTCTGAATTGGCGATCTGGTCGCTCGCCACAGTATAGCACTGCCACTCCTCGTCAATGATCGACGGCACATAGTACACTCAGGCGAACAGGCACTGCTATTGGAGTAGACGGATTGCAGAGTGAGGGCGAGGTT
>JBDHWF010000194.1:0-5764 GCA_039810045.1 Chloroflexia bacterium
TCCTCCGCTTCCAGAAGTAATTGATGCAGAATGCCTTTCCGCTCCATTTCGCGGACCATCTTCGGGCGGTGTTCGCGCCAGTGCTTCTCGGCCATTCGGCCGTATTGGGTCAACGGTTTCACGGGGCGGCCTGGGCGTGCTGAAAAGGTCAAGCTGCTGGTCGGATTCTACATGATTTCGCCGGATTGCCATGCAGTTCTTTCAGGTTGGGGCTGGCATGGCGGTTCATGGCCGGAACAGTTCGCCGACTTCGACTCCGAGGACCAGAGCAAAGGCATAGACGTGCTTGTCGGTGGCAACGCAGCGTTTCGTCTCGATGTTCGCGAGGATGTCGCGGGTGATTCGCAGATCGGAAAACCGGACCTGCAACCTGGCAACGAAGGTGTCCTGAGTCCATTCGCGCTGGAAGCGGAGCTTGGCGACTTTGCGCCCGATAAGATTTGCGTCGCGATTCATACGCAGTGTCTCTTGTCATAGGCTTTTCAACTTTCTTCCGGGTGTAGCTCCGACACAAAATGCGTGGTGGGTGCTTCGTGTTCGGGGTGACGATACGCGGCGCTAAGGCCACGTGAGGGACTGCGAGACCTGCGTGGTGACGCGAAGAACGCCGCGAGTTCGATGAAACGAAGCTGCGAATCGCGCAACAACATGGCCGCCTGGTCGGCGGGGTGACGGAGACTTGCTCTGGAGGATGGGCATTTTCATGGATTGTGCGCGAAGCATAAACGAACGGAGCGCGGGTGCGGTCTGATACGAAACTTTCTCTCCACTGAAATCGCGATATCCGCAGAAAGCTCGCGATGCCGCGAAAGCGCATTTCAGATCGAAATTGAATTTGCGTCTGATTTTGCAAAATCGTTCGCTTTCCTTCTTCCGTCGCTTCCTGTAACATTCTGGCAACGAAATTGTGAAAGCGCCGACCCTGTATCATCGTTTTGCGTATTCGATGCCGCTGCGCGCCGGAGAAGTCGCGAAGCCATCGAAGATTCGCGATGGCGCGGCGTTCAGCGAGGTCACCGCTCCCCTGGCCAAACTCGGCTGCGAATACGGGCACATCCTCTTCAATTCACCATTCGATCCGAAGAAGGACAAGAAGCTCGGCCACGAGCATTTCAGCTTCATCAAGTCCGACGATCTCCTCGTCCTGACCACCCGACCGCCGCTTGACGACCGTCGTCACGGGGACAAGAAGCACATGGACGAGAGCTACACGCACCTGGAGCAGCAGGTCTTCGCCGAGTTTCGGAAATACCTGGCCGTCTGCGCACGCTCACACGTGGAACTGACGCCGGCAGTCGGTGAGAAGGTCGAGAAGGCCGACCTGACTTTTTACCAGCACAAGAGCGCGCGATTAAAATCGTTCAAGCGGCTGGATGAATTTCGCAACAAGAAGACCCCGGAAGACTCTGAAATCGCGATCGGTTTCTTCCTCCGAACCCCCTCGATTCCTGTTTATGGCTGCGGTCTGCTGGCCTGCTTTGGCATGGGCGGCTGGGAAACCCTGATTTGGAATCGAATCGTCCGAACCCGTTATGCTGAATGGGTTAACACACCGCTGTTCGTGGTCGGGCAGTTTGACATGAAGGGGTTGCCCGCCCGCCCACACACCTTGGACTTTGTGGACAAGATCAAGGTGGAACTTCTTCTGGAGCACAAGGTTAACGGGAAGGTCTAACCTCTCCGCAAGGCTTCGCAGCCGGCTGCCATCCGCATCAGAAATCGGAGGATTCCCGGAACAAAACGGGCTCGGGCTCGGGCTCGCGCCTGGGCGCATGGCCGAGCGGTAGAATCACCACGGAAATATCATGGACCGGACGTGTGCGGCGTCGGGTGAACATCCACACCAGCAGCAGGAAGCATAGGACCGCGAAGCCCATGAACAGATAGAACCCGTGCTCTGCGATGATCCCATCGAGAACCCGGGTCACTTTCAGCACATATTGGCTGGGATGTTCCATAGACTCTTTCCAACTGCTTCGATCATGCATGTTTGACGCGAAAACCGCAAGCCGTGTTCGTTGTCCACGACGAAAATCTGTCCTCATTTCGCCCCGGCCAACACTCCGTCGCCAGAGTGTCAGACCGGGGCGTGGCGTCTGTCAGACCGTGACCGCTTCGCCGCGGTTCTGCTGCACCTGCTGCCCCTGAGAACGGGCCACTGCCCTCCGGGCCTGACGGGCGATTTGCGCGATGACGTTTTCCTTCTGGTCCTCGGGCAGGTCCTTGACCAGGAGGTCGTAGGCGCGCTTCATCTCCGGGTTGCGGTTGATCTGCTTCAGAACGCCTTCGCGGATGCGCTGCTGACGGTCAAGTTCGCGCACCTCGTTGAGGACGACGGTGCGTTCGAGCCGCTCGCGGGGCATCGCCTGGACGTAAGCCCAATACTTGGGGTTCTCTTTGATGTAGGCATCAATCTTGGCATCCACCTCCGGATTGCTCCGGAAAGTGGGCTGGTCGGTCGGGGCGGCATTGCCGCCGGCGCTCGGTGGCGCTGAGGGTCTCGGTTTGCTCATAACGATTCGTGTTTTGTTGTTGGTTAGCGCGGCATCTGCCGTGTTCGCCAGCGAAAGGGAATTGGATCGCCTCACGCCAGCAAAGTGTCTTCAAGGCTTGGGCTGCGTGGGCAGGTCGGGTGTGAACGCGGGCACTTCGTTCGTCGCCGCCGACGGCAATACGGACAGCTTCTGGAGTTCGCGGTCGAACTCGACGAGGCGCTGTTCGTTGGTGGCGAGGCGGACGCTCAGGAGTGCGTTGTTGCGGGCGACGTTCTTCATTTCGCCCAGGACGGTCTGCAATTCGCCGTAGGACTGCGCGAGCTTCGCGGCTTCAAGCATCACCCGAGCGGTCGTCTCCCGCTGCCTGTTCATCTCGGCAACCAGGACATCGTTCGTGGGTGGCGGCGCGAACGCGGCATCCGGCGGCGGATTCAACAGGTTGGCGGTATTGAGCGGCCCGGGGTGCAGATTCCACCGCGCGGAGACTTCGATGCGATACACCGGGTGCTGCTCGTGCATCGTCTCCGGGTGATTCGGATCAACGTAGCGGCCAACGTGGTAGGCACGGACGACCTCACCGTAGCGAACCGACTCGACCGGCTCGACCGGTGGCGGCGGCGTGGGACGGAGGACAACCTGCGGGCGCGAGGCGCACGAGGCGACGAGCACGAGCGGAATCAGGGCGAGGTATTTCATGGCTGATACAATGGGGTTGAGTTTGGTTGAACTGCGTTCGGGGTGGGTGTGGCTGCTACACCGAATGCCGCTGGTGACAGAAGCGCGGGCACGTTGGTATTCCCCTCCTCGGCGAACGGCTTCAACGTGCCGCCAATCACGGCATCGCTACGGTCAATTGTTTGGACGACGTAGATGTAGAACTGCTTGCCGCTCGCCACGCGAACGTAGAAACCGTCGCGTTGAATCGCTTCGTAGATGCGTTGCGCGTAAACCGAGAGAACCTTCTCCGCGCCTTTGAACGGGGCGTTGTTCAGCGAGCGGCTGTCCACCGAACCGAAGATGGTCTGCTCCTTCTCGGTCAAAGCACTCGCAGCGCCGGAGAGGAACGTGGCGGCGAACAGTTTGATCTCCGCCAGGTTGTCGGACTTGATGAGGCGTCCGCGCAGGCCCGCGCTGCCGTCGGTGATGCCCCAGCCTTCCTGGTCGCCGGAGAACTCACGGTCGAGTGCGACGCCTTTGAGGCGGAGCTCCTCTCCGCCCTGCCAAACCAACGTCCAACTGTTCCCGCTGGCAATGCGCTCACGGTGGCGGTCGGTTTGCGCCGTGCCGTGGACTTCCGTGCCGGCGGGAATCACCAGTCTGCCCGCGTGGTAGATGTTTTCGGTGACGAGGCCAACGATGGGCGTCTGAATCGAGGCCGAGTCCACCGTGATGACAGTCTCGCACGGGATCAGACGGCCATAGGGCGCGTAGATCTCGCCGAGGGCCTTCGGTTCAGGAACACCGGCGGCGGCATCTCCGAACAGGCTGATCGGCGGGAGCTGCGGTGCTGGCGGCTCAGGCTTGGGTCTCTCGACGATCAACTTCGGCGGTTCATTGGTCTTGCCGGGTAATGGAAGCGGCTCGGGCTTGGGCGTCGGCGGATGAAACGGCAGCATGGATCGCTGAATGGTCTGCACCACCTGCGGGTGGTCAGTGGCATTCGTCGTCAGTCCAGTGACGGGAACATCGGCATCGCCAGAACCTGATCGGCTGCGTAGCACACTGAACACGAGCAGGCCGCCGCCGAAGATCACCGCAAACAGGACCAGCTTGCCGCTGCCGGTCTTGAAGAAGTTGAGAAAGTCGCGCGGTTTCATGGGGCGGATGGGTTTTGATTGTTTGCTGGCAGGTTTGTGGAAGACGCCTTCGACTCTGCGGCAGCCTTCTCCAGATCGTTCATGGCGCGATGCAACTCATCACGTGCAACGGCTTCCGCCTCCGGGGTCATCGCGGCCGATTGCCTTGGCGGCGTCGGAAGTGGCGAAGTGCGCGTTACGAGCACCGTGAAGTCGTTCTTGAGCGAGAGTTCGTTCCGCCCGCCGTCCGGCGTGCCACTGATGGCGAAATAGACGGTGCTTGCGGCACATGCAGGCAACACTCCGGGCGCATCGCTGATGGACTGGAAATAGAGTCGGCTGCCAGCACGCACACAGAAGCTCTCCGGCAGGTAGCGAATCTCCTGATCGGACTTGTTTCGCAGCGTGACATGAAAGACGAGCGTGTCCTCGGGGTTGAACCGGAACACCTCCTCGATGCGGATCTCGTAGTCGTTGAAATCCGTGACGAGCGGCTTGTCGGCAAACGTCCTGGCCTCCGCGCCGGCCACGGCGTCCGGTTGCTGTTTCTTCAGCAACGGGAACGCCTTGGCTTTGTCGAGCAACGCCAGCAGGCGAGTCGGGGTGACCTGCGGCGCGGGTTGGACATTCTGGGCGGTGGCAGCCCGGTCTTCGAGGTTCAGCGCCAGCACGGGTGTATCGCTCTCCACCAACTCGAAGACATAGGTGCGCTTGTTCCAACGGAGGTTCAGATTTGTCGTCGCCTTCCGTGCCAGCGCGCGGACGGACAGGAAAGACGAGCCTTTGGTGTGCGCCAGTTGGAATTGCCCTGGCGTCTTGCCGTCGGCAGTCACGCCCACCGCATCAATCGCTGAAATCGGTCCGGGCAGGCTGATGGTGGTGACCCGGTTCGTTGCGACCGGCACGGTGATAACCACGCGTTCGTCGAGCGTGATGCGCTGAATGGCTTCGGGCGGTTCGGCAAGCGCGAGCGTTGCGGACAGCAGGAGTATGCTAATGGGTGATTTCATATTTGAAGTCGCCGACAGCGGTGGGGAAACGACCGTTGGCAGCCATGTTGGGGTTGCGGAGCAGACGGAGACTCAGTTTGAAGGTGAACGCCTCGGAGAAGGCCTTCTCCTGGAAGATGCCGGTGCGGATGACCTGGCCGGAAACGGTAGCCAGCACCTCGTTTTCACGCGTGGCGAGGATGTCGATCTTGGCAATCTCCGGCTTCTGGTGAAGCTGCTTGGCGCGGAACTCGACCGCCTCACGCGTGCGATGCTCGCGCGCCTTCTCCAACGCCGACTTGAGGAACATCTGCCGAAGCAGCTCCGGATGGTCGAAGTCCTTCGGGTTGCGCTCAAGGAACGTGATGGTCGCCAGTTCGGCCTGTTGGGCATGCAAGTCCTTGGCCTCGGCAAACTGAAGCAGCGGGCTGATGTAGTAGGTCTGCGCCGGGTCAATGATGACAACGCGCTCGCGCTGCTTGAA
>JBDHWF010000195.1:0-5719 GCA_039810045.1 Chloroflexia bacterium
TTGCTCAAACAAGGCCCAGAGCAGACCGACAAAGGTTTTCGAATTCGCGGGGCCGAAATCACCCGCATCGAAGGTTTTAGCGATGCTGTTTTCGCCTTTGCGGTCACCCTCCTCGTTGTCTCGCTTGAAGTGCCAAAGACGTTTGACGAGCTACGCGAAACGATGAGCGGTTTTGTGGCGTTCGCCATCTGCTTCGCGTTGCTGGTCCAGATCTGGCACTGGCACTATTCCTTCTTCCGGCGGTACGGGCTACAGGACAATGTGATCATCGTCCTCAACAGCGTCGCGCTCTTCCTGACACTCTTTTATGTCTATCCGCTGAAGTTCCTGTTTACCCTGATCGTTGATCAACTCCTGGGCCATCCCGTCGCCGCATCCCGGATCAGCCCTGACCAAAGCGGGGAATTGCTGATGATCTATGGGGCTGGCTACCTCGCCATTGTCGTGGTCTTCGCGCTGCTCTACGTCTACGCCTACCGCAAGCGCAGCGACCTGGCTCTGAACGAGCTGGAGTTACTCGAAACCACAGGGAGTATTCAGCGTTTCCCGCTGCTTGCGGCAGTGGGTATTCTCTCCATCATCCTAGCGACGGTTGGGCAGGCGACACTGGCTGGACTCAGCTATTTCCTGGTTAGCGTGGTCATGACCGTCCATAGCTTCTGGCACGGACACAAATGGCGGGCATTGGCACAACAATTAAACGAGAGAGCAGCCGAATGATCGATCAGAAAACCAGCACCGCTACCTTCCTGGAACGAATCGTCGCGCATAAGCGCCGCGAAGTCGCCGCACGTCAGGCTACGCGCCCGTTTGCAGCGCTTGAACGGGAGGCAAACCAGCAACCTGCACCACTCGACTTCACGGCTGCGCTCGCGGCACCGGGGATGCGCCTGATCGCCGAGGTGAAAGGGGCGTCCCCCTCCAAAGGGATCCTGATCGACCCGTTTGAGCCCGCCGCCATCGCCGCTGATTATCTGGCAGCAGGAGCCGATGCAATCTCGGTACTCACCGACGAACAATTCTTCAACGGTAGCCTCGATTATCTGCGTGAAGTGAAAGCCCTTTCGCTGGCAAGCGCCCGCCCTGCACCCGTGCTGCGGAAAGATTTCTTGCTGGATCGTTATCAGGTAGCCGAGGCGCGGGCGGCTGGGGCCGACGCTATTCTGTTAATCGTCGCGATGCTCAATGACAGCACCTTACGCGATCTGCACCAGGCAGCCACCAACTATGGCCTTACCGCTCTGGTTGAGGTTCACAACGAGACAGAAGCCGAACGTGCGGTAGCGGCGGGCGCAACGCTGATCGGGATCAACAATCGCGATCTCCACACCTTCCAGGTTGATCTCGCCACTACCGAACGAATTGCCCCAACCCTGCCAAGCACAGCAACTATTGTTGGGGAAAGTGGCATCAGTACAGCGGCTGATCTGCAACGCCTCGCTGCTGCCGGCATTGATGCGATTCTCGTTGGTGAATCACTCGTCAAAGCACCAGACCGCCGCGCCGCCATTCGCGCCTTATTGGAGCAGCAATGAGTACTTTGATCAAGATCTGCGGGATCAGCACCATTGAGAGTGCAACAGTCGCCGCCGAAGCGGGGGCCGATCTGCTGGCATTTGTCTTCTACCCGTCCAGCCACCGCTATCTCACCCCACCAGCGGCCACGACAATTGCCAACGCGCTGCGGGCAGCGGGCAAAGCCCCGCTACTAGTAGGACTATTCGTCAACGAAGATCCTGCCCAGATCAACGCGATCGCTGATACTGTCGGCTTAGATCTCGTGCAACTGAGTGGCGATGAGCAACCAGCCGACTGTCAGCGTCTGACCCGCCCGGTGTTGCGCTCGGTGCGCGTTGGGCCCAAGGAAAGCTTAGTGCGGGTGCGCGAACGCCTGACCGCCGCGACGACTATGCTGGGCGTTCACGCATCCGGCCCGCTTGGGCAACCGCTTACGCCCCTGATCGACGCCCACGTGCCTGGGGCCTATGGCGGCACTGGCACTCAGGCCGATTGGGCCAGCGCCGCCACCCTTGCCCGCCTTTGGCCGCTCTTTCTGGCGGGTGGCCTGACCCCAGAGAATGTAGGCAGCGCCATTCATGCCGTTACCCCATTGGGCGTTGACGTAAGTAGTGGAGTCGAAACCGCAAAAGCGAAAGATCCGCAAAAGATCCGTGACTTTATCGCCGCTGTCCGCAAAGCGGATGCCGCACTGCAGGGAGTCAACTGACTATGCAAGCCCACTCACGCAGACCAGAAGATGGCACACTCAAACAGTTCTATTGGCGCAGCTAACAATCGTATACCAAACGGAAAGCAACAAGCGTTGATTGTGTATTGAGAGGAGTAACAATACCGATGTCCACGGCCACAGCACCCAACCCAACCACTGTCGCTACCACAGAAACAAAGCCCCGCGTCTTCTCTGGCATTCAGCCAAGTGGGGCGCTCCACCTTGGGAATTATCTGGGGGCGATCAAGCGCTGGGTTGCGGAACAGGACGACAACGACAATATCTTCTGTATTGTCGATATGCACGCGATCACCGTGCCGCAAGACGCTGCCGCCCTACACGAGGCGACGCGTGAACTTGCCGCGATCTTCTTCGCATCAGGGCTTGATCCCGAGCGAGTGATGGTCTTCGTCCAGTCCCACGTCAGCGCCCACGCCGAACTGGCCTGGATTCTGAACTGCTTTACGCCAATGGGCTGGTTAGAACGAATGACGCAGTTCAAAGATAAGGCGGCACGAGAGGGCACCGAACGGGCTTCGACCGGGCTATTTGCCTACCCCGCGCTAATGGCCGCCGATATCCTGCTCTACGACACCAACTTCGTACCAGTTGGCGAGGATCAGAAGCAGCATATCGAACTCACCCGCGATCTGGCCGAGCGGATCAACACGCGTTATAACCAGGAGATCTTTACGCTGCCACAGCCCCACATCAGCACGACTGGGGCCAGGATCATGTCCTTAGCTGAACCGACGCGCAAAATGTCCAAGAGTGAGCCGGAAGGGTCGATCGAACTGCTCGCCTCGCCAGATGTAAACCGCAAGAAGATCATGCGTGCGGTGACCGATTCCGGGCGCGAGATCCGCTTCAATGAGGCCCAGCCAGGGCTATTCAACCTACTCGAAATCTACCAACTGCTCTCTGAACAGTCACGGGAGGCAATCGAAGCAGAGTTCGCCGGGAAAGGCTATGGCGACTTGAAGAAGGCGGTCGCAGAGCTGGTCATCGAAACACTGCGCCCCATCCAGGCGCGATACAACGACCTTCGCGCCAACCCTGATCACCTGGAAGCCCTGATCAGGCGGGGGGCAGAACGTGTCTCCCCTCGCGCCCAGGCCACATTGAAGCGCGTGCAAACGGCAGTCGGCCTGGGCTAAAGCCCGACAACTGCACAATGCCAGGGATCGGTTGGCGATCCCTGGCACTCGATAGGCAACCCGCAATGGAGCAACTATGACAAACTCAGTATCGTCAGTCCTCCCCGCGATTGATCCACAATCGTCATTTGCTACCCGCCAGACCCCGTTCACCTCAGAGCCAGACCTCCGGGGGCGCTATGGCGAGTTCGGCGGCAAATATGCGCCCGAAACGGTGATGGGGGCGCTTGAAGCATTGGAAGCAGCGTATAAGGAAGCGCGCGAAGACGCCGCATTCATGGCCGAATTTGCGCGCCTCGAAGCAGAATATGTGGGACGACCAACGCCGCTCTACCATGCACGCAAACTGAGCGCACAGATCGGCGGCGCACAGATTTACCTCAAACGCGAAGATCTGGCGCACACTGGAGCGCACAAAATCAACAATGCGCTGGGGCAAGGGCTACTCGCCGCCAGGATGGGGAAACAGCGAATCATCGCGGAGACAGGCGCGGGACAACATGGCGTCGCCAGCGCCACCGTCTGCGCCATGCTTGGCCTGGATTGTATCGTCTATATGGGCGAGTTAGATATTGAGCGACAGGCCCCAAACGTCGCCCGGATGAAGCTACTCGGCGCAGAGGTGCGCGCGGTTTCCTCGGGGAGTCGCACGCTCAAAGACGCCACCAGTGAGGCGATTCGGGATTGGGTCACCAATATCGAAACGACCTATTACATTATCGGGTCAGTGGTTGGCATGCACCCCTACCCCCAGATCGTCCGCGACTTCCAGGCAATCATCGGCCAAGAGGCCCGCGAACAGAGCTTGCACGCGCTCGGCGCATTACCCGACTATATCATCGCCTGTGTGGGGGGTGGCTCCAATGCTATCGGCATCTTCCATCCGTTCCTTGGCGATGGTGAGGTGCGCCTGATCGGTGTTGAAGCTGCCGGACACGGTATCGCCAGTGGCCAGCACGCTGCTTCGCTCAGTGCCGGGCAGGTGGGGGTGCTGCACGGCTCACGCTCCTACCTGCTGCAAGATGAGTATGGGCAGGTGCAGGAAGCCCACTCGATCTCAGCCGGACTCGACTACCCAGGTGTCGGCCCAGAACATTCCTTTCTGAAAGATAGTGGCCGAGCGCAATACGTGGCGATCACCGACGCTGAATCGCTAGAAGCGTTCCAACTACTCTGCCGCACCGAAGGGATTATCCCCGCCCTGGAATCAGCCCACGCGCTCGCCTATGCCACGAAACTGGCGGCAGAACGACCCGCCGAAGAAACAATCCTGGTCAATCTCTCGGGGCGCGGCGATAAAGATCTCGGCACAGTCATGGCCGCGCTCGGACTATAAACAGACAAGGAGCCAGCGGATGAACCAACCAGCGACGGATCAGGCCCAGGCCGCGACGCAATATCCACCCAGCACGATCTCGGCTACCTTTGCACGACTGAAAGCGGAGGGGCGCACTGCCCTGATGCCCTACCTCACCGTCGGCTATCCCGACCTTGAAACAACGCTGGCTGGGGTGCCAGCGATTGTCCGTGGCGGGGGCGATCTCCTTGAACTCGGGATGGCCTTCTCCGATCCCATTGCCGATGGCGTCACTGTCCAGAAAGCGAATCAACGCGCATTGGAGAATGGCGTCACGACCGCCACTGTGCTCGACGTAGCCCGCCAACTCCGCGCTGCTGGCGTCACGATTCCGTTTGTGGCGATGGGCTACCTCAACCCGATTTTGCGCTATGGCACCGCACGGTTTATTGCTGATTGCGCGGCGGCGGGCATCGATGGCCTGATTATCCCCGACCTGCCACCAGAGGAAAGCGATGAAGTGGTAGAACTCTGTCGGCAATATGGCCGCGACTTCATCATGCTCCTCGCGCCAACCAGTTCTGTTCAACGCATCCAGGCAGTCGCTCGCCGCGCCAGTGGCTTCATTTACTGTATCTCGCTGACTGGGATCACTGGGGCTCGGGCCAATCTGCAAGAAGGGTTGGCGGAATACCTGGCCCGCATTCACCAATATACCGATCTCCCACTGGCAGTGGGCTTCGGTATTTCCACGGCGGCCCATGTTGCCGAAGTTGGCGCATCGGCAGAAGGGGCAATTGTCGCCTCCGCCTTACTCAATCGGTTAGGTGAAGTTGCAGACCAGCCATTAGCCGAGCGTGTAGCGGTTATCGAGGAGTTCGTCCGCAATTTACGCCCAGAAAACAGTTAATGCGCCGCATTCCGTGGTGCTGTAAGCCAGGTTTTCTGGTCATTGTCACGGTTGTTGCAGCAGCCGACTTGCCAAAACCCCTTCCTCGCGCCATTATCTACCATACTGAGCCGTTGATGGTGGGG
>JBDHWF010000196.1:0-5537 GCA_039810045.1 Chloroflexia bacterium
TTGGCGTGCCTTGAAGGATGAGAGAGCGTCAGGATGCGTGGGCCAATGTGTACCCTCTCAGGTAACATAGTATCTTCACACGCTGAAATGCTGTACTGGATATATTTTGGCAAGTTCTTCCATACAGGGCAAGGGCTGATTGCTCAGGCGAGCCCTCAGACAAGGATGTCGCTGGCGAGTCTCAAGCAACATCCCTGGTAAGGAGTTGAATATTTATTGGTATTACTTGGCCGCGTAATTGGTCATCCGGCTGCGTATTATTGCAACGGACGCTTCTGGCTATTACACGCCGCCGCAACCAATCCGCCTTATAATCACTCAACCATGATGGGCATCAACCTGTTTTAGCTCCCATGGGTAACAAGGAGGATCCAATGACGACCGTTTCAATCTGGCAGGATACCTCGCTGTGGCCTGCATTGCCGCATCGCTATGAAGAGGCTGATGTCTGTATCGTCGGCGCTGGCGTCGTAGGGAGTGCCCTGGCTACGTTCCTCGGGCAGGCGGGGAAATCCGTCATCGTCCTGGAGGCGCGGGATGTTGCGCTGGGGGCCTCTGGTCGGAATGCTGGGCATGTCTTCGTCACTCTGAAAGGCGACTATCATACCGCGATTAACCTTCTGGGCCATGCTGGCGCACGGGAACGACGAGAGATCAGCCTGCGGAATCGCGTAATTGTCAAGCAGTGGCTCGATCAGTTTGGTGTCTGGTACGAGCAACCAGGGAGTATCCGACTGGCGAGTGATCAGGAGGAAGCAAAGGCGTTAGAAGCGTCGGCCCGCGCGCTGGCCGCTGATGGTTATGATGTCGAGTTTCACGCCCAGGATCCTACTGGGCGTGGGTTTTACGGCGCGGTTGTGCAACCGGGCGATATTGCTACGCAATCGTATTGGCTGGTGACGCAGATCATGGCGCACAGTGGCGCAACGGTCATTCCAAATTGTGCTGTGCGTCAGCTTACTCAACAGGGCGATATTGTGACTGTCCACGGTCAGCGGGCCACCGTACGGGCGAAGCAGGTCTGCCTTTGTACCGAAGCCTATTCTCGCACGCTCCACCCCTATTTTCAGGACAAGGTTGTCCCGACCAGAGGCCAGATTCTCGCCACCGCACCGACGACGCGGCTGATCGAGATGATGATGGGGAGTAATTGGGGCAACGAATATTTTCGTCAGTTACCCGATGGGCGGTTCATTATTGGTGGTGGACGTGACCGCTTTCCTGCTGAGGAGTTGACGTATAACGATCACGAAACCACACCGCAGTTGCAAGCGTGGCTGGAAGCGCATATTCATCAGTATTTCCCCGAACTACGAGACGTGCCGATCGAGCGACGCTGGAGCGGGATTATGGGCTTTACTGCTGATGCTACCCCCCTGGTCGGACGGTTGCCTGATCTGCCAAATGTGTACTATGCAGTGGGGTTCAGCGGTGGTGGAATGGGGATTGGCCCCGCCACGGCAGAGCGCACTGCTGAGCTGATCCTGCATGGTACCCACCCCGGCATTCTCAGCGCTGACCGCCCGACAGTGACGGCACGGTAGTGAACGCTTCAGCAAACGGGCATCTCCTCCTAATGATGACTGCCCGTGACAGTAAATCGCTGCGCTCGCCGTCGTAGCCGCCGATAGTGCCGGGCAGCGGCGGAAAGACCACTTGGGCGCATTGTCCCTGATCTCGCTGCGGCCACTGGCGTTGGTATCTGTGGTCGGTTGGTGCGGAAAAAGATAATCTTCATCGTTTCCGTGAGTATCAGGTAGAGCACAACCATCCCAACCAGAGCCAGGAAGAACCTGAGGGGTAGCGGTGTAAACCCGATCGTGCTGGCGAATGGCAGGTACGGAATAAGTGCGCCAATCGCGACAACAGCGAGAACCGATCCGCCTAGGGCAAGTGAGGGCCGACTGCGGAAGAATGGTACTGCCCGTGTACGAATGACAAAGACGATCAGGGTTTGGGTGGCGAGCGACTCAACAAACCACCCTGCTCGAAACTCTGACGGTTGGGCGTGGAGGATGAATAGCAGCAGCCCAAAGGTGAGGAAATCAAAGATTGAGCTGATTGGGCCAAAGGTGAACATGAAACGGCGAATGTCGGTGATATCCCAATGCGCTGGTTTACGCAGGGCCTCTTGATCAACGCGATCAGTGGGAATTGCTAATTGACTGGCGTCATAGAGGAGGTTGTTGAGCAATAATTGCCCTGGCAACATGGGGAGGAAGGGCAGAACAACTGAAGCCAGGGCAGCGGAGAACATATTCCCAAAATTGCTGGATGTGCCCATCTGGATATATTTGATTGTATTCGCGAAGATCCGGCGACCACCAATAACCCCAGCGACAATGACCCCCAGATCTTTCTCTAGCAATACGATGTCAGCAGCGTCCTTCGCTACATCAGTAGCGCTATCAACCGAGATCCCGACATCGGCCTTATGGAGTGCTGGGGCATCATTCACGCCATCACCCAGAAATGCTACAGTATGATCCCGGCGCAGGACAGAGATAATCCTGGCTTTATGGTCTGGAGAGACACGGGCGAGCAAGGCAGTATTGTGCGCTGCTGTATACAATTGCTCATCATCCAACTGATCAATCTGATCCCCCGTTAGCGGTGTGCCGATCGCAAGCCCCAGGTCATGACAGACCTTCTCGGCCACGACCAGGTTGTCGCCTGTGGCAACCTTCACGGCGACGCCTAGTTCAGCGAGTTGGTGTAATGCGTCAGCAGCGTCAGCCTTCGGCAGATCCAGAAACGTGAGGAAGCCGAGTAAGGTGAAATCCTTGGGTTGGGTTGTTGGAAGCTGATCTGCCTCTGCGCTGTTGCGCTTGGCTACGGCAATACTGCGAATACCCTGTGCGAAAAGTTGGTTCTGTGCAGCCAGGTCAGCGGGATCAACATTGCTACAGGCGGGGAGCACTGCCTCGGGTGCGCCCTTGATAATTTGTAGGCGTTGGTGATCGGGGGTGGCGATCAGCACTGCTGATGTTCGGGTATCGTGATCAAATGGGCGCAGGTCAAGGCGCTGGTAGCCAGCGAGATTGATGATGGACACCACTGCTTCGGAGAGCGCCCGATCAATCTCATTCTGCCCTAGGGAGGTGGCGCCTGGCTCAGTAAAATCAGTCTCACAACTGAGTAAGCCAAGCAGGAGCAACTCGTCTTGCGTAGATCCCTTTGCCGCCACTGCTCGATCATAACTGATGTGGCCTTGTGTGAGGGTGCCCGTCTTGTCGGTGATCAAGATATCAACGTTACCGAGATCCTCGATGCACGTCAATCGCTTGACCAGAACTTGTTGTGCGGCTAATTGCTTGGCTCCTGCGGCGAGCGAGGTATTGACTACAGCAGGTAATAACTGTGGGGTGATCCCCACGGCGATCGCCAGCGCGAATAGCATCGCATCGAGCAGTGGGCGTTGGAGGAGCAGGTTTGCCGCGAAGATAAAGATGGTCAGACTCAGGGCAACGTAGAGGAGGAAAGTCGAGAAACGAACTAACCCCTTCTGAAAACCAGTTTGTGGGAGTGCAGTATTCAGCGATTGCGCGATCCTGCCAAAAGCACACTCGCTACCAGTTGCAACCACAACACCGAGACCAGATCCTGAGTGGATTACCGTTCCCATTAACAGGGCACAGGTGAGGTCACCCAACCCAGCCCCGCCCTCTATGGGATTGGTCGATTTATTGGCTGCCACCGATTCGCCAGTGATGATCGATTCGTCGGCTGAAAGATTGCTTGCTTGGAGCAATCGTAGGTCAGCTGGTACTACGCATCCCAGACTAAGGCGCACAATATCACCTGGAACGAGGTTAGCAACGGCTACTTCCTGCGACTGCCCAGCGCGGACGACGACAATCGTATGGGCTACCTGCGAATGTAGGGCGCTTGCCTCACGTTCTGCCTTCCATTCATTGAAAAAGCCAAGGCCAATACTGGCCGCCAAGATGGTTAGAATGATGACGGCATCGATCCGATCACCCGTTAGAAATGAGAGTAGCGCAGCGACAACTAACAGAATCAAGATCGGGTTGTTCAATTGGCGAAAGAGGACCATCCATGCGGTGATTCGTCGAGCAGGGAGAACGTTGAGACCAACCTGGTTGAGGCGTGTTCCTGCCTCGGCGGTGGTTAACCCTGCCGTGCTTGTTTGGTGTGTCTCGCAGACCTGGGTTATTGATTGTGTTGCTGCAATCTGTACAGGAAGTGGTATCGCTGTCGTACCAGCCTGTTTTTCTGTAGTCGTCATGAATTACTACCTGTTGCAGGGTGCCACTGCAAGTATCAAGTATCAAGTATCAAGTATATAGTGTGATCAGCCGTATTCCTGGCAATCGCACTATAGTACCAGTACTTGGTGTTAATGCATTTTATTCAAGAAATAACGTTCGCAGATAGGGGTTGAGAAAGCGCTCGGTAGGATCGAGTTGTGCGCGGACTGCCTGAAATTCAGCCCAGCGGGGGTAGAGCGATTGTAGTGCCCGGGCGCTGTGTGTGTGCATCTTGCCCCAGTGCGGTCTGCCCTGATGTTCCCGGAAGATTGCTTCGGCGTCAGCAAAGAATGCGGCGTGGGGCAATGTAGCGTCCTGGTGAATCGAGATCGTCACCGTCTCACGCTGAAAGGCCGGGCTGAGCGGTGTTTCATCGGCACGGACAGTACGATACTCGATTGGCCAGCGTACTGCGGGGTGGCGTTGTTGCATCAGTTGGCGAATGGCGACCAGGCAATCTGGGCCTGCCTCGGCTGGAATCGCAAACTCCATTTCATTGAATAATGTAGTGCGCTCTGAGGGGAAAATACGGTGACTCCAATCACTTCGCTCTGGATGAAGGTAGCGCGCCAAGCGGCCAAGTGTTGCTGGTGATGCAGGTGCTGGAAGATGGTTATCTGGTAACGGTTGACTGGTAGGATTGAGCGCTTTCATCGCACAGGCATCTTCTGCTGGACTCCAAAAGAACTCGAAGTGGCGATTGTTGGCGATCAACGTGGGCAGTTGTTCCAGGCAATCAGCAAATGAGGCGACCCAGGTTTGTTCATGCAGTTGGTATGCTGGCAGCAACTGGAGTGTGATCTGAGTGATGATCCCTAATGCTCCCAGGGAAAGTCTGGCTGCGGCAAAGCGATCTGGTTGTGCTGTTGTGGAGCAATCGAGCGTTTCGCCGTTGGCGAGCAGTAACCGTAAACCAACAACCTGTGTCGAGAGATTTCCCAGCGTTTGTCCTGTGCCATGTGTGCCAGTGCTGATCGCGCCAGCAAGCGACTGGCGATCAATATCACCCATGTTCGCGAGCCCCAGCCCTGCTTCGAGGAGCGCAGGCCCAAGGGCCCAGAGCTTTGTGCCAGCCCACACCGTTGCCTGACACTGTGCAGGATCAACGCTGATGATCCCCTGCAGCTGATCGAGGGAAACCAGGATACCCTTGGTGGCGCAGAGTGGGACAAAAGAATGTCCCGTACCAGCGACCCGTACAGGGTTTGCTGGGCTGGATCGTAAAAGTTGCTGTAGCTGAACCTCAGACTCAGGGAGCCAGATATT
>JBDHWF010000197.1:0-5507 GCA_039810045.1 Chloroflexia bacterium
CCCAAACAGTTCGGAGAGGTAGCTATCGGTCATCATTCCTCCTGATCGCGCTCTGTCAATGGTAGCAGTTACGCTGTCGTGCTTTACTGTACGGATTGTACGCTGGATTCATAATCGCTGCGTACGAGTTAGGTCGATGAAGGTATTCTGGCTTTGGCAAGACAATGAGCAGGGCTGGGCAGAGGAAGCCCGCCCAGCCCTGCTCATTACGTTCAGATCAGTACTATGGCGCAACTACGTCTTTGCCAGGGCCGTGAGGGCTTCGATCAGGCGATCAATATCGGCGCGACTGTTATAGGCCTGGATCGAGATCCGTACGTAGACCTTCCCCGCGATCTCCATGACTGGAATCTCCACCTGATAGGTATCCCAGAGGTGATCTTTGATCAATGATGGATCGGTTCCTGGTACGGGAATCGTCGCCATCTGTCCCCACCATTCCGCTGAATCGGGCGCAAGTTGCGGCGCAGCGGTGAGTTCTCCCAGCCGTTCGCGGGCTTCGCCAACGAGGGCGTGACAGGCGGCGCGCACGCGTGCCCAATTGTGTTCGCGCTGGAAGGCGATCGCGGCAGGGACACTGAGGTAAGCGGCGGGGTCGTCGGTGCCAGACCACTCATAGTGATCGAGGAAGCGCGATGGCCCAGGCGCGGTGGATTCCCAGCCCCAGCTGATAATCAGGGGATCGAGTAGCGTTTGCCGATCAGCGCGGGCAAAGAGGAAGCCCGCTCCTTTCGGCGCACAAAGCCATTTGTGACAGTTGCCCAGATAGAAGTCGGCCCCCAATTCGTCCAGATTGAGATCGATCTGCCCCGGCGCATGAGCACCATCGATGATCGTCATAATGCCAGCCTCGCGGGCGCGGCGACAGATTTCGGCTACCGGGAAGATCAGGGCCGTCCCTGAAGTGATGTGGCTGATGGCGATGACCTTGGTCTGAGGCGTCACCCCTGCCCAAAGCTCATCAACAAAGGTGGCAACATCTGTGATTGGCAGACTGATTGGCTGAGTGACGTAGTGTGCGCCAACGCGGTTGCAATAATAACGCCAGGTGCGGTCGACCGCTCCATATTCCAGGTCCGTCGCCAGGACTTCATCACCCAGCTCAAAGTGGAGCGAACGGGCCACCGCATTCATCCCTGCCGTGACATTTGGTACGAAGACGACATTGCCAGGGTCAGTACCGACGAACCCACCCAGGGCGGCGCGGGCCTCGGCCAATAGGCCTTTGACCCGCCGCCCCAGAAATTCCACAGGCTGACGTTCTAGTTCGCGTTGCCATTCCTGAAACGTTTCGAAGACTGGTAAGGGGCAAGCCCCAAAGCTCCCATGATTGAGAAAGGTAATATCTTTGCGTACCTGAAAAAGTGGGGCGAGTGCCGCCAGTTCTTCCTCTGTTGCTGCTGTGATCATTTTACTACTCCCCGGAGTTGTATTGCTCAACAGGTGGATAATGATTGGCCCACGGTGCCATCTCTTCATAGGCCGCTGCCGCGCGTAATACTGTGGCGTCGTCGTGCCAGTCCCCCACAATTTGTAGGGCAATGGGTAGGCCGTCGCTGGCAAAACCACAGGGAACGGTGGCTGCTGGTTGTCCCGTTAGATTGAACGGATAGGTAAACGCCGACCAACTCAGGTATCCAACCTCCCGCCCGGCAACTGTCGCTGGCGCATCAAGCTCGACCGGGAAGGCAGTGATTGGGAGTTGTGGCGTGATCAAGAGATCGTATGATTCCATGAAGCGACAGATTTCCTCGTGATAGGTAGTACGGAGGGATTGCGCGTGGTTGACTGCGGCGGCAGAGAGACTGAAGCCGCGGTCAATCAGTGGGAGTCGACCGGGATCGAGCAGGGCGCGTACCTGGTCGTAATCATCGAGGAAGTAGGCCGCCTGGGTGGCACACCAGATTGGGTCGAGAATATCCCACGGATCGGGAAGATCAGGCGAGGCTTCTACCACGGTACACCCTAACTCACTGAAACGCTGCGCCGCGCGTTCGGTAAGCGTACGCACCTCTGGATCAATCGCCGCAAAGCCAAGGTCGGGGGACCAGGCTACCCGTAACCCAGCGATCCCCCCATCACACGCTGCCAGAAAATCAGTGTTATGGTGATAGGAGAAGCGGTCACGAGGATCTGGCCCAGCCATGACGTTTAGCATCAACGCAGCATCGCGCACGGTGCGGGTGATTGGTCCGGCGTGCGCCGTTGTGGTGGCACTGGCGTTGGGGTAGGGGATCAACCCGAATGACGGCTTGAGCCCAAAAACGCCACAGAAGCCAGCGGGAATCCGAATTGACCCAGCGCCATCCCCGCCCTGGGCTAACGGCCCCAGTCCTGCGGCTACTGCCGCTGCGGCTCCAGCGCTCGATCCCCCTGATGTTCGTCCAAGTTGCCAGGGATTCTGGGTTGGTGGTCCCAGGCGATTGGTTGAGCCGCCTTTCCAACCATCCTCGGGCAGGTTTGTTTTGCCAAGTAGCGTAGAGCCGGCTGCACGGAGTCGTCCGACCAGGATATTGTCGGCGTCAGGAATAGTATCTTTGGCGATCAGCGAGCCGCGAGTCGTGCGAATGCCACGTGTTGGCTGGTTATCTTTAATCGAGAGCGGTATCCCTGCCAGGGGTGGTGCCGTTGCTGGAGCAGCGTAGGCTCGTTCTGCTGCCTGCGCGTTTGCCAGCGCCTCGTCAGCCGTGATCGTCAGGAAGGCGTTGAGGTGTGGGTTGAGCCGTGCGATCCTGGTGAGGGTGGTGGTGGCAACTTCTACTGGCGAAAGTTCGCGCCGTTGGTAGGCAGCACGGAGGGCGAGCGCCGATTGATAGCAGAGTTCATCCTGGTTCATTCCGTGCTCACTCCTTGTCTCTAACACCAACGCCTTGGTGGCGATTACGGTAGGGCAATCTGCGGATGGTGCTGCCAGACGTTTGTTGCCTGTTGGAAGGCATAGGCCAGCTGAAGGACGCCAATTTCATGTTGATGTCGGCCAACAATCTGGACACCGATGGGCAAACCTTCTGCCGTAAATCCGCACGGTACCGAGATGGTTGGTAGACCAGTGATGGTGATGTAGTAGCAGGACTTCATCCAGTCGATATACGACCCCATCTGTTGTCCATTGATTTCAGTGACATACCGCTGGCGAATGTCAAATGGTGGCACCTGCGAGACGGGGCAGATCAGGTATTCGTAGGTATCCATGAACGTCGTTACACGTTGGAACAACTCTGTCCGGGCCTTTTCCAGGCGAGAAAGTTCGGGGCCAGTGAGCTTCGCGCCCTCGGCGGTTTCCTGGCGAATGGTTTCCTTGATCAGATCGCCATATTTCGCTACGTTCGTACTTTGGGCCAGTTCGGTATTCCACGACCGCCAGGCTTTGAAAATCTGGTCAGCGTCGGTGAAATCTGGGGAGGCTTCTTCGACAGTGCAGCCTAACTGCTCAAATACTGGTAACTGGGCAGCGATTGTATCTGTCACTCGTGGGTCAACGGGGAGATCGCCCAGGTTGGGACTCCAGGCGATCCGCGTGCCTCGAAAATCACGGTCGAGTGGCTGGTTAAAGATCGAAGCTGGTTCTGGGATGCTGATCGGGACACGGCGGTCGGGGCCAGCCATTGCGGTGAGCAGTAGCGCAATATCTTGCACTGTGCGGGCCATTGGCCCGGACACTGAGATCGGCCACCAGCCAAGGGTCGCCGGGAAGCTTGGGACCCGCCCAGGCGCAGTGCGAAAACCAACGACATTGCAAAAATTGGCCGGATTACGCAGTGAACCACCAGTATCACTCCCATCGGCGATGGGGATCATCCCACAGGCCAGGGCTACTGCCGCTCCTCCGCTGCTCCCACCGCAGGTCTTGGTCAGATCATAGGGATTGTGTGTTTCTCCAAAGACTTCATTATAGGTCTGTGAGCCAGCGCCAAACTCTGGGGTATTCGTCTTACCAATCGAAATTGCTCCGGCTCCCTGCAAGCGGTCAATGAGTAATGTATTGCGGTCAGGAACGAAGTCCTTAAATATAGGGGTGCCAAAGGTGGTGCGAATCCCCTTTGTGAGTTGAAGATCTTTATGGGCGATGGGCAGGCCGTGTAACGGGCCAAGTTCGTCGCCACGGGCGACGGCGGCATCGGCTTGGTCAGCGGCAGCGAGGAGTTGCTCCTCTGGCAAGAGGGTGATGATGGCATTGACCTGTGGATTGACGCGCGCGATTTGCTCCAGGTGGCTCGCCATGACCTCGCGGGCGGAAAGCTCTTTACGGCGAATCTTTGCTGCAAGATCAGTGGCTGTTGCGAAATGCGGTACTTCTGCTGGCATTGTCGTATCCTCTCCGTATACTGGCGATTGGGTACGATTCGTTCTGTGGCTCCATTGTGCCAGATTTTGCCGCACAATGTATTGCAAGGAAGGAAGCGCGATGAACATTGGGATCTTGTCAGATATTCACGATCACGTCTGGAACCTCGACACCGTGTTGCCTACCCTCGCTGCGTGTGACGTGGTGATCTGCTGTGGCGATCTCTGTTCGCCATTCATCATCGGCCTGTTGGGTGAGGGATTGGCGGGGAAACCAGTGCAGATTGTCTTTGGGAATAATGATGGCGATCTCTTTCGGATCACCCAAAATGCCGCCCGCTGGCCGAATATCACGCTCGCCGGGGAACAGTTCACTGGCGAAATAGGTGGCAGGAAGATCCACGTGAATCACTACCCGAGTATTGCGGAGACGGTTGATGAGCGGGCCTATGATCTCATTTGCTATGGGCATGATCATCGGTTTCGGGTCTATCAACGAGGCCAGGCGCTGGTGGTCAATCCTGGGGCGATCATGGGGTATGACTCAGCCGCGAAGCGCGATATTCCCGCAACGTTTGTGGTTTACGATACTGATCTGGCGACGGTTGAAGCCTTTCAGATTGTCGATGTGGCTAAGCGGACAGTTGCGCCATACGCATTCTCAATCGAAACAGGTGGGTGAGCGAACAGATGATAAAAGAAACAGCGCCGCCCGTTTGCAAACGGGCGGCGCTGTTGTTGGTAGCGGGGGGCGGATTCGAACCGCCGACCTTCGGGTTATGAGCCCGACGAGCTGCCGCTGCTCCACCCCGCGACACACAGGAATAGTGTACTGTACGTTGACCACCAGTGACAAGGTGAGATGTCGGAGCGAAAGGGCGGGGCCTGCCCGCAGTGGCCGCATCTCCCACGGCGTTGGAGCCGCAGTACCTGCTGGCGCTGGCGCATTTCACGACCGGGTTCGGGATGGGACCGGGTGGGGCCACGCCGCCCTCAACCACGGGCAGACCCCGCCCACGCTCCTGCTCAGAGCTTGTTACTGGTGTGAACTGTTACGTGATGCAATTGCTTTTCGCGAGATCGTCATTCATAGCAAGCCAACTCTTGCCCGCATAGTAGCGGTACAACACAAGAAGAGGAGTTAATGTTCGCCCTGGACCATGAGCACGACTCGGCTGCACGCCTTACGGCGGGTCGACCGGTCGCCTCGCCACCGCGTCGTC
>JBDHWF010000198.1:0-5494 GCA_039810045.1 Chloroflexia bacterium
GGTCTTGATCGCGGTGGCATAGTCGCGGACAAACGCGACAACATCATCGCCCGCCCAGGCGAGGTGGCCGGTATCGGGCCCCTGAAAGACAACGGTAGGGTCAACGAGGGCAAAGAGGCGGTCGATCTCAGCGCGTGTCTCGATATACGAACCAACATGGTTATGGAAGCAAGTGTGGACATCTTCCCGCAATGTTGCTGCACCAATCCGATTGAGCGTGACTGCAAATTGCTGTAGCTCCTTTGCTGAAAGCGCGTCGCCTTCCCCGACGTGACCAGCAACTAGGCGACGTTCGGGCGTGAGTTGCGCGGCGACATAGAGTTCGTTACAGCCCAATTGCCGGAGGAAGGCAGCTTGTTGTGCCGCAGCGGCAACAAACTGCTCGGCCTTACTGCCATCCCAAAATTCACCACTGAAATAGCCGGGAGCGGGACGCAGTCCATGTCGTTGGTAGAGCGCGAGAGTATCCGCAGCCGCGCGATTATTCGGCCCCGGATTGGCGGGAGCGCCAGCATAGCCTGCAGCGGCGATCTCTGCCAGAATCTGATCTTCAGGCGTCGTTTTCGGCCAGGTGATCTGTCCACAGCCCAGGGTGATTGTCATCTCCATGCTCCTTCATATGACATATCCCCGATAGATACCCTTGGTGATTATCATGCTGATACACCACCTACTTGAATCGCATGATTAGATAGGAATATGATCAGTAAGGCTAATTCATTTATTCCCACCCTTGTCGGGTGCGCCCGCCAGTCATTTCGAAGGGGCCAACGGGCCAGCGGAAGCAATCTTTCACCAATTCGTCGACTTGCTCTGGTGTTGCCAGGCCCTCAGCGACGATCTGCCGCGCTTCGCGGGTCACCGCCATCAAGATCCGATTGGCGACAAATCCCCAATGGCGCGCTGTGTCTTTGATCACGACGGGATTCTTGCCGCAGCGAGCGGCAACCGCAATCACCGTATCGCGGGTATCGTCTGCTGTCTCGGGGTGTACGGCGATCTCCGCCAAGCGCATCGCTGGCACTGGCGATGACCAGTGCCAGCCGATGACGCGTTGTGGACGATTGGTCGCATAGGCCAGTCCCACGACTGGAAAGCCGGAAGTATTGGTCGCCAGGATCGCCTGAGGTGGGGCGAGATGGTCAAGCTGCCGAAAGATCCGCACCTTCAGTCCCAAATCCTCGGGTACTGCCTCAATCACGAGATCAGCGTCGCCACAGGCCGTGGCTAGATCCGTGGTAGGGGCGATGCGTCCAAGGACTGTTGTTACCTGCTCCTCTGATAACTTGCCACGCCGGACTGTGTTCCGTAGGCCATAACGACCATGTTCGACTCGTTGCAGCGCGGTGTCGAGGGCTTCTTGGTGGAGGTCGTAGAGCCGCACAGTATAGCCTGCCGTTGCCAACACCTGGGCGATGCCGTGGCCCATGACTCCAGCGCCGATCATTGCGATCCGTTCGACCTGCATTACGCCCTCCTTGCGATCCTGCCAACTGCTATTTTGCCCCTGCGTGCTGATTGGCGCATTGTACACCGAACGCTGCACAGGTGAGTTTCAGTTCGCGGATAGCATCGGGGTAATCGCGGCGATGAACTGGGCTGCTACCTGTGGTGCCCCATACGCCGTGACGTGTGCGGCACCCTGACGACCAAGGGTTTCCGCCCTGGCGCGGTCGGAAAGCAGCGCGATCAGGGCAGCGGCTAGGGCCGCAGGATCACCGGGTGGAACAAGGAGCCCAGCCACGCCATCGGGCACCACCTCCGGCATCGCCGCGATCCGACTGGTGATCACGGCCTTGCCTGCAGCCATCGCTTCCAGCAGCACTATCCCAAATCCTTCCTGGCGGCTCGGCAGGCAGAATACCGCGCAGTCGCGGTACTCTCGGGCGAGTTGTTCAAACGGGATGTGCTGTAAGAAGGTGGCGGACTGGCGCAATCCCAGGCTGTCGCGTAGGGCCAGCAGGCGCTCCAACTCAGGGCCAACCCCCACGACGCGCAGACGGGCCTGCGGAATCGCTGTCAGTACAGCAGGTAATGCCCGCAGCAACAGATCCACACTTTTGCGCGGATAGAGGTGGCAGACCGTGAGGATTGTCGGCGCCCAATCAGCAGGTGAGCCAGCTGCTGCCAACGCTGCCTGCCAGTGTGGCAAGTCGATTGGCTCTGGCACTATGGTGATTTTTGCCGTCGATATACCATAGTTCTCCGCGATTCTGATGCGGGCATAGTTGCTGGTCGTTAGTACAAGGGGGGCACGGTGGACATTGCGCCGCTCAAAGCGCGACTGCAACCAGAGACTGAACCTGACCGCGCCTTGCTCAAACTGAAGTTCCTCAGCCAGGACGCCCTTGATCGAGGCGACGAATGGCTGCTGGTGCTGCAACAGGCACCCATCGAGGTCAAAGCCGATCACCGCGTCTGGTTGCTGCGGCAACGCTGCTAGCCGTGCTCCTGCACGTAGATTAAAGCCGATCCGCTGGGCAGCGTGACCGAACGGCATTGGCCCCGCTGGCGGTGAAATGAGGTCAATCTGGTGTCCGGCGGCTTCCAGGGCGCGTTGCAGGACGTTGATCCCAACGAAGGTGCCACTACCACCCTGTACCGAGTGTGGGGTCGAGGTTAGAAAGGCTAGCCGCATCGAATTACCTCAACAGGGGTGATCTTATGCTCAGGCGACACCATCAATCTGGGCGGCGAGCGCGGTATCTTTGTCGGTAATTCCACCATCATCGTGAGTAGTCAGGGCAATCGTTACTTGATTGTAGCGGATATCGATGTCGGGATGATGTGCCGCTGCTTCGGCGAGATCAGCGAGCCGATTGACGAACCCGATCGCGGCAACAAAATCCTTGAACTTGTACGTTTTGGTGATCTCCTCACCGTCAACTTCCCAACCCTTCAGGGTGGTGAGGGCCTTTGTCAATGCTTCCTTACTCAAACGAGCCATCGGGAACCTCCTGCTTTTCGTTTAGCAGCGATCTTCGCGCTATTGGTCTGGCACGTGGGCTGGAGATCGGGCGCGGTGGAAGTGCGTGCGCTGCCAGTGTATCGAGATAGCGTTGCCCAATCTGCGGCCAGTGCAGTGTCGCGCCATAAGCAGCGGCAGCAGCACTATACCGTTCCCGCAAGACTGGATCCGCCAGTAATTGTCGCAATGTAGCGGTTAGCGCAGCGGAATCACCTGGAGGGACCAATACCCCTCGCAGATCTGCCAGGGTTTCTTTGGCGTAAATATATGGCGTGGAGACGCAACAACAGCCAGCGCTGAGGGCGAAGGTGAGGGTGCCGCTACTGATTTGGGCTAGGTCACGATATGGTGTCAGATAAATATCAGTGGCAAGCAGTGCCTCCGCCAATTCAGCATCACTGAGGAAGCGGTTTTCAAAGTAGACATAATCTTCTAGGTTGAGATCGCGCACGAGTTGATGCAGGCCGGGATAGAAGTCGGCTGGTTCGTAGGGGTGGGGTTGCCCCAGTACGCGGTAGAGCAGGTTGGGGCAATCGGCGATCAGTGGTGGCAGCGCCCGAATCGCATCGTCAATACCTTTGAACCGACTGAGCAGGCCAAATGTGGTGATTACCAGGCGGTCGGCAATACCCAGTCGCTGCCGTGCGGTCTCGCGCCCGCTGCGGTCGAAGGCTGGTGCGCCGTGCGGAATCACCGACACATTGGCTGGCTCGACGCCAAGCTGGTCGCAAAGGTAGTCGCGAGCGGCAGGAAGGAACGTAACCAGGTGGCTGACTCGCCTGGAAATTTCTGCCAGCAGGCGCAGTCGATTGGTGCGGTTGAAGGTCGAGGCAGCCAGCGGTACGGCGTGCAAGGTGGCGACGACTGGCACTTGCAGATCGTCCAGGAAGGGCAGAATAAACTCGCCATCAAAACCGCCCCAGAGGCCGAACTCGTGTTGCAAGCTGACCACATCGGCCCCCGAGGCATTGATCCAGGCAGCGGCCTTGCGCAGGCTAGGCAATTCTTCGCGGTCGAGTTGTTGCCGTACTACAGGCGCGTAGTGGAACGTATCGCCGGGATCATTGATCGCAATCACGCGGTAATCGGTTTGTGGATTGGCCGCCAGGAGCGCGCGGGACAAATCGTTGCTGAAGGTCGCGATCCCGCACGGCTTCGGCAGCCAAGTGCTGAGGAACAGTACTTTCAGGTCGCGTGGTGGTCTGGATGCTGGCGTGCGGTTGGGGCTATCAAGCACAGTAAAGCCTCGGCAGAGAAAATGCTACGTTAGTAGTGGGTCACGTAGCCGCAACTGTGCGGCGAGGGAATAAAACTATCGCCTCTATCACTATAGATTGTGAGAATGGTAACTGCAACTTTGGTATCTACCAGCCACACCAGATCGCCAGAAAGGAACAGCAGCATGGTCTACATCACGCGGCGTGAGACGTTCAGTGCCGCGCATCGCCTCTATAACCCCGCCTGGAGCGATGAACGCAATATGGCGGTCTTTGGGAACGATGCGAATCCTCATGGTCACGGTCACACGTATACCCTGGAAGTGACTGTTCGCGGCGAGGTTGATCCAGAGACTGGAATGGTGCTCGACCTGCGCGACCTACGCGATACGATTCGCAGCACGATCATCGCGAAAGTTGATCACGCCAATCTGAACCTGGATGTCGATTTCCTGCACGGAACAATTCCGTCTGCTGAGAATATCGTCGTCGCCTGCTGGCAGCAGCTACAGCCTGCTTTGATTGGCGCACAACTATATCGACTGCGGCTATGGGAGTCGGAGAATAATAGTGTCGAGTATTACGGAGAATAAGCCACAATGACTGCTATAGAATCGCGCTCCCTGACCCGGGCAATTGACTGCGCTGATACCGAGGATCTGATTCGCGATCTATTACTGGCGGTTGGCGAGGATCCAGAGCGACCGGGCCTACACGATACGCCGAAACGAGTACGCAAAAGCCTAGCATTCTTGACTGAGGGCTATAGCCAGGACCCGCGCGAGGTGCTGGGTACCGCGATCTTTGAGGAGCAGTATGACGAGATGGTGCTGGTGAAGGATATTGAACTTTACTCCCTTTGTGAGCATCACCTGTTGCCGTTCTTTGGCAAAGCACATATCGCCTATATCCCCAATGGGCGGATCGTGGGCCTCTCCAAGCTCCCGCGGCTGGTCGATCTATTCAGTCGTCGCTTGCAGGTGCAGGAACGGCTGACAACGCAAATTGCCGAGAGTCTGCAAGACCTCCTGCAACCAGCCGGGGTTGGGGTGGTGATCGAGGCTGAACACCTTTGTATGATGATGCGAGGGGTGCAGAAGCAACACTCCCAAACCGTCACTTCCTGCCTGCTGGGCAGCTTCAAGGAAAATCATCAGACTCGCGATGAATTCCTGAAACTGGTGCTGCATGGCCGCTGATCAGGTAATGCTGAACCCTCCTGAGGGATTAGCCGGGCGGCTTGCTGGCAAGGTCGCCTGGGTAACTGGCGCGGGGCGGGGCGTCGGGCGGGCAACCGCGCTGGCGCTGG